>DATIBI010000096.1:0-13447 GCA_035457605.1 Nocardioidaceae bacterium
TGGAGGGCGGCCTGGTAGGTCGCGCACCCGCCCACGATCACCGGCACGTCGAGCTCGTAGATGAACTCCTTGAGGTTCAGGGGCTCGGCCTGCCCGGAGACGTGCTCGGCGGAGACGGTGGTCCCGCGGATCACGAACATGTCCACGCCGGCGTCCACCACCGTCTTGGCGAACTCCTTGGTCCGCTGCGGGGACAGCGACCCGGCCACGGTCACGCCGGCCTGCCGCATCTGCGTGAGGCGGGCGGTGATCAGCTCCGGCTTGATCGGCTCGGCGTAGATCTCCTGCAGCCGCTTGGTAGCCGCGGGACCCCGCAGCTCACCGACCTCGGCGAGCAGGTCGGTGGGGTCGTCGTACCGCGTCCACAGGCCCTCGAGGTCGAGCACCCCGAGCCCGCCGTGCTTGCCGAAGGCGACCGCGGTCTCCGGCGACATCACCGAGTCCATCGGCGCGGCGACGATCGGCAGCTCGAACCGGTAGGCGTCGATCTGCCACGCGACCGAGACCTCCTCGGGGTCGCGCGTGCGACGGCTCGGGACGATGGCGATGTCGTCGAAGGAGTAGGCACGGCGACCGCGCTTGGCGCGACCGATCTCGATTTCCATCAGGCGGCGTCTCTCGTTCTAGCGGGAGCTGTAGTTGGGTGCTTCGACGGTCATCTGGATGTCGTGCGGGTGGCTCTCCTTGAGGCCGGCCGAGGTGATCCGCACGAACTGGCCACGCTCCTGCAGCTCGGGGATGGTGCGGGCGCCGACGTAGAACATCGACTGCTGCAGACCACCGATGAGCTGGTGCGCGACCGCGGACAGCGGGCCGCGGTAGGCCACCTGGCCCTCGATGCCTTCGGGCACGATCTTGTCGTCGCTGGCCACGTCGGCCTGGAAGTAGCGGTCCTTGGAGAACGACTTCTTGCCGCGTGAGGCCATCGCGCCGATCGAGCCCATGCCGCGGTAGGTCTTGTACTGCTTGCCGTTGACGAAGATCAGGTCTCCGGGGCTCTCCTCGCACCCGGCGAGCAGGGAGCCGATCATGACGGTGTCGGCGCCGGCGACGAGGGCCTTGGCGATGTCGCCGGAGTACTGCAGGCCGCCGTCCCCGACCACCGGGACACCGGCGGGCTTGCACGCCTGGGATGCCTCGTAGATGGCGGTGACCTGGGGTACGCCGACCCCGGCCACGACCCGGGTGGTGCAGATGGAGCCCGGCCCCACCCCGACCTTCACCGCGTCCGCGCCGGCGTCGACGAGCGCCTGGGCGCCGGCCCGGGTGGCGACGTTTCCGCCGATCACCTGCACGTGCCGGGTCGCCGGGTCCTTCTTCAGCCGCTGGATCATCTCCAGCATCAGCCGGGCGTGCCCGTTGGCCACGTCGGGCACGAGCACGTCGACACCGGCCTCGACCAGGGTCGTCGCGCGCTCCCAGGCGTCGCCGAAGTAGCCGATCGCGGCGCCCACGAGCAGCCGGCCATCGGCGTCCTGGGAGGCGTTGGGGAACTGCTCGGACTTCACGAAGTCCTTGACGGTGATCAGCCCGGCGAGCTTGCCCGCGCCGTCCACCAGCGGCAGCCGCTCCAGCTTGTGCTGGCGCAGCAGCGCGGTCGCGTCCTCGCGGCTGATCCCCAGCGGCGCGGTGATCAGCGGCATCTTGGTCATCACCTCACCGACCAAGGTGGTGGCCCACTGCGCGACCGGGACGAACCGCAGGTCGCGGTTGGTGATGATGCCGAGCAGGGTGTTGCCCTCGTCGATGACCGGCAGGCCGGAGACGCGGTACTCGCCGCAGAGCTCGTCGAGCTCCTCCAGGGTCGCCTTGGGGCCGATCGTGACCGGGTTGGAGATCATCCCGGTCTGGGTCCGCTTCACCAGGTCGACCTGGTAGGCCTGGTCCTCGATGGACAGGTTGCGGTGCAGGACACCGATCCCGCCCTGACGGGCCATCGCGATCGCCATCCGCGACTCGGTCACGGTGTCCATGGCGCTGGAGACCAGCGGGATCCTCAGGCTGATCTCGCGGGTCAGCCGTGCGGTGGTGTCCACCTCGCTCGGGATCACGTCGGTCTCGCCGGGCAGCAGCAGGACGTCGTCGTAGGTGAGCCCGAGGGCTGCGAACTTGTCGGGCACGCCGGCAGGAGTGAGAGTCATGGAGCCCTTCCGGAGCAGGTTGCGCGAGACCTCATCGTACCGGCGGGAGGCGTCCCGAGCCGAAGTCGGGGGCGGCGGCGGACGCTCCGTGCAACCCTTTGCGTGGTTCACCCCGTTCTCACTGCCGACGAGAGGGGACAAGGCGTGGGACGCAGGGACGACGAGGCGTTCGTCGAGTTCGCCGAGGCGAGCCGGTCACGGCTCCGCCGGACGGCCTACCTCATGTGCGGCGACTGGGAGCGTGCCTCCGACATCGTGCAGGAGGCGCTGATCCGGGTCTACGTGGCGTGGCCGCGGCTCGAGCGCAGCGGCGGTCTGGCCGCGTACGCGCGACGGACCGTGGTCAACGTGGCCATCGACATGTCACGGAGACGGTCCAGCAGCGAGCTGCCGGGACCGGTCCCGGACGGGGAGGGGTCCGGCCGGGACCTCGCCGGTTCGGTGTCGGACCGGCAGGCGCTGCTCGGTGCGATGGCACGGCTGCCGCAGCGGCAGCGGGCCTGCGTGGTGCTGCGGTACTTCGAGGACCTGCCGGTCGGCGAGGTCGCCGCGCTGCTCGGGTGCAGCGAGGGGACGGTCAAGAGCCAGACCTCACGCGCCCTCACCTCGCTGCGGTCCATGTTCGAGGCAGAGGTCGACGACGAGCTCGTGGTGAGCGGGGAGGCAGGGCAGGCATGGTGAACGAGCTGCGGACGATGCTGCACGAGAGCGTGCAGGTGCCGCCGGAGGACGACACCGACGTCACCCGGCTGCTGCAGGCGGGACGACGGCGGGTCCGCCGGCGGCGGGTCAGCGTCGCGCTGGCGGTCGCCGGGGTGGCGGTGTGCGCCGGGGTCACGCCCGCGCTGGTGGGCCTGGTCGGTACGACGGGCGGGCCCGCTGCCGGAACGGGGCCGGTCGGTCCGGTGGTGACGCTGGCCGACGCGAGGCCGGCCGTCGAGGGCCGCGACTACGAGGTGGTGACGACGCTGGTCAACGAGAACCTCGACTTCGCCAACGGGCAGCACTTCGCCGGCGTCACGCCCGACGGCTTGATCGTGGTGCGGGACGGCCCGCACGGCATCCGGAACAAGCTCCGCTGGGGCCTGCTGGACCCGGCGGGCGACGAGACCGTGTGGCTGCCCGAGCCGGGCGGCAGCCGACAGCCGGAGTCGCTGGTCGACGCGGGTGCGCGGCGCCTGCTCTTCGTCAGCGAGGCCTACGAGGGCGGGTTCACGGTGTTGAGCTACGACCGCGGCGCGGAGGCGTGGAGCGACACCGAGGTGACCGCGCCGGCGCTCGGCATCACCGGCGGCAACACCTACCTCGCCGCCAGCAGGCTCGGTCCGGAGAACCGGCTCTACGTCTCGATCACCGCCGACGAGCAGCTCGAGCAGAGCCGTCTCTGGTCGGTGGCCCTGGACGACCCGGACGACGTGCGTGAGGAGGCAGTGGTCGGTGACTGGGACGTGGAGGACGGCGAGCTCACCTTCACCGAGAGCTCCAACGAGCCGAGCAGCACCATCCACGTCCGCGACCTGCGCACCGGCGAGGAGCGCACGTTCGACGCGCAGTCCGGGTCGCGGTGCAACGCGCTGGGGATGGACCGGGTCGGCGAGCTGATCGTGTTCGCGCAGTACTGCGGAGAGTCGGGTGGCCGCCGCGACGACCGGGTACAGGTGATCTCCACCGGCGGGGCCCCGGTGGTGACGGTGCAGGACAACGGGGTCGACCTGGTCGAGGTGACCGAGCGGTTCGTGGTGGTCCGGGCCTACCCCGACGGGCAGGCCGGGGCGTACGCCTACGAGCCGGCCACGGGGCGGTTCCTGCGCCTCGGCGAGGGCCACGTGAAGTTCGGCGGGTCGCACACCGGCCGGGGCGACCTGCTCACCTGGGCGACCCCGGTCAACCGCGGGCACGGCATGAAGATCTGGGCGGGCCGGTTCCGCTGACCGGCGGCCCGGCACGCCGAGGGAAGCGCGACGCCCCCGGGACCACGTGGTCCAGGGGGCGTCGCGGTGTCAGGCGAGGGGCGGCTCAGTGGCCGTGCCCGTGGCCGTGCCCGGCCCCGGCGGCAGCGTCGTCCTCGTCCTCGGGCTTGTCCACGACCAGGGTCTCGGTCGTGAGCAGCATCCCGGCGATCGAGGAGGCGTTGACCAGCGCGGACCGGGTCACCTTGACCGGGTCCAGCACGCCCTGGGCGACCAGGTCGCCGTACTGACCGGTGGCGGCGTTGAAGCCGTTGCCGACGCCGGCCTCACGCACCTTGGAGACGATGACGTAGCCGTTGTCGCCGCCGTTCTCGGCGATCCAGCGCAGCGGCTCGTCGGCGGCCTTGGCGACGATGCGGACGCCCATCGCCTCGTCCGCGGTCAGGCCGAGGTTGTCCTTGAGCACCGACACCGCGTGCACGAGGGCGGAACCGCCACCGGCGATGATGCCCTCCTCGATGGCGGCGCGGGTCGCGGAGACGGCGTCCTCGATGCGGTGCTTCTTCTCCTTCAGCTCCACCTCGGTGGCGGCGCCGACCCGGATCACGCAGACACCGCCGGCCAGCTTGGCCAGGCGCTCCTGCAGCTTCTCGCGGTCCCAGTCGGAGTCGGTGTTCTCGATCTCCGCCTTGATCTGGTTGACGCGTCCGGTGACGTCGGCGTCGGAGCCGGCACCGTCGACGATCGTGGTGTCGTCCTTGGTGACCACGACGCGGCGGGCCTGGCCGAGCACCTCGAGCCCGACCTGGTCGAGCTTGAGGCCGACCTCGGGAGCCACGACCTGGCCGCCTGTGAGGACGGCGATGTCCTGCATCATCGCCTTGCGGCGGTCACCGAAGGCGGGAGCCTTGACCGCGACCGCGGAGAAGGTGCCGCGGATCTTGTTGACCACGAGGGTGGACAGCGCCTCGCCCTCGACGTCCTCGGCGAGGATGAACAGCGGCTTGCCGGCCTGGATGACCTTCTCCAGCAGCGGCAGCAGGTCCGCGATCGCGCTGATCTTGCCCTGGTGCAGCAGGATGTAGGGGTCGTCGAGGACGGCCTCCATCCGCTCCGCGTCGGTCACGAAGTAGGGCGAGATGTAGCCCTTGTCGAACTGCATGCCCTCGGTGAAGTCGAGCTCGGTGCCCATGGTGTTGGACTCCTCGACGGTGATCACACCGTCCTTGCCGACCTTGTCGAAGGCCTCGGCGAGCAGCTCACCGATGTGGCTGTCCCGGGAGGACACCGTCGCGACGGCGGCCATGTCGCTCTTGGAGTCGACGTCGCGGGCGGCGTCGCGGAGCGCGTCCCCCACGGCCTCGACGGCGAGGTCCATGCCCCGCTTGAGCGCCATCGGGTTCGCCCCCGCGGCGACGGCGCGCAGCCCCTCGTGCACCATCGACTGGGCCAGCACGGTCGCCGTGGTGGTCCCGTCACCGGCGACGTCGTTGGTCTTGGTGGCGACCTCCTTGGTCAGCTGGGCGCCCAGGTTCTCGAACGGGTCGTCCACCTCGATCTCACGGGCGACGGTGACACCGTCGTTGGTGATCGTGGGGGCACCCCACTTCTTGTCCAGGACGACGTAACGGCCCTTGGGGCCGAGGGTCACCTTGACGGTGTTGGCGAGAGCGTCGACGCCCCGCTCGAGCGAGCGGCGTGCGTCCTCGTCGAACTCAAGAATCTTCGGCATCTTCTGCGTTGCTTCCTTCCGGAACGGCTGTTCAACGACACAGCCCCAGGGGCCCGAACGAGGTCAGGCCGCCCGGGGCGGAGTCAAGGCGATGTGCTTCTCGGCTGTGCTCAGCCGATGACGGCGAGGACGTCGCGCGCCGAGAGGATCAGGAACTCCTCGCCGGAGTACTTGACCTCGGTGCCGCCGTACTTGCTGTAGATGACCTTGTCGCCGACGTTCACGTCGAGCGGGACGCGGTTGCCGTTGTCGTCCACGCGGCCGGGGCCGATGGCGAGGACCTCGCCCTCCTGCGGCTTCTCCTTGGCGGTGTCCGGGATGACCAGGCCGGACGCCGTGGTCTGCTCGGCGTCGAGCGGCTTGACGACGATGCGGTCCTCGAGCGGCTTGATGTTGACCGACACGATGTCGACCTCCACTTTCTCGTGTTCGAGAGAAATTCACATGGCTGTTGGAATGCTCGTGCGCCTGCGTGGATCACGCCGTCGCGGGGGCCGTGGCCCGGCAAGCGCTGGCACCCTCGAGGTGAGAGTGCTAAGGCGAATCTATGCCCGGTTTAGCACTCGGTCAAGTCGAGTGCCAGACTGCCGTGTCATGGACCTCGAGGCGTTCCGCTGGTTGCTCACCCCCGACGGCCAGGCCCTGCTGGCCACCGCGGTGAACCGGTACGACGGGCCGGGCACCGACCCGATCAAGGTGCTCACCGCGCTGCGCCGGGAGGCCTCCCCCGAGCACGCCGCCGCCGCGATGACCCAGGCCGAGCTGAGGTACCGCGCCCGCGCCAAGTTCGGCGACCTCGCCTCCTCGATGTACTTCACCCCCGACGGCCTCGAGCAGGCCACCCGGCTGCGGGTCGCCGAGCACCGCGCGAGCCGGGTGGCCATGGCCCAGCCGGCGTCGGTGATCGACCTCGGCTGCGGCATCGGCGGGGACCTCGTCGCGTTCGCGCGGGCCGGGCTCACCGCCGCCGGGGTCGACCAGGACCCGCTACGGGTGGAGGTGGCCTCGGCGAACCTGCACGCGCTCGGGCTCGGCGGCGCGGTCCAGGTCGCCGACGCGATGTCGCTGGACCTCGCCGGCTTCGGGGTGGTCTTCGCCGACCCCGCCCGTCGTACCGACCGGGGCCGGGTCTTCGACGTCGACGCCTACTCCCCGCCCTGGTCGTTCGTGGAGCGGCTGCTGCGGCGGCCGTCCTGCGTCAAGGTCGCGCCCGGCATCCCGCACGACATCGTGCCGGCCGGGGTCGAGGCGGAGTGGGTCAGCGACGAGGGGGACGTGAAGGAGGCGGTGCTCTGGTCGTCCTACCTCGCCACCGCCCGGCGGCGGGCAACGGTGATCCGTCCGAGCGGCCTGGCCACGCTCACCGACGACGACGACCCCAGCGAGCAGAACGTGCGCGAGGTCGGACGCTTCCTCTACGAGCCCGACGGCGCGGTGATCCGGGCCGGCCTGGTGACCGCCGTGGCGGCCGGTGTGCACGGCGGGCTGCTCGACGAGCACATCGCCTACGTCACCGGCGACGAGGCGTTCCACACGCCCTTCGCGCGCAGCTACGAGGTGCTGGACACCCTGCCGTTCAAGGAGAAGCCGCTGCGGGCGGCGCTTCGGGCCCGCGGCATCGGCCGCCTGACGATCAAGAAGCGGGGCGTCGACGTGGTCCCCGAGGAGCTGCGCAAGCGCCTGGACCTGCACGGCGAGGAGGAGGGCACGCTGGTGATGACCCGGGTCGGCGACAAGGGCACCGCGCTGCTCGTGCGGCCCTTCTAGTCCGCGTCCCGCGGCAGGCCGGCGTCGCGCCGGTAGGTCGCCGGCGGTGAGCCCACCACGTGCGTGAAGACGCGGGTCAGGTGCGCCTGGTCGGAGAAGCCGAGCTCGAGCGCCAGCGCGGCCCAGTCCGGAGGCCGACCCTCGTGCGCGGCGGCCGCGGCATCGAGGATCCGGGACCGCTGGATCACCCACTTGGGACCGAAGCCGAGGTAGTCGGTGAACTGCCGCTGCAGGGTCCGCAGGCTGACCCCGGCCTCCTCGGCCAGCTGCTCGGCGCGGACCAGGTCGGCTCGGGTGGCGACCAGGTCGACCAGCCCGTTCAGCCGTCGCGCGAGCGGGTCCGGCTCGGGCCCGAGCGCCTGCAGGTAGTCCTCGACGGCGGCCACGGCTGTCGCCGTGTCGTCGGTGCCGAGGGCCGTCCCGGCCGCCGGCCGGTCGTCGGCGCCGAGCAGCTCCCCTGCGGGCCGCACCGTGTCGCGGATCGTGGCCAGGCTCGTGCGCAGGAACGCACGGAACCCGGCCGGGTGGAACGCGGTGCCGACCACGTGGCCGCCTCCCACCAACGTCCGGAAGAACGGCTCACGGCTGAGCCCGTGCACGAGCAGCCGGCCCGACTCGGCGGCCAGGTGCACCCGTGGCTGCGGCACGACCTGCTGCCGGAACGGCACGGGCACGTCCCACCGCACCAGCCAGTGGTAGTCGACGTACTCGGCCAGCGGCTCGCGCGGCGGCACCCGCTCGACGTCGAACGCCTGCGCCGCCGCGCCAGGACGCAGGATCGCCTCCGGCCGTCCTCGCGGTGTTGTCACAGGCTCAGGCTAGTTGTCGCGTTCCTTCAAGCCGCGCGCCTTCCCGCCGCCCTAGCGTCAGGGCATGAGCTACACGCACAAGGCCACCGGCCGGTTCACGGTCTCCGCCTGGTCCGAGGAGCTGGTCTCCGACGTCGACGGCACCGGCAAGGACTCAGGCGGCGTCTACTACCCCGACCGCGGGATCAGCCAGGCACGGGTCGGCTACCACTGCAGCGGGGAGGTCGAGGGTACGTCTGACGTGGTCTACCTGCTCGGCTACCGCGGCGGGGACGACCTCGTGCTCGGACTGGAGCGGTTCACCGGGACCGTCGCCGGTCACGAGGGCTCGTTCGTGCTGCGGCACGAGGCCCGGCACGGAGCCGGCGCGGTGACGGGCACCCTGAGCGTCGTACCCGGCATGGGCACCGGCGACCTGGCGACCCTGACCGGTGAGGCCGAGCTGCGGATCGAGGGGCACAGCGAGGACGGCTACGAGCTGGTCCTGCACTACGACCTGGGCTGACCAGCCGTCGAGGTCCGGCGACCGGGTCCAGGGTCGGCGTCAGCAACCGTCCCGCGGGACGCCGGCGACGGGGACCGGCAGCCGGCCGGGGGCCTGCGCCTTGCCGCGCAGCACGTCGACGAGCGCCCGCATGGCGCCGGGGGTGTCGCCGTACAGCGCGACCTTGGCGGTGCGTGCCCGGCTGCCGGACAGCACGTACGGGGTGTCGGTGCTGACCACGACGTCGGCGGAGCGCGGCGCCCCGCGGTAGCCGATCAGCGCCACCGTCGCGCCGGCACCGGTGCGCAGGCCGGCCTGGCGTGCGGCCCGGTGGAAGGCGGCCACCGCGGACGGGTCGCCGACCCCGCGCACCGAGCGGCCGACCAGCGGACCGCGACAGCGACCCGCGACCACGGTCACGCCACGTGCGGAGAGCCGCCGGGACACCTCGCCGCTGGAGCCCGCCGCGCGCGTGACCGTGGCGTCGAACCGGTCCTGGTGCAGGAGCATCGCGATCTGCCGGGCCGCGGCCTGCTCCAGCCGGGACCGGGACAGCCGGCCGTCGCTGACCGCGCGCACGATGCCGTCGCGCGCGGCCCGGGGGTCCTGGGGCATCAGCAGCACGTCGTTCCCGGCGCGCAGCGCGCGCACGGCGGCCTCCCCGCTGGAGAAGCGGCCGGAGACCGCGAGCATGTTCAGCGCGTCGGTCACCACCAGGCCGTCGAAGCCGAGCCGCTCGCGGAGCATCCCGGTGACCACCTTCCGCGACAGCGACGCCGGGACGCCCGGGTCGACCGCGCGCACGTCGATGTGGGCCACCATCACCGAGGAGACACCGCGCTCCACCCCGGTGGCGAACGGGACCAGGTCCCGGCGGTCGAGGGTCCGCAGGGACGCCTTCTGCACCGGCATCTCGTAGTGGCTGTCCGCCGGGACCGAGCCGTGGCCCGGGAAGTGCTTGATGACCGGGAGCACCCCGGCGGACAGGTAGCCGTCGACGGCGGCGCTCATGTGCCGCGCGACCAGCGGCGGCCGGCTGCCCGCGGAGCGCGAGCCGATGGTCGGGTCCGAGGGCCCGGTGGTCACGTCGCCGGTCGGCGCGAACACGACGGTGAAGCCGAGGTCGGCGAGCTCCGCACCGCTGGCGGCCGCGGCGTTCGTGGTGAGCCGGGTGTCGTCCGCTGCGCCGGCGGTCATGAACGCCGGGAACCGGGTCGCCCTCCCCTTGACCCGCTCGACGATGCCGCCCTCCTGGTCGACGCCGATGAACGCGGGCCAGCGACGCCCGTCCGCACGCACCGCCTGCTGCAGCCGCTGGTTGCTGCGGCGGATCCGGTCGACGTCCCCGGAACCGTTCCCCATCACGATCACGCCGCCGAGGTCGAGCCCGGTGACCAGACCGGTGGGGGCGTCCTGGCCGGCGTGGTCGGCGACGATCACCTGCCCGGCCAGCTGCTTCGTGCTCATCCCGGCCGCGAGGCGCCCGGCCCGGTCGAGCTCGGCACGGGTGGGGCCCCAGCCGGGGTCCTGCGCGGGCCCGCCCAGGGAGCGTGCCGTGGTGTCGGGCTCGCCGGCGTCGGGCGCGGCCTCACCCGTCGGCGCGGCCGGGTCGGTCCGGTCCGGCTCCGGCGAGGACTCGGACCGGCTGCTCGTTCCCGAGCTCTGCACGGCGGTGTCGCTGGTGCCGGCCGGGTCCCGGTCGGTCGCGCAGGCGCCCGCCAGCAGGGACAGGCAGAGGGCCGCCGTACCGGTCACTCGGAAGGTGCGCATCGGCCCAGTCTCGCAGGCGCCCCCAACGCGGCTCAGGGCGCCAGGACCGCTGCCGAGTCCGGTGCGAGGTTCACCACTCCCTGCTCGATCGTGGTCCCGGCGTCCCAGGACAGCAGCACCTGACCGCGTCCTTCGGCGTCGAGGCTGCGCGGCTCGTCGGCCAGGTTCAGCAGCACCAGGTGCTCGCCGCGGCGGACCGCCACCGTCCCCTGGTCGAAGTCGTGCTCGGCCCGGGCCCGGTCCAGCCGCGGGTCGCGCATGTCGGGGTGCTCGCGGCGCAGCCGGATCAGGTCGCGGTACCAGCGCAGCAGCCGGGCGTGCGGTTCCCGCCCGGGTTCGGCCCAGTCCAGGACGCTGGCGTCGCGGGTGGCCGGGTCCTGCGGGTCGGGCACGTCCGCGCGGTCCCAGCCGTGCGCGGCGAACTCCGCGCGACGGCCCTGCCGCACCGCCTCACCGAGCGCCGGGTCGGTGTGGTCGGTGAAGTACTGCCAGGGCGTGCGCGCACCCCACTCCTCCCCCATGAACAGCATCGGTGTCCACGGCGAGGTCAGCAGCAGCGCGGCGCCGCAGGCGAGCCGGCCCGGGGACAGGGTGGCCGACAGCCGGTCGCCGACGGCCCGGTTGCCGACCTGGTCGTGGGTCTGCAGCGAGGCCACGAACCGCCAGCCCGGGACGGTCGCGGCGTCGACCGGTCGCCCGTGGCTACGGCCGCGGAAGCTGGACCACGTGCCGTCGTGGAAGAACGGCGTGCGCAGCACCTTCGCCAGGGCACCGGGCTCGGCGAAGTCGGCGTAGTAGGCCTGGGTCTCCCCGGTCAGCGTGACGTGCAACGCGTGGTGCACGTCGTCGGCCCACTGCCCGTGCAGCCCGAGTCCGCCGACGGCGGCTCCGGGCCCGCGCGGGGTGACCGTGCCCGGGTCGTTGCGGTCGGACTCGGCGATCAGCCACAGCTGCCGGCCGAGCCGTCCCGCCAGCGCGTCGACCTCCGCCGACATCTCCTCCAGCAGGTGGGTGGCGCGCCGGTCGTGCAGCTCGTGGACCGCGTCGAGCCGCAGCGCGTCGACGTGGAAGTCCCGCAGCCACAGCGCCACGTTGTCCAACACCCAGCGACGGACGGGGTCGCTGTCGGGGGCGTCGAGGTTGAGCGCCGGGCCCCAGGGCGTGGTGTGCGCGTCGGTCAGGTAGGGACCGAAGTCACCGAGGTAGTTGCCGTCCGGGCCGAGGTGGTTGTAGACCACGTCCAGGCACACGCCCAGCCCCGCTGCGTGCGCGGCGTCGACGAACCGCTGCAGCGCCGCCGGCCCGCCGTAGGCCTCGTGCACCGCGTAGGGCGCGACCCCGTCGTAGCCCCAGCCGTGCCTGCCCGGGAAGGGTGCCAGCGGCAGCAGCTCGACCAGGGTCACCCCGAGGTCGGCGAGGTGGCCGAGCCGGGACACCGCGGCGTCGAGGGTGCCCTCGGCGGTGAAGGTGCCGACGTGCAGCTCGTAGACCACCGCGCCCTCGAGGCCGACTCCGGCCCAGTCGTCGTCGGTCCACGCGAAGGCGCCGGGGTCGTAGTGCTGCGACCACCCGTGCGGGCCGTCGGGCAGCCGCAGCCCGCGCGGGTCGGGGCGCGGGTCACCGCCGTCGAGGGAGAAGGCGTACGTCGACCCGGCCGGCGCGTCCACCGAGACCCGCCACCAGCCCGACCCACCCCGCTCCATCGGGTGCCGCGCCTCGGGCAGCAGAAGCTCGACCCGCTCCGCGCGGGGCGCCCACACCTCGAAGTCGCGCACCCTCACTCCCCCGTCCTGCGCAGCAGCGCCACCGGCAGCGTGGCCAGCAGGTCCACCAGCGGCACCTCGCCGCCGGGCACCTCGCGCCCGGTCAGCTCGTCGCGCCAGCGTCCGCCGGGCAGCCGGACCGTGCCGGTCCCCCAGCCACCGGTCGCCGCCAGGTGGTGCGGGGCCCGGGCCACCACGCCGGCGACCGCCCCTCCGCGGCACACGGCCACGGCGTGCTCGTTGCTCGTCGCGAGCGGTTCATAGGAGCCGTCCGCGTCGAACGCCGCGGACAGGTCGCGACGCAGCCGCAGCGCCCGGGAGGTGACCAGGAGCTTCTCGTCGTCGAGGTCCTCGGGCGGGCCGGACTCGAGCCGGCCCAGCCGCGTGCCGCGGGTGTCGAAGTCGACGGGGCGGCGGTTGTCGGGGTCGACCAGGGACAGGTCGACGAGCTCGCAGCCCTGGTAGGTGTCGGGCACCCCGGGCAGCAGCAGCTGGAGCAGCTTGGCGCCGAGCACCGTCGCGCGCACGGCGCCGGCGCTCCGGGCCAGCGCGTCCTCGACGGCCTCGCGCATCGGGCCGGCCGCCACCGCCGTGTCGGCGAGCGCGAGCACCCGGGCCTCGTAGTCGGGGTCGCCGTCGACCCAGGCGGTGTGCTGCTTGGCCTCGCGGACCGCCTTGGTGAGGTACCCGTGCAGCCGGTCGGGGCTGATCGGCCACGCCCCGACCAGGGTCTGCCAGAGCAGGTGGCCGGTGGGACGGTCCACCCCGGCCTGCTCGGCGGCCTCGCCGAACACCCGCGAGCAGCGCTCCCACGCGGCCGCGTCGCCGGCGACCGCGATCAGCCGTGCGCGGACGTCCTCGCTGCGCTTGGTGTCGTGGGTCGACAGGGTGGTCATGCCCAGCGGCCAGCTCTCCTGCTGCCGGGCGGCCCAGGAGTGCAGCGCCTGCGGCCCCGCCTCGTCCAGCACGGTCGGGTCTCCGCCCACCTCGTTGAGCGCAACCAGCCGGTGCCACCGGTAGAACGTGGTGTCCTCGATGCCCTTGGCCATCACCGGGCCCCAGGTCTGCTGC
>DATIBI010000097.1:0-5261 GCA_035457605.1 Nocardioidaceae bacterium
GTTCTCGCTCACGGGATGTCCCTCTCGTGTGTGCTCTGCACGTCCTGCGGGGCCAGCGGGTCGTCGGAACCGGTGTCCGGCCCGGTGTCCGGCCCGGTGTCCGGCCCGGTGTCCGGCCCCATGTCCGGCCCCATGTCCGGCTGCGTGCCCTCCCCAGTGTCGCCGCCGTCCGCGTCGGCCTCCATCTCGGGCTCGGTGCCGGCGCCGTCGCCGTCCTCGTCCTCCCCGATGTCGCCGTCCTCGTCCTCCCCGGACGCGCCGTCGAACTCGTCCGTGATGGTGACCTCGCCCTCCTCCGACCCGGTCCACCGGATCGTCAGCTCACCGAGCGGCGAGACCTGGTCGAAGGCGACCGCACCCTCGCGGAACAGCTCCAGCAGCGAGAGGAACCTCGCCACCCGGGTCAGCGTGTCCGCGGCGTCACCCGCCAGGGCGCGGAACGTCATCGTCTTAGCGCGTCGCAGCCGGTCCACCACGATCGCGGCCTGCTCCTTGACGCTGACCGTCGGTGCGTGGATGTGCGCCAGGGACAGCTCGAGGACAGGCTTGGGCTGCATCGCCTTGGCTGCCAGCGCGGCGAACTCCGCCAGCCCCAGGGAGATCAGCACCTCGGGCAGGAGCGTGGCGAAACGCTCCTCAAGGCCGACCGCACGTGGGTGCCTGCGGGTCTCGTTCTGCATGCGCTGCTCGAGCACGGCGGCGACCTGCTTGAACGCCCGGTACTGCAGCAGCCGCGCGAACCGCAGGTCCCGGGCCTCGAGCAGCGCCAGGTCCTCCTCGTCCTCGACGTCACCCTGCGGCAGCAGGCGCGCCGCCTTGAGGTCGAGCAGGGTGGACGCGACGAGCAGGAAGGACGTCGTCTGCTCCAGGTCCCACTCGGGACCGGCGGCCTTGATGTGGGCGATGAACTCGTCGGTGACCTTCGACAGCGCCACCTCGGTGATGTCGAGCTTGTGCTTGGCGATCAGGCTGAGAAGCAGGTCGAAGGGGCCCTCGAAGTTGTCCAGGCGTACGGCGAACCCGCCGCCTGCCTCGCCCTCGTCGTGAAGCCCGTCGGTCGCCGGGTCGACGGTCATGACTGGGTGAGGCGCCGGACGAGCACGCTGTCCTCGCCGTTGGCCTCGAGGTCCGCCAGCGCGATCGCGATCGCCTCCCGGACCAGACGTCCGCGGTCCACCGCGACGCCGGTCTCACGGCGCAGGGACAGGCGCGCGTGCTCGAGCTCGAGCAGCTCGTCGGCGGTGACGTAGACGGTCATCTTCTCGTCGTGCCGGACCCGGCCGCTCGAGCGCTTCGTACGGCGCGGCGCCCCTTCGGACTGCGCGTCGGACCGGGCGTCGGAGTGCGCGTCGGACTGCTCCGCGCCCTGCCCGGGCGCGGGGTCACTGCTGCTGCGAGCCGCGGAGGTCGAGGGGGTGCTGGGCCGTCGTCGGGTACGAGGTGGCGCCTGCTCTGCGGGAGCCGGCTCGTTCTCGACGGGCGTGGCGGTCGGCCGGAACAGGTCGTCCGCCGCCGGCATGCTCACCCGTCGAGACAACGGGCCGCCACCTCCTTGGCGAGCTGGCGGTAGGCGTCGGCGCCGGCCGAGGTCCCGGCGTAGGTGGTGATCGGCTCACCGGCCACCGTGGAGTCGGAGAACTTCACCGTCCGCCGGATCACCGTGTGGAACACCGTGTCGCCCCAGGCCTGGACGAGCCGCTCCATCACCTCGCGGCCGTGCAGGGTGCGTCCGTCGTACATCGTGCCCAGCACGCCGTCGATGGTGAGCTTGGGGTTGAGCCGCTCGCGCACCTTGTCGATGGTGGTCTTGAGCAGGGCGACGCCGCGCAGCGCGAAGTACTCGCACTCCAGCGGCACGATGACGCCGTCGGCCGCGGTGAGCGCGTTGACCGTGAGCAGGCCCAGGGAGGGCTGGCAGTCGATGAGGATGACGTCGTACTCGCTGATCGCGGGCTCGATCACCCGGCGCAGGGTCTGCTCGCGGGCGACCTCGTGCACCAGCTGCACCTCGGCCGCGGACAGGTCGATGTTCGAGGGCAGCAGGTCCATCCCGGCCACACCGGTCTTCACCACGACCTCGTCGAGCTCGACGTCGCGCTCCATGAGCAGGTTGTAGACGCTCAGCTCCATGTCGTGCGGGTTCAGGCCCAGGCCGACTGACAGCGACCCCTGCGGGTCGAAGTCGACCAGCAGCACCTTCCGGCCGTACTCCGCGAGCGCGGCACCGAGGTTGATCGTCGTCGTGGTCTTGCCGACGCCGCCCTTCTGGTTGCACATGGCGATCACCCGGGCGCTGCCGTGGCCGCTGACCGGCTTGGGGTCGGGCAGGAACGGCATCGGGCGCCCGGTGGGGCCCATCTCAGCCGGCGCGCTGTCCGTGACGGGCATGTCGAGGACGTCCACGGGCGAGCCGGACTCGCTCCGCTTGAACGGGGTCGGTTCGCTCACGCGCTCCTGGTCTCCTGTGGGTGCGGGGGAAGGGTGGGACGCACCGGCCATCGCACGGTTCGGGACGAGCGGAGGGATCTCCGACGCGTTGCTCCCGTTCGAGCTGGCGCCGAATGAAACCGAGTCAGTCACGCTCGTGCCTCCCATGTCACTGGCCACGTTGCGCGAAAGTCGACTCTTCTACATTTGTCGCGCGCAACGCGGCGACTCTATGTGGTGCGCCGTCCGAGCCACAACAACATCGGCCGACGCGTCTACGAGACCAGTAAATCCGGGGCGTCCCTGTGGGCTCGGGAGGCGCGCCGTACACACCCGATCCCGGTGCTGGGGACAACTCTGGGGACAACACGCGTGACCGGTCCTGGCCTCGCGGCGCCGCGTGCGCTACCCCACCCAGGTCAGCCGACGGCGCGCGGGTGCGCGGTGGCGTAGACCTCGCGGAGGCTGTCCACGGTGACCAGCGTGTACACCTGCGTGGTGGTCACCGACGCATGGCCGAGCAGCTCCTGAACCACCCGCACGTCGGCGCCGCCGTCGAGCAGGTGGGTGGCGAAGGAGTGCCGCAGCGTGTGCGGCGACACCTCGGCACTGACCCCGGCCCGCTCGGCGGCCCGCACCAGCACCGTCCAGGCGCTCTGCCGCGAGAGCCGGCCGCCCCGGGCGTTCAGGAACAGGGCCGGCACCCCGGAGCCGGTGGCGGAGAGCTCGGGCCTGCCGCGGACGAGGTAGGCGTCGACCGCGTCTCGGGCGAACGACCCGACCGGGACGACCCGCTCCTTGTTGCCCTTGCCCCGCAGCAGCACCGTGCCCTGCTCGGGGTTGAGGTCGTCCAGGTCGAGCCCGACCGCCTCGGAGATCCGGGCGCCGGTGCCGTAGAGCAGCTCGAGCAGCGCCCGGTCCCGCAGCGCGAGCGCCGTGCCGGGCGCCCCGGCCGCGTCGAGGATCCGCTCGATGTCGGCCAGCGGCAACGCCTTCGGGAGCCGCTTCGCGGGGGCAGGAGGACGTACGGCGGCCGCCGGGTCGTTCGCGGCCAGGCCCTCCCGGACCGCGAACCGGTGGAACCCGCGCACGGCCACCACCGTCCGCGCCGCGGAACCGGCGCCCAGCGGCGGGTGCTCCTCGTCGCCCTCGCGCAAGGCGATGAGGAACTGGGACACCGTGGCCTCGGTGACCGCGGCCACCTCGTCGATGCCCGCGTCGGAGAGGTAGCGGACGTAACGGCGCAGGTCCCGGCGGTAGGACTTCAGCGTGTTGTCCGCCAGGCCCCGCTCGACCACCAGGTGGTCCAGGTAGGTCCGCACCGCGCGCTGCAGCGCGGACGGGCTGTGCCCGGCGCTCAGGCGAGCGCCCCTTCCAGGGAGACGGCCTCGAGCCCGTGCGCCTCCGCGACCGGGGCGTAGGTGACCTCTCCGGCGTGGGTGTTCAGCCCCAGCGACAGCGAGCGGTCGTCGCGCAGCGCCTGCTTCCAGCCCTTGTTCGCCAGAGCCACCGCGTAGGGCAGCGTCGCGTTGGTCAGCGCGTAGGTGGAGGTGTTCGGCACCGCACCCGGCATGTTCGCCACGCAGTAGAACACCGAGTTGTGCACCACGAACGTGGGGTCGGCGTGCGTGGTCGGGCGGGTGTCCTCGAAGCAGCCGCCCTGGTCGACTGCGATGTCGACGAGGACGGAGCCCGGCTTCATCTGCGACACGAGCTCGTTGCTGACCAGCTTGGGGGCCTTGGCGCCGGGGATCAGCACCGCGCCGATCACCAGGTCGGCCTCCGTCACCTGCTGCTGGATCGCCAGCTGCGAGGACGCCAGCCCGTGCACCCGGTTGTTGTACCGCCAGAACGACATCCGCAGCTTGTCCAGGTCGGTGTCGAGCAGGGTGACGTCGGCGCCCATGCCCAGCGCGATGTTCGCGGCGTTCTGGCCGGCGACGCCCGCGCCGATCACCACGACCTTGGCGTTCGCCACGCCGCCGACACCGCCGAGCAGGACGCCGCGACCCCCCTGGGCCTTCATCAGCGCGTGGGCGCCGACCTGCGGAGCGAGGCAGCCGGCGACCTCCGACATCGGGTACAGCAGGGGCAGCGACCCCGAGGGGAGCTGCACCGTCTCGTAGGCGATCGCGGTGACCCGCCGCTTGAGCAGCTCGTCGGTCAGGCTCTGGTCCGCGGCCAGGTGCAGGTAGGTGAACAGCGTCTGGCCCTCGCGCATCCGCGCGTACTCCTCGGCCACCGGCTCCTTCACCTTGAGCACCATGTCGGCGGTGCCCCAAACGTCGTCAGCGGTGTCCAGCATGGTCGCACCGGCGGCGACGTACTCCTCGTCGGGGATCAGCGAGCCAGCGCCGGCACCCTTCTGGACGTACACGTCGTGCCCGTGCTGGGTGAGCTCGTGCACTCCGACGGGCGTGATCGCCACCCGGTACTCGTGGGTCTTGACTTCCTTCGGCACGCCGACCTTCACGCGCGGACTCCCTCCAGTGTGATCGCCGCCACGTCGTTGTCGCGGCCACGCGAGTGTATTGCCAACCGGTGCCCGCGCACCTGCAGGGGTCGCGGAGCCGCTACCGGCGGTTGAGGTAGGTGAGCACCGCGAGCGCCAACGGGCCGTCGGTGAGCCGGCCGGTGAGCACGCCGTCGACGAGCTCCTGCAGGGGCACCCACGCGCTGGTCATGTCCGCCTCCTCGTGGGCGGGCTCGAAGTCACCGCGGTCCTCGGCCTCGCTGACGTCGGTGGCCAGGAAGATCTCGATCCGCTCGCTGCTCAGCCCCGGCGACGGGTACATCGACGCCAGGTGCGACCAGGTGTCCGCGACCAGCTGGGC
>DATIBI010000098.1:0-12689 GCA_035457605.1 Nocardioidaceae bacterium
ACGCGTGGCCCAGCAGCTCCTGGACCGTGCGCAGGTCGGCTCCACCCTCGAGCAGGTGGGTCGCCGCGGTGTGCCGCAGCCCGTGCGGCCCGAGGTCCGGGGCGCCGGGCACGTCCGCGAGGCGGGCGTGCACCAGGGTGCGCACCGCCCGCTGGTCGATCCGCCGCCCCCGGACCCCCAGGAACAGCGCAGGGCCCGACCCGGGTACGGCGAGGGCGGCGCGGGGACCGTTCAGCCAGGCGTGGATCGCCCGGTCCGCAGGCTGTCCGAACGGCACCGACCGCTCCTTACGCCCCTTGCCGAAGACCCGGACGACCCGGCGTTCGCGGTCGACGTCGTCGATGTCGAGCCCGCACAGCTCGCCTACCCGGATCCCGGTGGCGTAGAGCAGCTCGAGGATCGCCACGTCGCGCAGGCCCACCGGGCTGCCGTCGTCGGCGCGGGTGGCAGCCGCCGTCAGCAGCTCACCGACCTCGTCGTGCCGCAGTGCCGGGGGCAGCGTCCGGTGCGGTCGCGGCGAGCCGAGCAGGGCACCGGGGTCGGCTTCGCTGCGGCCCGTGCGCTGCGCCCAGGCGGTGAACACGCGGACCGCCGTGGCTCGGCGGGCCAGGGTGGTCCGAGCCCGTCCCTTGACCTGCTGCTTGGCGAGCCAGCTGCGCAGGGTCTGCACGTCGAGCGAGGCAACGTCGATGTGCCCCAGCATCGCGGCGTGCTCGAGCATCGACACGAGGTCGCCGACGTAGGCCCGCACCGTGTGCGGGGTCAGGTCCCGTTCGGACACCAGGTGCCGCTCGTAGTCCGCTAGTGCGCGAGCGAACGGCTCGGGCAGCTCGGCTCGCTCCGCGGCCGGGAGACCCGCGGACTCGTCCAGTCCGTCCGGCTCGGCCGGCTCGGTCCGGCGGCCCGGTCCGGTCGACCCGGGGGCCGCGTCGTCCGCCGGCTCGGTCCGGCGGCCCGGTCCGGTCGACCCGGCGGCCGCGTCGTCCGTCGGCTCGGTCCGGCGGGTCGGGTCGGTCGGAGCCCTCGACTCGTCCCGTAGCGCCGTCTCGTCCCGCCGTGACTCGCCCCGCTGACCCATGGTCAGCGAGTCTACGAACGCACGAGCCCTACTCCGGGCCGACGAGCCGCCAGCGACCACCACTTTCCTCGACCAGCCGCTGACCGCGCAGTCGACGCAGACTCTCCTCGGTGGCGGCCACGGCGACCCCGGCCAGCCGCGCCACGGACGCGGTCGGCGCGGGCGAGCGGACGGGCACCGCGTCGAGGACCCGCCGGTCCCGCTCGCCGAGCCGGTCGTGCGGGCGCTCCGGCCCCCGTGGCTCCTGCGCGGTGCGGGACCCGAGCGGGCTGACCAGCTCGAGGACCTCCTCGCCGCGGGTGACCAGCGTGGCCTCGCCTCTGCGGATCAGCTGGTGCACCCCCTCCGACGGGGCACTGGTCACCGGACCCGGCACCCCCATCAGCACCCGGGAGAGCCGGCTCGCCCAGTTCGCCGTGCTCAGCGCGCCGCTGCGGGCGGCTGCCTCGACCACGACGGTGCCCTGCGCCAGGGCCGCGATGATCCGGTTGCGGGAGAGGAACCGGAGCCGGGTCGGGGCGCAGCCCGGCGGCAGCTCGGAGACGACCAGCCCGGTGTCGGCGATGTAGTCGAGCAGGCTCTTGTGGGCGGCGGGGTAGGCCCGGTCCACGCCGCACGCGAGCACCGCCACCGTCGCGCCACGGGCGGCGAGTGCCCCGCGGTGCGCGGCCTGGTCGACGCCGAACGCAGCGCCGGAGACCACCGTGGTGCCGTGTGCTGCCAGATGCGCACCGAGATCGCCCGCGACAGCGGCCCCGTAGGTCGTCGCCGACCGGGAGCCCACGACGGCGACCGCGCTCGCGCAGACCTCACCCAGGCGGCGTGGCCCCT
Organism: Nocardioidaceae bacterium; assembly: GCA_035457605.1. Lineage (GTDB taxonomy): Bacteria > Actinomycetota > Actinomycetes > Propionibacteriales > Nocardioidaceae > Nocardioides_C. Next base: position 1,910 of record DATIBI010000098.1, read on the forward strand.
TGGCCCACAGCCCCAGCGGAGCACCTCCGCGACCGAGCACCGCCTCCACCCGGTCGAGGTCGCCGAGCGCCTCGGGCCACTCGCCGTCGCCGGGAACGATGAGCCGGATCCCCTGCCCCGCGGCCAGCTCCAGGTCCCGGACCGGGTCGAGGTCACGCAGCCGGGCGGCCACGTCGGTGTACACGCCCGCGACGTCCTGCTCCTCGCGCAGCAGGTCGTACACCGTCTCGGCGCCGACCTGGGCGACCAGCGCGACGAGCCGGGTGTCCCCCGGCTCGCTCAGCCGGCTCAGCGCCGCACGCGCCTCGCGGTCACCCATGGCGTGTGCCCGTCACCGTGTCCAGCGCGAGGGGCAGGCCGGTGCGCAGCCGCAGGGCGACATCGAGCTCCCCGTCGCCGGGCCGGTCCGCTCCGGTAAGGTCCGCGACCGTCCACGCCAGCCGGTGCACCCGGGTCGCTCCCCGCCGGGTCAGCTCGCCGGAGTACACCCGCTCGGTCAGGTGCCGGTCGGCGCTCTCGGTGAGCGGCCAGTGCTCGCGGAGTGCGGGGCCGGCCACGTCGGCGTTCAGCCGCCAGGGGGTCCCGGCGTACCTCGCTGCCTGCCGGCCCCGTGCCGCGGCGACCCGGGCCCGCACCGTCGCGGTCGGCTCCGGGCGCGCCAGCGGGTCGCCCAGCTCGTAGGCCCGGACCGGCTCGACGTGCCGGGTGATGTCGATGCGGTCGGCAATGGGACCGCTGAGCTTGCGGCGGTACTCGCGCCGCCGGACCTCGGTGCAGGTGCACCGGTGGTCCCGGTCCGTCGGGTGGTAGTCGCCGCACGGGCACGGGTTGCAGGCCAGCACGACGATCGTCCTGGCCGGGAAGGTGGCCGTCTCCTCGCCCCGGGCGATGGTGATCTCCGCGCTCTCGAGCGGCTCGCGCAGCGCCTCGATGATGTCGGCGTTGAAGAGCGGAAACTCATCGAGGAACAGGGCGCCGGTATGGGCCCGGCTCACCTCCCCCGGGCGAACCTGGCCGCTCCCGCCGCCGAGGACGCTCGCGCGGGAGGCGGTGTGGTGAGGGGCGCGGAACGGCGGCCGGGTGAGCAGGCTGTGGCCGGGCGGCAGGCAGCCGGCGAGGGAGTAGATCGCGCTCAGCTCCAGCGACTCCTCCACGGTCAGGTCGGGGAGCAGGCCGGGCAGCCGCTCGGCCAGCGTGGTCTTCCCGGCGCCCTTCGGCCCGCTCAGCATCAGGTGGTGGCCCCCGGCCGCGGTCACTTCGAGGGCGTAGCGTGCGTCGGCCATGCCCAGGACGTCGGCGAGGTCGACGTCACGAAGCCGCTCCTCGCCTCGCCACGACAGCAGCGGCCCGCTCGCGAGCGGCTCCACCGCGGGCGCCTCGGGCACCTCGTCCCCGCGCAGCAGCGCCACCACCTGCGCCAACGACCGCACCGCGAGCACCGCTGTCCCCGGGACCATCGCCGCCTCGTCCGCCTGCGTCTCGGGGACCACGACGCAGCCGATGCCCCGGGCCGCGGCGGCCATCACCATCGGCAGCACTCCGGGGACCGAGCGCATCCGGCCGTCGAGCGTCAGCTCGCCGATAAAGACCAGCCCGTCCAGCGCGGCCGGTGGGACCGTGCCGGCGGCGGCCAGGGTCGCCACCGCGATCGCGAGGTCGAAGTGCGGGCCCCGCTTGGGCAGGTCCGCCGGGGAGAGCAGGATCGTCACCCGCCTGGTCGCCGGCCAGTCGAAGCCGCTGTTGGTCACCGCGGCACGGCACCGGTCCCGGGCCTCGCTGATCGAGGCGTCCGGACGCCCGACGAGGGCGGTGTACACGACGCCCTGGGACAGGTCCACCTGCACGTCGATCACATGACCGGTGGCGCCTTGCAGGGAGATGGTCCGGGCGGTGGCGACAGCCATCACGCCACCCCGCGAACGTGGTCCATCTCGGGCCGCCCACCCCGGGGCAGCAGGACCCCGACCAGGTCGATGCGCACCTCGTCCGGGCGCAGCCCGTGCTCGGTGAGCCAGCGAGCCGCCAGCCGGCGCAGGCGGGCCGCCTTGCGGGTGGTCACCCCCTCGAGCGGGGACCCGTACGCCGTCGAAGAGCGGGTCTTGACCTCGCACACCACGAGCACACGGCCCTCCCGCAGGACCAGGTCGATCTCCCCCGCGTCGCAGCGCCAGTTCCGGTCCAGCAGGACCATCCCCTGCTCGACGAGGTGGCGGGCGGCAAGTGCCTCGCCGTAGGCCCCGAGGGCGGAGCGTTGCTGGGCAGTCGTCATGTCGAACCTCCTGCCCGGCAGCCTCGCGCAGGGCAGGGTCGGTCCGGGGTCGGTGACGGCTGCCCTGTGGACGAACCGTGCCCGGCAGAGGGTGTGGACGGTACCTGGCCTCAGCCCGGCCGGCGGCGTTCCGACGTACCCCGGCCGACGCCCGTCACCGCGGTCAGGGCTTGGGCAGCTCGATGTCGGTCTGGCTGAGCTCCTCGACGTTGACGTCCTTGAAGGTCAGCACCTTGACGTTCTTCGCGAACCGCGCCGGGCGGTACATGTCCCACACCCACGCGTCGGTCATCGAGACCTCGAAGAACACGTCGCCGCCCTCGGTGCGCGCCTTCACGTCCACCTGGTTGCACAGGTAGAAGCGGCGGTCGGTCTCCACGACGTACTTGAAGATGCCCACCACGTCGCGGTACTCGCGGTAGAGGTGCAGCTCCATCTCGGTCTCGTACTTCTCGAGATCCTCCGCACTCATCGCGCGCCCTCCGTCATGTGGGAAACCATCAGGTCATTGTCCCCGAGATCCGCCTCGTCCTCGGGCAGCGCCGCACCCAGCCCGCCCAGCGGCCCGTCCAGCGGCCCGTCCAGCGACCCGTCCAGCGGCCCGTCCAGGGGCTCCTCCCCCAGCGCGCGCCGCACGTTGACGAACCGGCGCCGGTGCACCGGGCACGGGCCGTGCTCCTCGAGCGCGGCGGAGTGCGCGGCGGTGATGTAACCCTTGTGGGTGGCGAAGTCGTAGTCGGGGTACTCCTCGTGCAGCCCGGCCATGATCCGGTCCCGCGTCACCTTGGCGATCACCGAGGCGGCCGCGATGCAGGCCGCGACCCGGTCCCCCTTCCACACCGCCAGGCCCGGCACGCCGAGGCCGTCGACGGGAAAGCCGTCGGTGAGGACGTACGACGGGCGCACCTCCAGCCGGGCCAGCGCCCGACGGAGCCCCTCGACGTTCGCCACGTGCATCCCGAGCCGGTCACACTCCTCGGAGTCGATGACCACCACCGACCATGCCAGGGCGCGGCGGACCACCTGGTCGTAGCAGCGCTCCCGGGCCTTGGCGGTGAGCAGCTTGGAGTCGGCGAGGCCCGGCACCTGTCCGCGCTGGCCGTCGGGCAGGATCACCGCGGCCGCGACCAGCGGACCGGCACAGGCTCCACGACCCGCCTCGTCCACACCGGCGATCGGGGCCAGGTCGGCCCGGCGCAGCGCACGTTCGTAGCCGTAGAGGCCGGCGTCGCGGCGGATGGTGAGTCCTCGGGGCAGCACACTCATGACCGGACCATTGTCACGCGGTCGGGTCGCGCCCGACCAGGCACCCCCACCGGCTCGGCGCGCCCCGCCTGGGTCCGCGGCTGTCCCGACCGGCGCGGTCAGTCGGCGGACACGGCGTCGAACGTGGCCGGCCGCTCGGTGAGCTCGAAGTGGTCCCACGGCCAGACCACGAGGAACACCTTGCCGACCACGTCGTCGACGGGGATCTGCCCGCCGCCGGGGTCACCGAGGTGCACGCGCGAGTCCGCGGAGTTCGAGCGGTTGTCGCCCTGGACCCAGAGGTAGCCGTCCTGGACGTCGACCTCGAACTCGATCATCGAGGGCTTCTCGCCCTTGGCCAGGTAGGACCGCTCGTTGAGCGGGACGCCGTTGACGGTGATCCGCCCCTGCTTGTCGCAGCACTTCACGGTGTCCCCGCCGACGCCGATCACCCGCTTGACCAGGTGCCCCCCGGTCGGGAAGAGGCCGAACAGCTCCAGGCCGCGGGTGACCGGGTTGGTCGCGGAGCGAACCTCCGTGGCGTTCAGCCAGCCGCCGGGGTCGGAGAACACGACGATGTCGCCGCGCTCGGGCTCCCCGCTCCAGTAGGACACCTTCTGCACCAGGATCCGGTCGTTCAGCACGAGGGTGTCGTTCATGGACCCGGACGGGATGTAGAAGGCCTGCATGAAGAAGGCCTTGATCACGATGGCCAAGACCATCGCGATGCCGAGCAGCAGGATCATCTCCTGCCAGATCGGCAGCTGACGCTCGTCGCGGGACTTGCGCCGAGCGCCGCCCGCGGAACGCCGCGACCCCGCCGGCGCCTCCTCAGCGGGGGGCGGGTCGACGGGGTCGCGATGCTCGTGCTCGGGCGCGTTGGTCACCCGCAGAGCCTAGCCAACGGCAGCTCAGCTGGCGGGCGTAGCCTCACGCTTTTCCTTGATCTTGGCGGCCTTGCCGCGCAGGTTGCGCAGGTAGTACAGCTTGGCGCGCCGGACGTCACCGCGGGTGACGACCTCGACCTTGTCGATGATCGGGGTGTGCAGCGGGAAGGTGCGCTCCACGCCGACGCCGAACGAGACCTTGCGGACGGTGAAGGTGCGGCCGACGCCGGAGCCCTGGACGCGGATGCAGACGCCCTGGAAGACCTGGATACGCGAGCGGTTGCCCTCGACGACCTTGACGTGCACCTTGAGGGTGTCGCCGGCGCGGAACGCAGGGATGTCGTCGCGCTTGGTCTCGGCGGCGAGGGTGTCGATGACGTTGGTCATGATCTCTCCTCGTGAGCGCCACAGGTCACCCACGGAAACTGGTGTTCGATCGAGGTGGTCCCGGTGTGGCGTCGTGCGGTGCTCCCCCTGTGGCAGGTGGACCGCCGACTCCCGGCTACGAGGACGGGCAGTCGCGACGCGCGGAACCGAGGGTCAATTCTGCCACAGGCGTTCGGGGTCGACGAAATCGGCGAGCACCTCGCGGTCGTGCCGGTCGAGCGCGTCCGGGGACAGCCGGGCCAGCAGGTCCGGGCGGCGGACCGCCGTACGCCGCAACGCCTGGTCGCGGCGCCACCGGGCGATCTGGGCGTGGTGGCCGCTGAACAGCACCTCCGGGACCTCCAGGCCGCGCCAGACCGGTGGCTTGGTGTAGACGGGGTACTCCAGCAGCCCACCGCCCTCGCCGGTGGCGTGCGACTCCTCGGTCAGCGACTCAGGGTTGCCCATGAACCCGGGCAGCAGCCGCACCACGGCCTCGATCACGACCAGGGCCGCGACCTCGCCGCCGTTGAGCACGTAGTCGCCGATGGACACCTCGCGCACCCGCATCCGGGCGCCCGCGTCGTCGACCACCCGCTGGTCGATGCCCTCGTAGCGGCCGCAGGCGAACAGCAGCCACGGCTCGGCGCTGAGCTCCTCCGCCACCGCCTGGGTGAACGGCTCCCCCGACGGGGTCGGCACCACGAGCACGGGTCCGGGCTCGTGGGCGGCGACGATCGCGTCGAGCGCCTCGCCCCACGGCTCCGGCTTCATCACCATGCCCGCTCCCCCGCCGTAGGGGGTGTCGTCGACGGTCCGGTGCCGGTCTTGGGTCCACGCCCGCAGGTCGTGCACCCGCACGTCGAGCAGGCCGCTCGCCTGCGCCTTGCCGACGAGCGAGAGCCCGAGCGGGGCGAGGTAGGCGGGGAAGATGGAGACCACGTCGATGCGCATGTCAGCCCTCGCCCTCGGCGGCCGGCGTGAGCAGCCCGGGCCGGTCGTCGACGACGATCCGTCCGGTCGGTACGTCGACCGTCGGCACCAGCTCGGACACGAACGGGACCAGGATCTCGCGGCCCTCGACGGACCGGATCGCGAGCAGGTCCTGGGCCGCGCCGTGGATGACCGCGGCCAGCTCACCGACCAACGCCCCGTCGGTGGTCTCCACCCGCAGCCCGACCAGCTGGTGGTCGTAGAACTCGTCGGGGTCCTCGGGCGTCTCGTCGTCGGCCACCTCGACCGCGAGCAGCAGGCCGCGTGCGGCCTCCGCCGCGGTGCGGTCGTGGATCTCCTCGAACGTGACGAGCAGCCGGGACTGGTGCCAGCGGGTGCCACGGACGGTCAGCCTGTGCGGCCGACCGGTGCCGTGCGGCTCCTCGCCGCGGGGGGTTCGGGTGGCCAGGGTCGCGCCGTCGGCGAACCTTCGCTCGGGCTCGTCGGTGCGGACCTCCACCGACACCTCGCCGCGGATGCCGTGTGCCTTGCCGATGCGGCCGACCACTACCTCGGTGCTCGCCATGCCCCCATCTTCCTTGTCGGGTCCCGGACCAGTTCTGCAGAGACGACGAATGGGGAGACCAGGACTGGCCTCCCCATTCGTTCGAGCGTGTGGCTCAGCGGCGACGGTCGACGTCGACGAAGTCGACGCGAGCGCCTCCCCTGCCGGCAAGCGCGCCGATCACGGTGCGGATCGCGGTGGCCGTCCGGCCGCCGCGGCCGATCACCTTGCCCAGGTCCTCGGGGTGCACGCGCACCTCCAGGACCGAGCCTCGGCGCAGCTGCTTGTCCCGGACCGTGACGTCGTCCGGGTGGTCGACGATCCCGCGGACCAGGTGCTCGAGCGCCTCGGGCAGCACCGGGATCAGGCCTCGGTGGTCTCGTCGGCCGGCTTCTCGCCGGCGTCAGCGGCCTCCGCGGCCGCGGCGGGGGTCTCCTCGCCCGGGGTCGCGTCGGCGGCAGGCGCCTCGGCCTTCTTGGAGGACTTCTTGGTGACCGCCTCGGCCTTCGGCTCGCTGCCGGCCTCCTTCAGCGCCTCGTTGAAGATCTCGGCCTTGTCGCGCTTGGGCTCGGCCTTCTTCAGGGTGCCCTCGGCACCGGGCTCGCCCTTGAACTTCTGCCAGTCGCCGGTGACCTTGAGGATCGCGGTGACGGCCTCGCTCGGCTGCGCGCCGACGCCCAGCCAGTACTGCGCCCGCTCGGACTCGACCTCGATCAGCGAGGGCTCCTCCTTGGGGTGGTACAGACCGATCTCCTCGATCACCTTGCCGTCGCGCTTCTTGCGGGAGTCGACGACGACGACGCGGTAGTGCGGCGCACGGATCTTGCCCATGCGCTTCAAACGGATCTTGACGGCCACGGGTGTGGTGTCTCCTCAAAGTATTGGCGTGGGTGAGCGCTTCGAACCAGGTGGGGACCGGCCGAGTGCGCTCGGCGGACACTGCGTCACCCGGGTGAGAGGGTCCGGGAGCGCAGGACTCGAGGCGACATTCTGCCAGACCTGCCGCACGGGCTCCAATCGGCCACCGGAGCCCGTCGCGGCGGCCCGTCAGGAGGTGCCGGCCTCGGCCAGCAACGCGTCCCGGCGCCGGCGCCGGGTGCGCTGCTCGGCGGGGTCGGGCACCGGCACCGCGGCCACCAGCCGCCGCGTGTAGTCCTGCTCGGGCGCGAACACGATCTGCTCGCGGGGCCCGAGCTCGACGATCTTGCCGTGGTGCATGACCGCGATCCTGCTCGCCAGCATCTCCACGACGGCGAGGTCGTGGCTGATGAACAGGCACCCGAACCCGTGCTTCTCCTGCAGCTCGGAGAACAGCGCGAGCACCCGGGCCTGCACCGAGACGTCGAGCGCCGAGGTCGGCTCGTCGGCCACCAGCAGGCGCGGCTCGAGGGACAGGGCCCGCGCGATGCCGACCCGCTGACGCTGCCCGCCGGACAGCTCGTGCGGGTAGCGGTTGCGCATCGCCCGGGGCAGCTGCACGTCGTCGAGGAGCGACTCGACCCGGCGGGCGAGGTCGGCGCCGCGCAGCTTCTCGTGCAGGTACAGCGGCTCCCCGATGGACTCACCGATCGGCAGCCGCGGGTTGAGCGAGGAGCCGGGGTCCTGGAACACGATGCCGACCTGCCGGCGCAGCGGCCGCAGCGACTTCGCCTTGACCCCGGCCATCTCGACACCGGCCACGGTCAGCGAGCCGCCCGCGACCGGCAGCAGGCCCACAGCCGCACGGCCGATGGTGGTCTTGCCCGAGCCGGACTCGCCGACCAGTCCGAGCACCTCGCCCTGGGCGATCGAGAACGAGACCTCGTCCACCGCGCGGAACACCGGCTGGGTCCCCCGCTTGGGGTACTCCAGCACCAGGTCCCGTGCCTGCAGGATCGGCTCCGCTCCGGCGGGACGCTCCGTGGGGGTCACGGCCGGTGCCTCGTAGCCCGGCTTGAACGCGTCCTCGTCCACCCGCACGACGGGCCGCTGGCTCTGCCGGCCGAAGTGCGGGACCGCCGCCAGGAGCTGGCGGGTGTACTCGTGCTGCGGGTTCCGGAAGATCTGCTCCGCGGTCCCGGTCTCCACGATCCGCCCCGACTTCATCACCACGATCCGGTCGGCCATGTCGGCCACGACCCCCATGTCGTGGGTGATCAGCACGATCCCCGCGTCGATCCGCTCGCGCAGGTCCCGGACGAGCTTGAGGATCTCGGCCTGGACGGTCACGTCGAGCGCGGTGGTGGGCTCGTCGGCGATCAGCAGCGACGGCTCGCAGGCGAGCGCCTGGGCGATCATCACGCGCTGCCGCTGCCCGCCGGAGAGCTGGTGCGGGAAGTTGCCGAACCGACGCTCGGGCTCGGGGATCTCGACCATCCGGAGCAGCTCGAGCGCCCGCTCCTTGGCCTGGGCGGGGCTCATCGAGAAGTGGGCTCGCAGGGTCTCCACGATCTGGAAGCCGACCGTGTAGACCGGGTTCAGCGCGGTCATCGGCTCCTGGAAGATCACCGAGACCTCGTTGCCGCGGACGTCCCGCATGGCGCCGCCGCCGAGCCCGATCAGCTCCTTGCCCTTGAGCGTGGCGCTGCCGGTGGCCCGGCCGTTGGGCGGCAGCAGCCCGACCAGGGACATCGACGACTGGGTCTTGCCGGACCCGGACTCTCCCACGATCGCGAGCACCTCACCGGGGCTCACGCTGTAGCTGACGTCCACCGCGGCGGGGTACCACTCCCCGTCCACGTAGAACGCGACGTTGAGGTCGCGGACCTCGAGCACCGGCCCGGAGGTGGTGCCCGTGGCGTTGCCGGAGCCGTTGCCGGCGTCGCTGCCGGGGGCCGTCGTGGGGGCGTTGCCGTTGCTGGTCACCGCTGGGCTCCTTGTCTTGCGGGCTGATCTGGAAGGGTGGTGCCATGCGTCCCACCGAGGTGTACCGGTCCCGGTTCTCCGCCGCGCTCGCGCTCGTCACGATCGCCCTGTCCGTCGTACTCCTTGCGACGACGCTGGTCACCTCCGGCCCGGAGGCCGCGGCACGCTACGCCGGTCCGCTCGGGCTGCTCGCCCTCGGCGCATGGGCGGCGTACTGGCGCCCGCAGGTCGAGGTCAGCGACGGCGGGCTGGTGATCCGCAACGTGTGGCGCACCACCACGATCCCCTGGCCGGCGGTGAACGAGGTGGAGACCCGCTACGGCCTGCGCGTGCACACCGCCTACGGCCGGTTCGCCGCCTGGGCGGTGCCGGCGCCGGCACGGGAGGTACGTCGGAGCGGCCGTGACGTCGAGCCGCACGAGGGTGCGGCCCTGGTGGTGGACCGCTGGCGGGCGCTGCGCGCGGAGGGACACCTCGACGACCCACGCCTGGAACGACCCCGCCCGGACGTGCGCGTGCACGGGGCCACCGTGGCAGCGGCCGCGGCGCTGCTGCTGCTCACCGCGGCCGGCGTGCTGACGGGCTGAGCGCACGGCGCTCACGTCCCCGAGCCCGGGCCGCCGCGCAAGGCTCCCGGCCGGTGCGCCATCGCCTGGGCCTTCTCCATCGCCCGCTGCGACGGGATCCGCCGCTGCCGCGGGTCGAACGCGTCACGCAGGCCGTCGCCGATGAAGTTCACCGACAGCGCGATCACGATGATGAAAAGGCCCGGCCACCAGAACAGCCAGGGCCGGGTGGCGAAGGCCGCCTGGTACTCGGAGATCATCGTGCCCAGCGAGACGTCCGGCGGGCGGACGCCGAAGCCGAGGTAGCTCAGCGCGGTCTCGAGCAGCACCGCCGCCGACATGAGCAGCGTCGTGTTGACGATGATCACGCCCATCGCGTTGGGCAGCATGTGCTTGCGGATGATCCGGAAGTTGCTGGCGCCCGCGACCCGGGCCGCGTCGACGAACTCCCGCTCCCGCAGCGAGAGGAAGTCACCACGGACCAGCCGGGCCATGCCGGTCCAGGTGATCAGGCCGAGCGCGATCGCGAGCCACACCGCGCCCCCGGCGCCGGCGAGCTTGCCGAGCACGGCACCGACGACGATCACCGGGAAGGTGATGATGAGGTCGGTCATCCGCATCAGCGACTGGTCGACCTTGCCGCGGTAGAAGCCGGCGAAGGCCCCGACCACGATCCCGACCAGCGTGGCGAGGATGCCGATGATCACCATGACGATCAGCGACGTCTGCACGCCCTTCATCGTGCGCGCGAAGATGTCGCGGCCGATGTTGTCCTGCCCGAACGGGAAGTCACCGATCGCGAACCCGCTGCCGCCGAGCCAGGTCGGCAGCGACATCGTCGGCTTGCCGCCCAGGATCGCGATGTCGTTCTGACCGACGTGGTCCCACTTCCACCAGCCGGGCACGGGCCCGAAGCCGATGGAGCTGAACGCGAGCAGCGCCACCAGCCCGAGGGCGACCAGGCCGGCGATGGCACCGCGGTGCCGGAAGAAGCGGCGCCGGACGATCTGCCCCTGGGAGAGGCCCTCGACCTCCTTCAGCTCGATCGCGTTCTCGGCGACCTCGACGGTCCCCGGCGTGGATCCCGGCTGTCCCGGTGGAGTCT
>DATIBI010000099.1:0-37410 GCA_035457605.1 Nocardioidaceae bacterium
TGGACGGTCAGCGCCGGGCGGCCAGCGCCGGGCGGTGGGGTGCGGGGAGGTGCCACGCGTGGCGGTCGGTCGCGTCGTAGTGGCCGGGCCGACGTGCCCCGCGGCGCGGACCGTAACGAGGACCGGCGGACGTCGTTCATCCCTGTGTAGCGCGGTCGCGGGACCGCGCCCGTGACGAGAGGATCGACATGCGACGCACTCCCTTGCTCGGCGTGCTGCTGGCAGCCGTGGGGCTGGTCACCGCCGTGCTCGCGCCCACTCCGGCCGGCGCGATCGTCGGCGGCTACCAGGTCGAGGACGGCGGCTTCGGGTTCATGGCCTCGATCCAGAGCAAGGGCGCCGACGGCACGGACGGACACTTCTGCGGCGGCTCGGTCGTCGCCGACCAGTGGGTCCTGACCGCCGCGCACTGCATGGTCGACACCAAGCCGGGGGAGATCCAGGTGGGTGTGGGTCGGACGAACATCGACGACACCACGACCGGCCAGACCCTGGCCGTGGACCGGATCGTGGTCCACCCCGACTACGAGGACACAGCGACGTTCGACGCGGCACTGGTGCACACCACCGAGGTTATCGACGCACCCGCCATCGAGCTGGTCCCGGTCGGCGAGGACAGCCTGGAGGCCGGCGGTGCCGCGCTCACCGTCGCCGGGTGGGGCACCGAGTTCTTCGGATCGCCGTTCATCCCCGCGCAGCTCAAGGCCGTCGACGTCGAGGCGGTCGCCGACGAGGACTGCACCACGAACGGGCTGATGGGCTTCCAGGCCGACTCCGAGATCTGTGCGGAGACCCTGGGTGGTGACTCCTGCCAGGGCGACTCCGGCGGCCCGCTGTTCGGCACCCTCGCCGACGGCCGGGAGGTCCAGGTCGGGATCGTCAGCTACGGCCTCGGTTGCGCCACGCCGGGCTTCCCGGGGGTGTACGGCGAGGTCAACAACCCCTCGGTCCACGACTTCATCACCTCGACGGTCTCCTGACCGGGCCGGCCCGGGCGGACGGGGCGTAGGGGCTCGTCCGCCCGGGCCGGACCCAGGAGCCGGACCGGCGCGAAAGTTGGCCGTTCCCGGAAGACGGTCGTCGGCGGCGCGGGGTCCGGCAGGCTTCGCAGCCTGAAAGTGGTCGTTCCCGCCGGTTCCGGAGGCCCCAGATGCGCCGGGAGTGACCACGAACAGGGTGGGTCAGCCGCTCGCCGTCCAGGACGCGAGCGCGTCGTGCAGGGCGGAGACGGCCCGGTCGAAGCTGCGGTCGACCGACCGCGGAAGGCCGAACCCGCCGCCCGCCTCCAGGCTCACGAAGCCGTGCAGGACGCTGCGCGCGAACCGGGCTGCGTCGACGGCGTCGTCCCCGGTGATGCCGTAGGAGGCGAAGACCCCGTTGAGCACGTCGAGCACCTCACGGGCCGCCGCCTGGTAGGCCGGGTCGTCGGGCCGGGCGCGCACCAGGTAGCCGTAGCGCCCCGGATGGGACCGGGCGTAGTCCCGGTAGGCGGTCGCCACCGCCCGCACCGCGTCCGCCCCGGAGGTGCCGGTGGCGGCGCGGCGCAGCACGTCGGCGAGCTCCCGGGCGGCGACCACGGACAGCCGCCCGTGCAGGTCGTCGAGCCCGCGGACGTGCTTGTAGAGGCTGGGCAGGGCCACGCCGAAGCGCTTCGCGAGCGCGGCGAGGGTGAGCCGGTCCGGTCCCACGTCGTCGACGAGGGTCGCGGCCTCGGCGACGACGACGTCCGTGGAGAGGCCGGCCCTAGGCACGGGAAGCCCCGTCGACGAGGCGGGTCACCGCGTCGGCGGTGAGCTCGGAAGCCTGTGCCTGCGGGTAGTGGCCCACGTCGGGCAGCATCACCAGCTCCGCGTCGAGCCGCTCGGCGACCCAGGCGGCCTCGGCGGCCGGGTCCTTCCAGTCCGGGTCCGCCTCGCCCATCACCACCACAGTGGGTGCGCTCACCCCGGGCAGGTGCGCCTCGGCCGGTGCGTGCGAGGTCCGCGAGGTCGCCACGAAGGCCCGCCAGTGGCCGGGACGGCGGAGGTTGCCCCGCACGGCGGCCACGTGCTCCTCGTGCCCCGGGGGAGTGCTGCCCGGGAAGAGCTTGCGGTAGTAGGCCATCCACACGGCCGGCCCCCACGGGCGGCGCAGTGCGAGCCGGAGGAGCAGGGCCGTCGCGCCCCCTCCGGGGGGATTGCGCACGAACGGCCCGAGCAGCGCCAGGCCGGCCACCCGCTCCGGAGCCTCGGCGGCTGCGATCACCGCGCCGCCCGCGCCCATGGAGTTGCCGACGAGCACGGCCGGTCCGTCGAGCTCACCGAGCAGCGCGACGAGGTCCGAGGCGAGCGCCTCGTCGTCGTAGGCGGAGAACGTGGCGTCGCTGTCGCCGTGCCCGCGCAGGTCCAGGGTCGCCACCCGGTAGCCGCGCCGGACGAGGAGCGGCACCAGGAGCCGGTAGCTCTGGCGCAGATCGCCCATGCCCGGCACGCAGACGACCCAGGGGCCGCCCTGGCTGCCGTGGACGCCACCCCGGCTGCCGTGGACGTCGTAGGCGAGCCGGCCCTCGGGCCGCTGGAGGAAGTGGCTAGTGGTCATAGCCAAAAAGCTAATGGCATTAACCAACCCTGTCAAGCACCGCTGCGCGTGGGGTCGGCGGGCCTGTCCGGCCGGCGCGGTAGCGTAGCGGCGTGCAGCAGTACCTCGACCTCGTGCGCCGGATCCTCGACGACGGCACCCCCAAGGGCGACCGCACCGGCACCGGCACGCTCAGTGTCTTCGGGCACCAGATGCGCTTCGACCTCGGCGAGGGGTTCCCGCTCGTCACCACCAAGAAGATCCACACCCGCTCGGTGTTCGCCGAGCTGCTCTGGTTCCTGCGCGGGGACACGAACGTGAAGTGGCTGCAGGACCGCGGGGTCACGATCTGGGACGAGTGGGCCGACGCGAACGGCGACCTCGGGCCGGTCTACGGCTACCAGTGGCGGTCCTGGCCCGCGCCCGACGGCCGGCACGTCGACCAGATCGCCGCCCTCGTCGAGGGGCTTCGGCGCGATCCCGACTCGCGCCGGCACATCGTCTCGGCGTGGAACGTCGCCGACATCCCGCAGATGGCGCTCGCGCCCTGCCACGCGCTGTTCCAGTTCTACGTCGCGCCCTCGGAGACCGGTCCCGGGAAGCTGTCCTGCCAGCTCTACCAGCGCTCCGCCGACGTCTTCCTGGGCGTGCCGTTCAACATCGCCTCCTACGCCCTGCTCACGCACATGGTCGCGCAGGTGACCGGGCTCGAGGTGGGCGACTTCGTGCACACCCTCGGCGACGCCCACCTGTACTCCAACCACCTCGAGCAGGCCCGGCTGCAGCTGACCCGCGAGCCGCGTCCGCTGCCGACGCTGCGGCTCGACCCGTCGGTCACCGAGCTCGGCGCGTTCGACCTCGAGCACATCAGCATCGAGGGCTACGACCCCCATCCCGGGATCAAGGCCCCGATCGCGGTATGAGCGACCGCAAGAAGGTCGTGCTTGTCGCCGCGGTCGCCGACAACGGGGTGATCGGCCGAGACGGAGCGCTGCCCTGGCACCTGCCCGGGGACCTCGCCCACTTCAGGCAGGTGACCAGCGGCAACACCGTCGTGATGGGACGGGTCACCTTCGAGAGCATCGGCCGGCCGCTGCCGCGCCGTACCAACATCGTCGTCACCCGTCGGCCCGGCTGGTCCGCGGACGGCGTGCTGGTCGCGGACTCGCTGCCGCGCGCCCTGGAGCTGGCGCAGCCGGAGCCCGGCGACGTGATGGTCGTCGGAGGGGCCCAGGTCTACGCCGAGGCGATGGACCTCGCCGACGAGCAGGTGCTGACCGAGGTGCACCAGGCACCGCCGGGGGACACGTACTACCCGGACTTCGACCGGACGGCGTGGACCGAGACCCGGCGCGAGCGGCAGGACGGCTACGACTTCGTCTGGTGGGAGCGGTCCGACCGGTGACTGCCTCCCGGGCCCGCAACCGATAGCCTGACCCCATGACTTCGGGCTCTCTTTCCCACGCGCCGTTCGGGCGGGTGCTCACCGCGATGGTGACCGCCTTCAACGAGGACGGCTCGGTCGACCTCGACGGGACGGCACGGGTCGCGGTCCATCTCGCCGACCACGGCCACGACGGCGTCGTGGTCTCGGGCACGACGGGTGAGTCGCCCACCACCAGCACCGCCGAGGACGGGCAGATCCTGCGCGCGGTCATCGACGCCGTGGGGGACCGGGTGACGGTCGTCGCCGGTGTCGGCACCAACAACACCGCGCACTCCGTCGAGCTCGCCGAGCAGGCGTTCAAGATCGGTGCCGACGGGGCGCTGCTCGTCACGCCGTACTACAACAAGCCCACCCAGGAGGGCGTCGCGGCGCACATCGAGGCGGTGGCGGCCGCCAGCGAGCTGCCGATCATGCTCTACGACATCCCCGGCCGCACCGGGATCACGATCGCCGAAGACACCTACCGGCGGGTCGCCGAGAACGAGCGGGTCGTCGCGGTGAAGGACGCCCTCGGTGACCTGTACCGCGGGGTCCGGCTGATGGAGGAGACCGGGCTGGCGTTCTACTCCGGCGACGACGTGCTCAACCTCGGCTGGTTGACCCACGGCGGCGCGGGCGTCGTCTCCGTGGTCGGGCACGTCGCCGGCAACGAGTACGCCGCGATGGTGCGCGCCGTGGAGACCGGCGACCTCGCCGAGGCGCTCGCCGTCTACCGCCGGCTGGTGCCGGTCGTGGACGCGATCATGAACCAGGCCCCCGGGGCGATGATGGCCAAGGCCGCCATGCAGCTGCTCGGGGTGCTCCCGAACCGACACATGAGACTTCCGCTCGTGCCCGCTGGTGACGACCTCGTCGCCCGGCTGCGCACCGCGCTGGTCACCGCAGGACTACTGGAGGACGACGCTTCATGAGCCATCCGCACCCCGAACTCTCCGCACCGGGCCCGCTCGCCGAACACGGTCTGCGGATCATCCCCCTCGGAGGGCTCGGTGAGGTCGGGCGCAACATGACCGTCTTCGAGTACGACGGGCGCCTGCTCATCGTGGACTGCGGGGTGCTCTTCCCCGAGGACCACCACCCCGGGGTCGACCTGATCCTGCCCGACTTCGAGCCGATCCGGGACCGTCTCGACGCCGTCGAGGCGCTCGTGCTCACCCACGGCCACGAGGACCACATCGGCGCGGCGCCGTACCTGCTGCGCGAGCGCGGCGACATCCCGCTCGTGGGCTCCCAGCTGACCCTCGCGCTGCTCGACAGCAAGCTCCGCGAGCACCGTCTCAAGGAGACCGTCCACCACGTGGTCAAGGAGGGCGACCGGATCGGCTTCGGGCCGTTCGAGCTCGAGTTCGTCGCGGTCAACCACTCCATCCCGGACGCGCTCGCGGTCGCGATCCGCACCGGCGCCGGCCTCGTGCTGCACACCGGCGACTTCAAGATGGACCAGGTCCCGCTCGACGGGCGGATCACCGACCTGCGCGCGTTCGCCCGGCTCGGCGAGGAGGGCGTGGACCTGTTCATGGTCGACTCCACCAACGCCGAGGTGCCCGGCTTCACGACCGCGGAGAAGGACATCACCCCGGTGCTCGACCGGGTGTTCCACCAGAGCAAGCAGCGGATCATCGTCGCCTGCTTCGCCTCCCACGTGCACCGGGTGCAGCAGGTGATGGACGCCGCCGTGGCGCACGGCCGGAAGGTGGCGTACGTCGGACGCTCGATGGTGCGCAACATGGGTGTCGCCCGCGAGCTCGGCTACCTCAACGTGCCGCCGAACACCCTGGTCGACTCCAAGGAGCTCACGGACTACCCGCCGGAGAAGATCGTGCTGATCTCCACCGGCTCTCAGGGCGAGCCGCTCTCGGCGCTGTCCCGGATCGCCCAGCGCAGCCACAACTTCGTGCACATCGAGGAGGGCGACACCGTCGTCCTGGCCTCGTCGCTGATCCCGGGCAACGAGAACGCCGTCTACCGGGTGATCAACGGCCTGTCCCGGTGGGGCGCGAACGTGGTGCACAAGGGCAACGCGCTCGTGCACGTCTCCGGGCACGCGTCGGCCGGCGAGCTGCTGTACTGCTACAACATCGTCCGGCCCAGCAACGTGCTGCCGGTGCACGGCGAGATCCGGCACATGCGCGCGAACGCCGAGCTCGCCCGCGCGACCGGCGTCCCGCACGACCAGGTCGTGATCGCCGAGGACGGCGTGGTCGTCGACCTCGTGGACGGCAAGGCGCGGATCGCGGGCAAGGTCGAGTGCGGCTACGTGTTCGTCGACGGATCCTCCGTCGGCGACATCACCGAGTCCTCGCTCAAGGACCGCCGGATCCTCGGCGAGGAGGGCTTCATCTCGGTCGTCGTCGTCGTCGACTCGGTCACCGGGAAGGTCTCCGGCGGCCCGGAGATCCACGCCCGCGGGTTCGTCGAGGACGACTCGACCTTCGACGAGATCGTGCCGGCGCTGGTCGAGGCGCTCGACCGTGCGGTCGCCGACGGCGTGGACGACACCTACCAGCTGCAGCAGACCATCCGCCGGGTGCTCGGCCGGTGGGTCAACAACACCCACCGTCGCCGACCGATGATCATCCCGGTCGTCATAGAGGCCTGACCGGCCCCTTCCGACGTACGCCCGTCAGCGGCTCGACGTAGCGGGCGAGCAGCGGTCCGACCACGGCCAGCACGAGCACGTAGGCGGTGGTCACCGGCGCCACCGCGGCGATGCCGGCCGAGGCGGCGAGACCGGCGATCACCACCGAGAACTCGCCGCGCGCGACAAGCGCCGCCCCGGCACGCCACCGGCCCGCCGTGCCGATCCCGTCCCGGGACGCGGCGTACCAGCCGGTGGCCAGCTTGGTCGCGGTGGTGACCGCGGCCAGGGCGAGGGCTGCGGGCAGCACCGGCCACACCAGGTCCGGGTCGGTGGAGAGCCCGAAGGCGGCGAAGAACAGCGCGGCGAACAGGTCGCGCAGCGGTTCGAGAAGCGCTCGGGCGCGGTCGGCCAGGGCCGGGGGCACGGCGATCCCGACCAGGAACGCGCCCACCGCCGCGGACGCCCCAGCCAGCTGCGCCAGCCCGGCGACGAGCAGGGTGAGCCCGAACAGCCGCAGCAGCACCTGCTCGTTGTCGGGGTGGGACAGGAACGACCGCAGCCGGTGACCGTGCCGGTGCGCCGCGACGAGGACAAGCAGCACGGCGGCGACGGCGAGGGCGGCGCCGCCGATCGCGCTGGCGATCCCGTTCCCGGCGAGGGTGACCGCGAGCAGCGGCAGGAACAGGGCCATGGCGACGTCCTCGAGCACGAGGACCGACAGCACCGCCGGCGTCTCACGGTTGGCCATCCTGCCGAGGTCGTCGAGAAGCCTGGCCACGATGCCCGAGGAGGAGATCCACGTCGCGCCGCCCAGGGCCAGCGCCCCTTCCCACGGCAGCCCGAGCAGCAACCCGGCCACGAAGCCCGGCGGTGCGTTCAGCAGGAGGTCCACCAGGCCCGAAGGGGTGTGCCGGCGCAGGCTGTTCACGAGCTCGCTGGTGGTGAACTCCAGGCCCAGGGTGAGCAGCAGGAGCACGACACCGATCTCGGCGGCGATCTCGATGAACGTCTCGGACGCCTCCAGAGTGACCAGTCCGCCCTCGCCGAACGCGAGCGTGGCGAGCAGGATGAACGGGATCGGCGACAGGCCGAGCGCTCGGCTCAGCAGGCCGAGCAGGGACAGCCCCAGCAGGAGCAGCCCCAGCTCGACCAGCAGCGCGGCGAGGTGGTCCACGGGCAGGCTCAGTCCTCGCCACCCGCCAGCAGCGCGCCTAGTGCCTCCAGGCCCTCGCGCGAGCCGATGACCACCAGCACGTCTCCGGTGTGGAGCATCTCGGCAGGTCCCGGTGAGGTGACCACCTGGTCGCCGCGGACCACCGCGACGATGGAGCAGCCCGTACGGGTGCGGGCCTGGGTGGCGCCGAGGGGACGGTCGACGTACGGACTCTCGCGCCGGAGCGCGAACCTCGCCGACCGGAGCCCCGGAACCTCGCGGGAGAGGTCGGCGAACCGTTCGGTCATGCGGGGTGCGCCGAGCACGTCGGCGATGGCGGCAGCCTCGGCGGGGGAGAGGGTGAGCACGCTCTGCGCCCGGTCCCGGTCCTCCCGGTCGTAGACCGCGACCTCCACGGACCCGCCGCGCTGGACGACGAACGCGAGGGCGACCCCGGTCTCGGTGGTCAGCTCGTAGCGGATCCCGACGCCGGGCAGCAGGGTCTCGACGATGTCCATCGGCCGATTGTGGCACCCGGTTGTGCGGGGTGCCCGGCGTTTGCGGCTCGGGCCAGTTCTCGTGCACAGGCGCCCTGGTCGTGGGGTTGTCCACCGTCTCGAAAGTGTGCGCGATGCGGCGTCGGCTTCCTCCCTAGGTTGGACCCATGACCACCGACTGCGCCGAGACCGTGACGCACCCGCTGGTGCGCTGCGTGCGGTCGGCGCACGAGACGGTAGCGTCCAGCGCCGACGTGGCGGCGTGGTCGATGACGGCCGAGGAGCAGCGCGGGACGCTGGTCGAGCTGGCCCGGGTCGAGTCGGCCCTGGCGCCGCAAACCCTCGACGATGGCACCAGGATCTCCGCCTCCGAGGCACGGCGACTGGCGTGCGAAGCGGGGGTGATCCCGCTCGTCCTCGGCGGTGACTCCCAGCCGCTCGACGTGGGGCGCAGGCGCCGGCCGCACACCGAGCACCAGCGGATCGTCCTGGCACAGCGCGATGGCGGCTGCAAGGCCGAGACGTGCGACCGGCCCCCTGCCTGGTCTGAGTGCCATCACGTCCGCCCGTGGTCAGCCGGTGGCGTGACCTCGGTGGGCAACGGGGAGATGTTCTGCAGCTTCCATCACCACCTGATGCACGACCGGCGCTACGACAAGAGCCGGCTGCCCAATGGCGGGGTCAAGTTCCGGCTGCGTCAATAGGCTCCGTCCATAGGCTGGTTCACGGGGCCGGGAGCGACTCTCCGGGCCGAGCCCCGGCGTATGTCTTAGCCGCGCAGCTCCGGAAGCGGAGCCGGGTCACCGAGCCGCGCCAGGTCGAGCACCTCGTCCACCTGGTCGAGCCCGGCGGTCCCGTGGGTGATCCACACGACGGTCCGGTCCGACGCACCCCCGAGCAGGTCGGCGGCCACCGCCTCGGCCGTGCCGGCGTCGAGATGCGCGGTGGGTTCGTCGAGCACGAGCACCGGCAGGTCGGCGAGCAGCGCACGGGCCAGGCCGATCCGGGCCCGCTCGCCGCCGGAGACCTGCGCGTGCCCGTCGCCGAGCATCGTGTCCAGGCCCTCGGGTAGCGCGTCCAGCCAGGTCCCGAGCCGGGCGGCCGCCAGCGCGGCCACGATCGCGTCGTCGTCGGCCCCCGGCCGGGCCAGCCGGATGTTCTCGCGCAGGGTGGAGCCGAAGATGTGCGGGTCGTCGTCGACGAGTCCGACGGTACGACGGACGTCCTCGAGGGCGAGCTCGTCGGTGGGTATGTCGGACAGCGCAACCGTGCCAAGGCGGGGGTCGATGAACCGCAGCAGCACCGCGGCCAGGGTCGACTTGCCCGACCCGGACGGACCCACCACCGCGACGCGGCGACCGGGAGGCAGGTCGAGGTCGAGGCCGGAGAACGCCTCGGTTTCCCAGCCCGCGGCCACCGCGTCGGCGACGAGCGTCGGCGGTCCTTGCGGCAGGGGCCGGGCGGGTACCGGGTTCGACACGGCCGGGGGCGTGGCGGCGAGCCCGGCGAGGCGGTGGTCCGCGGCCCGCACACGGGCCGCCAGCGCCCCGGTGTCCGAGAGAGGAGCCGTGATCTCGAGCAGCGCGAGCGGGAGCAGCACGAGCAGCGCGACCATGGGACCGGACACGTCCCCCGCGGCGAGCGGCGACGCGGTGGACGCGGCCATGGCGAGCATGCCGAGACCGGACACGGCCACCGCTGCGGCGCGACCGGACGCCACCGCACGTTGCGCGCGCGAGAGGGCCCCACCGAGCTCGTCCCCGGCGGAGTCGACCGTGTCGAGCGCGCGGCCGGTCGCCTGCCACATGACCAGGTCGGCCGCGCCGGACAGGGTGTGCACGACCCGCTCGCCGAGCCGACCGCGGGCCGCCACGTGGTCTCGCTCCGCGCGTGCGGTGCCGAGCCGGCTCGTGGCGTAGGCGAGCCCGCCGCCGAGGGCGAGCACCACGCCGGTGACCAGCCCCGCGACCGGCAGCACCCAGGTGGCGAAGCCGGTGGCGAGCGCGGACACCGCTACGTAGGTCACCAGCGGCGCCCGGACACGCAGGTGCCGGTCGACCAGGGAGTCCACGTCCTCGACCAGGGAAGCCAGCAGGTCGCCGCGGTGCCGCCCCAGCCGACCGGGTACCAGCGGAACCACGGCGTCGTACACCGACGCCCGACGCTCGGCGAGCAGCCGCAGCGCCACGTCGTGGGAGACCAGCCGTTCTGCGTACCGCAGCACCGGCCGGGCCAGGCCGAACGTGCGCACGCCGACGATCGCGACCATGAGCATCAGCACCGGCGGGTGCTCGGCGGCGCGGGCGATCAGCCAGCCCGCGGTGGCGGTCAGCGCGACCCCCGACGCCGCGGCTCCGGCTCCGAGGGCCATTCCGCCGGCCAGCCGGGCGGTGTCCCGCCGGCCCGGGTGGCGCGGCTGCGACCCGGGGCTGCGCTTGCTCGAGCCTGATTCGTCGCCCTCGACGCTCGCCACGGCTCGTGGCCTCTGCCCCGCCTCCTGCTCCGACGGCACGTGGGCCTCGGTGGCCGCGGGCGGGGTGCTCGCGCCCGACTCGGTCCGGACCGGCGCGGGGATCTCCACCACCTGGTCGGCAAGCTCGACGAGACGCTCGCGGTGCGCCACCACGACGACCGCCGAGCGGGCGGCGAGCCAGGTGATGGTGGCCGCGATGGTGTCCTCGGTGGCGGCGTCGAGATGTGCGGTGGGCTCGTCGAGGAGCACGAGCGGGCGCTGGGCGACCACGGCCCGGGCCAGGGCGAGACGGGCCCGCTCACCGGCGGAGAGGCCGGCGCCGTCCTCGCCGAGCACCTCGTCGAGGCCGCGGGGGAGGGAGGCGACCAGCTCGCCGAGGCCGACCCGTTCGAGCGCCAGCCAGACGTCCGCGTCGGTGGCGTCGGGACGGGCCAGGCGGACGTTGTCGGCGATCGTGCCCGCGGCGATCCAGGGACGCTGCGGCACCCAGGCGATCAGCGAGCGCCACGCGTCCGGATCCGCGTCCACCGGCACCCCGTCGACGGTGATCGTGCCGTCGGCGAGCGGCAGGTGGCCCATCAGCGCCGCGAGGAGCGTGGACTTGCCCGACCCCGACGGTCCCACCACGGCGGTCAGGCCGTGAGGTGAGATCGAGGCGCTCACGTCGGTGAGGACCGGGTTCGGGCAGCCCGGGTAGGTGACGCTCACGCCGTCGAGCTGCAGCAGCCGGTGGAAGCCCAGCGCCTGACCGGTGGCGGTGTCGGCCGGCGCGGTGGTGAGGATCTCGTCGACCGCCTCGAAGGTGGCGGTGCCCTCGGCAGCGGCGTGGAACTCTGCGCCCACCCGCCGCAGCGGCCAGTACGCCTCGGGGGCGAGGAGCAGCACCACGAGCGCCGTACCCAGGTCCAGGCTGCCGCCGGAGAGCCGGAGCCCCACGGTGACCGCGACCAGCGCCACGGAGATGGTGGCGACGAGCTCGAGCACGGCCGAGGACGCGAACGCCAGCTTCAACGTCTCGTTGGTGGCCCGCCGGTAGCGGTCGGTCACCTCGCGGATCGACCGGGACTGCGCGTCTGCGCGGCGGTAGGCGACCAGGGTCGGCAGGCCGCGGACCACGTCGACGAAGTGGCCGGCGAGGGTGGAGAGTGCCCGCCACTGCCGGTCGGCGCGGTCCCTGGTGGCCAGCCCGACCAGCACCGCGAACACCGGCACCAGCGGCAGGGTGGCGACCACGATCACGGCGCTGAGCAGGTCCTGGCCGGCGATCGCGAGCACGGTCAGGGCCGGTAGCACCGCGGCCACGACCAGCGCGGGCAGGTACCGGGTGAGGTAGGGGTCGACCGCGGCCACACCCCGGGTCGCCAGCGTCGCCAGCTCCCCGCTGCGCCGACGCGTGAGCGCGAAGGGTCCCAGCGCGAGCGCGGCCTCCAGCAGCCGGCGGCGCAGGGTCGTGGTGACCGTGCGGGAGGCGCGTGCCGCGCAGGTGTCCACGACGAAGGACGCGACCGCGCGGGCGACCACTACCACCGCGAGCACCCCGCCCGCGGTCCGGGCCGCCGACCAGGAGCCGGCGGTGGCCCCCTCGTAGAGCCCCACGAGCAGCCCGGCGACGGCGAACGCCTGCGCGATCAGCAGCACCCCGCTCGCGACGCTGCCCGCGACCACCCCGGCCAGGGGCCACCGGGCCGGGGTCAGGTGCGGCAGCAGCCGCGGGTCGAGTGGTCTCACCGGGCCTGTTCCGCCAGCTCTGCGGTCGGGATGTGGTGGGTCGCGATCCGCTTGCGGAACACCCAGTAGGTCCAGCCCTGGTACAGCAGCACGATCGGGGTGAAGATCACCGCCACCCAGGTCATGATCGTCAGCGTGTAGTCGGTGGCCGCCGCGTTGGTGGTGGTCAGCGAGGTGCCCGCCTCGAGCGTGGTCGGCATGACGTCGGGGAACAGCGCCACGAACAGCCCGGCCACCGCGAGCGCGATGGTGGCGAACGTCCCGACGAACGCCCAGCCCTCGCTTGCCCGGTAGGCCGCGAACAGGCCGGCGAGCAGGGTGAGCGCGGCCGCCACGAAGAGACCGGAGGAGGCGATGCCGCCGGTGATGAGCTGGGTCCAGGTCAGGAAGACCACTGCCACGACCGCGGTCGCCGCCCCCAGCCTCAGTCCGAGGTCGCGGGCCCGGTGCCGGATGTCGCCGGCGGTCTTCAGCGCCAGGAACAGCGCGCCGTGGGTCAGGAAGAGCAGCAGCGTGGTCACGCCGCCGAGCAGCGCGTAGGGGTTGAGCAGGGTCAGCGTCGTGCCGACGTACTCAAGGTCGCCGTCGATGGGCACGCCCTGGACGATGTTGGCGAACGCCACGCCCCACAGCACCGCCGGGATGAGCGACCCGAAGAAGATCGCCTTGTCCCAACGCGCCCGCCAGAGCGGGTCGTCGCGCTTGGCGCGGTACTCGAACGCGAGGCCGCGCACGATCAGGGCGAGCAGGATCAGCAGCAGGGGGAGGTAGAAGCCGCTGAACAAGGTGGCGTACCACTCCGGGAAGGCGGCGAAGGTGGCTCCGCCGGCGACCAGTACCCACACCTCGTTGCCGTCCCAGACCGGGCCGATCGTGTTGATCACGACCCGGCGCTCGGTCTCCGAGCGGGACAGCACCGGCAGCAGCATGCCGACGCCGAAGTCGAAGCCCTCCAGGCAGAAGTAGCCGATCCACAGCACTGCGATCAGGCTGAACCAGACGGTGGTCAGTTCCATCGATGTCGCTCCAGTTCCGGTCGCAGGTCAGTAGGCGAAGGCCATGGGTTCGTCGGACTGTTCGCCCAGACGCGGGTCCGGTGGCTCGGTGAACGGGTCGGCGCCGGCGCGAACGTACTTCAGCATCAGCCCGACCTCGACCACGGCGAGCACCGCGTAGATCAGCGTCAGCGCGATCACCGAGGTCAGGGCCTCCCCGACGCTGACACCGGGGGAGACCGCGTTCGCGGTGGTCATCAGCCCGAACACCGCCCACGGCTGGCGGCCCATCTCGGTGAAGATCCAGCCGAACGAGTTCGCGGCCACCGGCATCAGCGGCATCGCCACCGCCAGCCACACCCAGGCCCGTCCGCGGGGAACCCGGTCGCCGCGGGTGGCCCACAGGATCAGGGCCGCACCGGCCGCGGCCGCGATGCCGAGCCCGATCATCAGCCGGAACGTCCAGTAGGTGACCGGGATGATCGGCGTGTAGTCGCCGGGGGAGTAGTACGTCGCCCCCGGGTCCTCGCCGTAGGTCTTCTCGTACTCCGCGCGCAGCTCGTTGATGCCCTGGACCTCGCCGTCGAGGGTGCCGGTGGCGAGGAACGAGAGCACGTTCGGGATCTTGATCGCGAACTTCTCCTCGGACCCGTCGAGCGAGCCGATGGTGAAGATGGAGAACGCCGCGGGTGCCTCGGTCTCGTAGAGCGCCTCCGCCGCAGCCATCTTCATCGGCTGCACCTCGGTCATGATCTTGCCCTGGACGTCACCGGTGACCGCGACGCCGAGGCCGGCCACGAGCGCCACACTGGCGCCGACCCGGACCGCCTTGCGGTACATCGGCCGGTCGGCGTCGGGAGTGGCGGAGCGCCGCATCAGCCAGAACGCGACTCCGACGACGAACGCGCCGCCGGTGAGGTAGCAGGCGGTGATCGTGTGCGGGAAGGTGACCATCTGCACCTTGTTGGTCATCACCGCCCAGAAGTCGTTGAGCTCTGCGCGCCCGGTCTCGGGGTTGTACGAGTACCCGACCGGGTTCTGCATCCAGGAGTTGGCCGCCAGGATGAAGTACGCCGAGAGCAGCGTGCCGATGTGCACCAGCCACATGCAGGCCGCGTGCAAGGCACGGGGCAGCTTGTCCCACCCGAAGATCCAGAGCCCGAGGAAGGTCGACTCCAGGAAGAACGCGAGCAGCCCCTCGATCGCGAGCGGGGCGCCGAAGATGTCCCCGACGAACCGCGAGTAGTCGCTCCAGTTCATGCCGAACTGGAACTCCTGGACGATGCCGGTGACGACGCCGATCGCGAAGTTGATCAGGAACAGCTTGCCGAAGAACTTCGTCAGCCGGAGGTACTGCTCGTTGCGCGAGCGCACCCACGCGGTCTCGAAGCCGGCGACGATCGCGGACAGGCCGATCGTGATGGGGACGAACAGGAAGTGGTAGACGGTGATGATCCCGAACTGCCACCGGGCGATGTCGACGACATCCACGACGGGTCCCTCCTGGGTGCGGGCGTGAATGCTCCCTGACCGGCGGCCGGGGAGACGCAAACTACTACGAACGGTAGTAGATACTACGGCCTGTAGTACAAAATCGGACAGGGCCTTTAGACTCGTCCCCATGGCCCTTACGTCCCGGTTGGGAGACCTCGAGCGCGCGGTGATGGACCAGCTGTGGTCGCACGACGACGACCACTGGTTCACCGTGCGCGAGGTCCACGAGCAGCTGGCCCGCCGGCGGGACATCGCTTACACCACGGTGATGACCGTCATGGACCGGCTGTCGAAGAAGGGCCTGGTCCGGCAGCAGAAGGACGGTCGGGCCTACCGGTACCAGGCGCAGGGGTCTCGCAGCGCGATGACCGCGGACCTGATGCGCGAGGCGCTCGAGGAGATCGCGGTCGAGGACCGGCGCACCGCCCTGGTGGCGTTCGTCGGCGAGGCCAGCGACGAGGAGCGGTCCGCGCTGCGCGAGGCACTGGCGGCCCTCGAGGCCGAGAGGTCCTGACACCGCCCGCCCATGACCACCGCGGTCCTGTCCGTCCTCGCCGTGCTGCTGTCCGGCCCGGTGCCCTCGGTGCTGGCCCGGGTGCCCGCGCTGCGACGGGCGCCCCGTGCCGCGATGACGCTGTGGCAGGCGGTGGCGCTCGCCGCGGTGCTCTCCGCCCTCGGCGCGGGCCTGTCCCTGGTCACCGGCACGGCGCTGGGTCCGGCGTGGTACGGCGTCGCGCTGACCGCCCTGCTGCTCACGAGCATGGTCCTGGCGCGGCTCCTGCTCAGCGGCCACCGGGTCGGCACCCGGGTCCGCGCCGCGCGACGTCGGCACCGGGAGGCCGTCGACGTGCTCGCCACCCCGCACACGGTCACCGGGGACGCTGCCTCCCGGGAGGCCGGGACCGGCCACGGCCTCCGGGTGCTCGACCACGACGCCCCGGTGGCCTACTGCGTGCCGGGCCTGGCCCGCTCCCGGGTGGTGGTCTCCGCCGGGACGCTCGGGCAGCTCGCGCCCGAGGAGCTGGCGGCGGTGCTCGCGCACGAGCACGCCCACCTGCGTGCCCGGCACGACCTGGTGCTCGAGGCGTTCACCGTGCTGCACGAGGCGTTCCCGCGGGTGGTCTCCAGCGGCTCGGCGCTGCGCGAGGTCAGGCTCCTGGTCGAGGTCCTGGCCGACCGGGCCGCCCGTCGTACCCACGGCAGGCTCCCGCTCGCCCGCGCCCTGGTCTCGCTGGCCGACAGCCACCCGCCCGCCGCGACCCTCGGAGCCGGGGGAGCGGGCCTGGTCGAGCGGATCGAGCTGCTGCGCGACGAGCGACCGCACCGGGTCCTCGCCGCGGTGCTCTATGCGGCCGCGGCGGCGGTCGTGGTGCTGCCGACGGTGTTCGTCGCCTTCCCGTGGCTGGCCGGCCTCGGGGTCTGGGGAGGGGTCCCCGGCGTGTAACGCACGGGACGGGTGTGACCTTCGCATACCCTCGTCACCATGGCGACCCGTACGTCTTCCCCACCGGCGTCGCGGAGCACCAGCAAGGCTCGCGCCGGCGCTGGTTCCTCCAAGACCCGGTCGTCCGGCAGCCAGGCCCGACGCAAGCCCGCCTCGTCGAGCCGCTCGTCGTCGAAGACGAAGCGGCCGGCTCCCCGGGCGGTGCGCAACGGACCTGGCCCTGTTGCGATGCTGTTCGCCGCCCTGGGCCGGGGTGTGGCCGCGGTGTGGCTCGGTGTCGCCCACACGGTGGGGGCCACGGTCCGCCACGTCGGGCACGCCGCCCGCGAGCTCGACCCCGAGCACCGTCGCGACGGCGTCGGCCTCTTCCTCATCGGCATGGCCGTGGTGGTCGCCGCCGCGGTGTGGTGGCAGCTCCCCGGCGGCTTCGGGGACTTCACCCGCACCGTGGTCAACGGCTCCGTCGGCCTGCTCGGCTGGTTCGTGCCGCCGCTGCTGGTGATCATCGCCGTGCGCAACCTGCGCAACCCCGAGAGCAACGGCCCGGCCGGCCGCCAGGTGATCGGCTGGGCGTCGCTGATGTTCGGCGTGCTCGGCCTGGTGCACATCGCCAACGGCATGCCCGAGCCGCGGCTCGGCGACGTGGGCGACCTGCAGCAGGCCGGGGGAGCGCTCGGCTTCGTCGTCTCCTCGCTGCTCATGGACCTGCTCCGCAGCACCCTGGTCGTCGTACCTCTCCTGGTGCTGCTGTCGATCTTCGGCGTCCTGGTCATCACCGGCACGCCCGTCTACCAGATCCCGACCCGGCTCGCCGCGGCCCGGGACAAGGCGCTGGGACGTACGACGGAGCAGGCGGCCGACCCCGCCACCGAGGACACCCAGCCGCTCAAGCGCAGCCGGCCCCGCCGCCGGGTGGGCAGCCTGGCCGACGACGAGCTCGACGAGGACAGGGGCGACAAGCCCTACGACACCCCGGTGCTCGAGGGCCGGGAGATGTCCAAGCGCGGCAAGAAGAAGGCCGCCGCCACGGACACCACGGATGCCGCCGTCGAGACGCCCGGGACCGCGCCCGCGGAGAAGGGCGAGCTCGAGCCGCCGCCGCACGCCCCGCTGCCCGTCCGGGTGGAGCAGCTCGCGCTGTCCGGGGACGTGACCTACTCGCTGCCGGCGAACGAGGTGCTCAAGCCGGGCAGCGTGCACAAGGCCCGTTCGAAGGCCTCCGACGCGGTCGTGGAGCGACTCACCGAGGTGCTCGAGCAGTTCGACATCGACGCCCAGGTCACCGGCTACACCCGTGGCCCGACGGTCACCCGCTACGAGGTCGAGCTCGGCCCCGCGGTGAAGGTGGAGAAGGTCACCGCGCTCGGCAAGAACATCGCCTACGCGGTGGCGTCGGCCGACGTGCGGATCCTCTCGCCGATCCCGGGCAAGTCCGCGATCGGTATCGAGATCCCGAACACCGACAAGGAGATCGTCAGCCTCGGTGACGTGCTCCGCTCGCCCACGGCCCGCAACGACCACCACCCGATGATCGTCGGGCTCGGCAAGGACGTGGAGGGCGGCTTCGTCGTCGCGAACATGGCGAAGATGCCGCACCTGCTCGTCGCCGGTGCCACCGGCTCCGGCAAGTCGAGCTTCGTGAACTCGATGATCACCTCACTGCTCATGCGCGCGACGCCGGACGAGGTGCGGATGATCCTGGTCGACCCCAAACGGGTTGAGCTGAACGTCTACGAGGGCGTGCCGCACCTGATCACGCCGATCATCACCTCCCCGAAGAAGGCCGCCGAGGCGCTGCAGTGGGTCGTGCGCGAGATGGACATGCGCTACGACGACCTCGCGCAGTTCGGGTTCCGCCACGTGGACGACTTCAACAAGGCGGTCCGCGCCGGGAAGGTGCAGGTGCCGCCCGGCAGCGAGCGGGTGCTCGCGCCGTACCCCTACCTCCTCGTCGTCGTCGACGAGCTCGCCGACCTGATGATGGTCGCCCCCCGCGACGTCGAGGACGCCGTGGTCCGGATCACCCAGCTCGCGCGGGCCGCCGGCATCCACCTGGTGCTGGCCACCCAGCGGCCCTCGGTGGACGTCGTCACCGGTCTGATCAAGGCCAACGTGCCCTCCCGGCTGGCGTTCGCGACGTCGTCGCTGGCCGACAGCCGGGTCATCCTGGACCAGCCCGGCGCGGAGAAGCTGGTCGGCCAGGGTGACGGGCTGTTCCTGCCGATGGGTGCCGGCAAGTCGGTCCGCGTGCAGGGGTCGTGGGTCACCGAGGCGGAGATCCACCAGGTGGTCAAGCACTGCAAGGAGCAGCTGCAGCCGACCTACCGCGAGGACGTGACCGCGCCCGCGCAGTCCAAGCGCGACCTCGACGACGACATCGGCGACGACATGGACCTCGTGGTCCAGGCGGTCGAGCTGGTGGTCTCCACCCAGTTCGGCTCGACGTCGATGCTGCAACGTAAACTCCGGGTCGGCTTCGCCAAGGCGGGCCGGCTGATGGACATCCTGGAAAGCCGTGGCGTGGTCGGCCCGAGCGAAGGCTCGAAGGCGCGTGACGTCCTCATCAAACCCGACGACCTCGAAGAAGTCCTCGCCACCTTGCAGGGGGAGCAGTGAGCGCTTTGCCCACCGAGAAGAACACCGACAACCTCTCCGACGCCACGACCGTGACCGACTCCGTCGTGGCGGGCACCCCGGTGGTCGTGCGCCGGCATGCCGGATTCTCCGCGCTCGTCGGGGCGGCCGCCTCGGCCGTCGCGATCGCCTACCTGTGGCGCGCCTCACAGACGATGACCGTGCTCGACTGGGCGCTGTGCGGGGTGATGGCGGTGGTCGCCGCGATCTACCTCGCCTCCCTGGTCGACGCGCGCACCCCGCTGCTGGTCGCCGACGACCTCGGGGTCCGGATCCGGCTCGGTGACGAGTGGCGCGGTCTCCCGTGGGACGCGATCGACCAGGTGGTCGTCCACCCGCGCCGCGGCCTGATGCGCGACGGGCGGCTGGTGTTCGCTCCGCACACCCTGGCCCGCGCGCTCGACGGGCTGGACAGCAAGGGCCGCCGGCACGCCCGGATGAACCAGAAGATGTACGGCGCCGCGCTCGCCGTCCCGGTCGGGCTCACGACCCGAGTCACGGCCGATGGCGAGCTCGGTGTCGTCGCCTCGCTGGAGGCGCTGGCGCTCGGCCGCTCCGAGATCGTCGAGGTCCTGCCCGCGCCGTCGAGCACCGACGAGACCGCGGACACCTCGCTCGCCTCGGACACCTCGGTCGCTGACCCTGCGGCCAGGGCTGCCGAGCCGGTCCGCGAGACCCCGGGCGAGCCGTCCGACCGCACCGACGAGCGGTCCGACCGCACCGACGAGCAGTCCGCGAGCACCGAGCCCACCCCGGGTGAGGCCCGGGCGCGGCGGGTGTTCCCGGCGCACGACTTCTGGGTCCGCGGGACCGAGAAGCCCGGCCGTGAGGTCGAGGACGGCGTCGACGCAACGGGTGCAGACCGGGCCACCGACCACGCGACCGACGACCGCCGCGCTGGCACCACCACTGACACGACCACTGACACGACCACTGACACCACCGCCGACCGCAGCGCGGACGCGACGACCGGCGGCCCGGTCCGGACCGACGCCGACCGCGACACCGACCGCGACACCGACCGCGACACCGACCGCGACAACGACGCGGGCCGGAGCGACGTCGTCGGCGACGCCGACCGTGACACCGGCGCGGGCCGGACCGACGAGGAGCACACAGAGCGGGTCGAGCTCCCCGTCCGGCCGAGCCTGCTCGGCGGGATCGGCACGATCGTCTCGCGGGTGGCCAAGGGACGCCGGCACGACGTGGACGCCCCCGGCGCTGCCGGCCAGGGCGACCAGGTGGCCGCCGAGCCGGCCGCGCTCGCCGAGGGTCCCGCCGCGAGCCCGCTGCCCCCGCCTGGCGTGGCGGTCCCGCTGCGCGAGACCCGCTCGGCGACCCGGGCGGAGGTGACCCGGGACGTCCCCGCGACCCTGGGCAACGCCGCCCTGTTCGAGGAGCTCGACGAGGCCCACCGCGGTGACCGGCTGCCCGAAGGCCGCGAGCTGCGCCGCCCCGGGAGCGTGGACCTTGTCTTCGAGCGGCCCGGAAACGCCCGGGTGCGGCCCATCTCCCGGCTCGGCGACCCCGTAGAGCCGCTGGTCATCGACGACTTCGTCACCGAGCCCGCCTACGACCCGGTCATCGGACCGGAGATCGCGGCGGCGCGGACCCGGCTCGGGCTCTCGGTGGACGAGCTGGCGGACCGGACCCGGATCCGGCCGCACGTCATCGAGTCGATCGAGGTCGACGACTTCGCTCCGTGCGGTGGCGACTTCTACGCTCGCGGCCACCTGCGCACGCTGGCGCGGGTGCTGGGCAAGGACGTGACGCCGCTGCTGGAGAAGTTCGAGGAGCGGTACGCCACGGCCCCGGTGAACGCGCGCCGGGTCTTCGAGGCCGAGCTCGCGACCGGGATGACCGGCAGCATGCGGTCCACCATGGGTGGCCCGAACTGGGGCCTGATGGTCGGCGTGGTCCTCAGCCTCGTGTTGGTGTGGGGCGTCGTCCGGCTGTTCGCCGGTGAGCCGGCCGAGATCATCCAGGAGCCGGCGCCGGTGCTCAACGGTTCCGCCGGGCTGAGCAGCGCCGACGCGTGGCTGCCCGACTCCGGCAAGGCCGTCGCCAAGGCGGTGCCGCTCACGCTGGTGGCGGCCCAGGCCGACTCCAACGTCGTCGTGCGCGACGGGTCCGGTGCGGTCGTGTTCTCCGGGGAGATGGTGCTCGGCGAGAAGAAGCGGCTCACGGTGACGCCTCCGATCCGGGTACGAGCCGACGACGGCGGCGCCATCGAGGTCCAGGTCCAGGGCAAGGACCGTGGCCCGCTGGGCGTGCTCGGCGAGCCCGGCCGTCGTACGTTCAACCCCGCCGGCTGACCCGGGCTCAGGGTGTGTGCAGCCGTCGGGCGGCCACCCCCACCGCAGCCAGTCCGGCGGCGGTGAGCAGCAGCACCCCGCCCGCCCCGGTGCCGACGGCAACGATCCCGGCGACGCTGGGGATGACCACCTGGCCGAGCCGGTTGCCGGTCAGGCGCAGCGACATCGCCCGGCCGCGCAGCCCCGGTGGGGCGGTCTCGGCCAGCCACGACATGGTGAGCGGCTGACCGGCTCCGAGCCCCAGCCCGGCGAGCACCACGACCAGGGCGAGCAGCCAGGTGGGCATCGGCACTGCGGCGAGCGCCAGCCCGACCGCGGAGCCGCCGATGCTCACCAGCAGGACGGTACGTCGGCCGGCCCAGCCGACGAGCCGGCCGAGGAACAGCCGGGTGGTCATCGACGCGGCAGCACGGACCGCCAGCAGGATGCCGACCGTGCCGGCGGCGATGCCGCGTTCCGCGCCGAGCGCGGGCAGGTAGACCAGGGTGATGTCGACCGCGGCCAGCACCACGCAGCTGACCAGCAGCGCGCGCAGCAGCCCCGGCGTGCGCACCAGGCCGGCCATCGACCCGCGCGCCGGGTCGCTGCCGCCGGAGGAGCCGCGGGTCGCGGGCAGCAGCAGCGTGACGGCGAGCAGGACGACGGTCAGCGCGGTGGCCCATGCGAAGATCGCCGATGTGTCCGGGATCGACCGGCCACCGCCGAACAGCACGATCAGACCCGGGCCCACCGCCTGTCCCACCGAGGTGGCGAAGGTGTAGTGCCCGAAGGCGGTGTCGTAGCGGGCGGGGGTGGTCCGGTTGGCCACCATCGCCTGCTGCCCGACCACCGAGCAGAGGTGGCCGAGGCCGAGCACCACGCTGGCCAGGACCACCCCGAGCACGGAGCCGGCGGCGAGCACGAACGTGCCGGCCGCGGCCACCAGGAGCAGACCGCCGGCCAGCATCACCCGCCGCTCCCCGAACCGGTCGGCGGCGTGGCCGGACGGAACTGCCGCGAGCAGCGGGACCACCGCGAAGCTGGCGCCGAGCGCGCCGAGCCACTCGGTGGCCACGTCGAGCTCGACGGCCCGGTAGGTGGCGGTCGGCCGCAGCACGAACGTGATCGCCTGGACGAGGACCGCGTGCGCGAAGAACGGCGCGGCCCCCGCCAGGCGCCTCATGCCGCCCGCCTCATGCCGCCCGCCTCATGCCGCCGACAGCACGGTCACGCCGGCGGCGCCTTCACCGCCAGCACCGGGCAGCGCGCCTCGAGCAGGACCCGCTGGGCGGTGCTGCCCATCAGCAGCTTGCCTACCGGGGTGCGCCGGCGCAGCCCGATCACGATCAGGTCGGCCCGGTGCTCCTCGGCCGCGGCGAGGATCTCCTCCGCCGCGTCCCGGCCGCGCACCGCGTGCACGAGATCGTGCTTGACGCCCTCGCCGGCGAGCCGGGCGGTGAGCTGCTCGAGCTGCTCCTCCTGGGCGTAGCGCTGGTCGACCAGCGCGTCGCCGCGCGAGGTGTTCACCACCACCAGCCGCAGGTCGCGGTCCCGGGCCTCCTCGACGGCGTGCGCCAGGGCGGCCTCGCCCTCGGGGGTGGGGACATAGCCGAGGACGACGCTCATGACGGGTTCCTTCCGAGGTGGGCGGGGATGACCTCTGCGACCATCTGCTGGGTGTTCGCGGGGACGTGCGCGACCGCCGTACCCTCACCCGAGGGTCCGTCCTGCGCGGACGCGCCGCCGGCGGGACCGGACGGACGCCCCCGACCGCGGCCGCGGCGCCCCAGCCGGGCCAGCAGCGGCCAGGCGAGCACCAGCGCGATGATCACGTAGACGACGACCGCCACCGGCTCGTTGAACAGCCCGCTGAGGTCGCCGCCGCTGAGCTGCAGCGACTTGCGCAGCTGCTCCTCCGCGCGGGGGCCGAGGATCAGCCCGATCACCAGCGGGAGCACGGGCAGGCCGAACCGGCGCATCGCGAACCCGAGCGCGCCGAGGACGAGGAGCACCGCGAGGTCGAACGCCTGCAGGTTCACCGAGTACGCACCGAGCGTGGCGAAGAACAGGATCCCGGCGTAGAGGTAGGGCCGGGGGATCTGCAGCAGCCGGGCCCAGGCCGGCGCGAGCGGCAGGTTGATCAGCAGCAGCAGCAGGTTGCCGATGAACAGGCTGGCGATCAGCGCCCAGACCAGCTGCGGCTCCCGGTCGAACAGCAGCGGGCCGGGCTGGATGCCGTACTGCGTGAAGGCCGCCAGCATCACCGCGGCGGTCGCGTTCGTCGGCAGACCCAGGGACAGCATCGGCACCAGGGTCCCGGCCGCCGAGGCGTTGTTCGCGGCCTCCGGGCCGGCCACGCCCTCGATGGCGCCGTGGCCGAACTCCTCGGGCTTGCGGGAGAACCGCTTCTCGGTGACGTAGGACAGGAAGGTCGGGATCTCCGCGCCGCCGGCGGGCATCGCGCCGAACGGGAAGCCGTAGGCGGTGCCGCGCAGCCAGGGCCTCCACGAACGCTTCCAGTCCTCCTTGCCCATCCAGGGCTGGCCGACGGGGATGATCTGGGAGGCGGTACGGCGCAGGTGCGCGGCGACCCACAACGCCTCCCCGACGGCGAAGATCGCGACCGCGACGACGACGATGTCGAGCCCGTCGGCGAGCAGCGGCTGCCCGAACGTCAGCCGCGGCTGGCCGGTCGTCGGGTCCATCCCGACCAGGCCGATCGCCAGACCCAGGGCCAGCGCGGAGAACCCGCGGACCCGGGAGCTGCCGAGCACGGCGGTCACCGCGAGCAGGGCGAGCAGCATGATCGCGAGGTAGCTCGGCGAGCCGAGGCTGACCGCGAACCCGACCACGATCGGCGCGCACAGCACCAGCAGCGCCGTACCGATGGTGCCGGCGATGAACGACCCGATCGCCGCAGTCGCCAGCGCCTGCGCGGCACGGCCGGACTTGGCCATCTTGTTGCCCTCGATCGCGGTCACCACCGATGAGGACTCGCCGGGGGTGTTGAGCAGGATCGAGGTGGTCGAGCCGCCGTACATGCCGCCGTAGTAGATACCGGCGAACATGATGAACGCGCTCGTCGGCTCCAGAGCGTAGGTGACCGGCAGCAGCAGCGCCACGGTCATGGCCGGGCCGAGGCCCGGGAGCACGCCGACGGCGGTGCCGAGCAGCACACCGAGCAGCGCGTAGAGCAGGTTGGTCGGGGTCGCGGCGGTGGCGAACCCCTCGAGCAGTGCTCCCCAGACGTCCATCTAGAGCACCCCTTCCAGCAGTCCGGCCGGCAGGTAGATGCCGAGCCCGAGGTAGAACCCGTAGAACGTCCCGAGGGACAGCAGGATCGAGACGACGGCGTCCCGCACGTAGTGACGGCTGCCGAGCGCCCAGGCGCTGCCCCAGAACAGCAGCGCGCCGGAGATCACCCAGCCGAGCCGGTCGATGAGCAGGACGTTGCCGAGGAACACCGCGACCAGAGGCACGACGACGCGCCACTCGGTCGGGTGCGAGAGGTCGACGTCCTCGCCGCCCTCGGCCTCCCCGTGCCCGCCGCGGAGCACGTCCACCGCGAGCCAGAGGGCGCACGCCAGGAGCAGCCCGCCGACCAGGAACGGCACCGTCCGTGGGCCGACCGGGTCGGCCTGGGAGTACGGCGCCTGCAGGGTGGCGGCGTCCCACAGGACGAGGCCGCCGACCACGCCGAGCAGGGCGACGAAGCCCAGCTCGGCGCGGTCCCGCGTCTGGGTGACGGCGAAGCTCATGCCAGCCCCAGCTGGGACAGGGTGTCCTCGACGCGCTTGTCCTGCTCCTCGAGGAACGTCGCGTAGTCGTCACCGGTCACGAAGGCGTCGGTCCAGCCGTTCTGCTCCAGCGCCTGCTCCCAGCCGTCGCTGGCGTGCATGTCCTCGAGCGCGCCGATCAGCCGCTCCCGGTCCTCGTCGCTGATCTCCGGAGGGGCGACCAGGCCGCGCCAGTTGGTGAACACCAGGTCGATGCCGGACTCCTTGAGGGTCGGCGCGTCCACGGTGTCGAGGCGCTCCTCGCCGCTGGTCGCCAGCACCCGCACCTCGCCGCTCTCGATCTGGTCGAGGTACTCGCTCGGGCCGGAGGTGGCGAAGTCGAGCTTGTTGCCGAGGATTGCGGGGAGCAGGTCGCCGCCGCCATCGTAGGAGACGAAGTTGACCTCGCGCGGGTCGATGCCGGCCGCCTCCGCCAGCTGCATCGGCAGCAGGTGGTCGGGACCGCCGGGGGAGGAGCCGCCGCCCACGGTCAACGAGCCCGGGTCCTTCTTCCACGCGGCGACGAGGTCGTCGATGGTCTCGAAGGGCGAGTCCTTGGGCACCATCACCGCGCCCGGCTCCTCGATCAGCTTCGCCAGCGGGGTGGTGTCCGTGAGCGTGGCGTCGGTCTCGTTGGTGTAGCTCGCGCCGACGACGCCGAGGCCCATCAGCATGGCGAGGTCGCCGTTGCCCTTCTCGTTGACGGTGCGGGCCAGGCCGACGGTACCGCCGGCGCCCTCGAGGTTGAACACCTCGATGCCCTGGGCGATGCCCTCGTCCTCCATCACCTTCGCCGCGGTGCGGGCGGTGGTGTCGTAGCCGCCGCCGGCGGAGTTGGGGACCATGACGCGAAGGTCGGTCAGGGGCTCGCCCTCGGCGGACGAGCCGCCGCCTTCGCCGCTGGTCACACCGCAGGCGGAGGCCGCCAGGGCGATGCCGGAGGCCAGGGCGGCCAGGCGGATTGCTCGAGTGCGGCGCATGTCAGAACCTCTTTCACGTGTGTGGTGCCGGTCACCCACACTCTGGATCGCGCACGTGACGGCCGTCACCGTTGCGAACGCAGCGGACGTTGTGGTCTTTGTGGTCACGGCCACAACAGCCGGATCGGTGCCATCCTGGGCCCGTCAGGTCGACCGCAAGCACGGAGGAGGTGTCGTGGCCCGACGTCGGATGACGCTCGCGCGGCAGTTCCTCGGGCTGCAGCTGCTCATCGTGCTGGTCGTCCTGGTGTTCGTGGCGGTGATCTCGATCGCCCAGTCCGCGGCCGAGTTCCGCCGGGTCGAGGGGCGACAGGCGCTGTCCGCAGCGGAGAACCTCGCGGCCAACCCGCTCGTGCGGCAGAACCTTCCCGAGGCGCGTCCCCGCAACGGCGCGGCGCTGCCGGCGCTCGCCGAGTCGGTGCGCGCCCAGTCCAACGCGACCGGGATCCAGCTGGTCCGCGCCGACCGGCTGGTCGTGACCTCCTCCGACCCGTCGCTGCTGGGCAGCCGGCTCCCGCTGGGCGTCAGCGGCGTGCTCGAGGGCCGGTCCTGGACCGGGGTCGTCGAGCGCGACGGCCGGCGGTTCGTCGCCGCGCACGCACCCGTGCTGTCGGCGGAGCCGGACCGGGTCGGTGAGCTCGTCGGGTTCGTGGTCGTCGAGCGGGCCTACCCCTCATTGGCAGCGCTTCTGGAGCGGGCCGCCCCGAACCTGGTGATCTACCTCGGAGTCGCCAGCGCGCTCGGGGTGGCCGGGTCGCTGCTGCTCTCGCGCCGGGTGAAGCGGCAGACCCTGGGGCTGGAGCCGGACGAGATCGTCGGCCTGGTCGAGCACCGAGAGGCGATGCTGCACGGCCTGAAGGAGGGCGTGATCGCGCTCGACCCCGCCGGCCGGCTGACCCTGGTCAACGACAGCGCCCGCGACCTGCTCGGCCTGCCGGTCGACTGCATCGGGCAGAGCCTCGAGGAGCTCGGCCTCGACCCGCAGCTGCGCCGGGTGCTCACCGAGAGCACCGGCCCGGACCGGCTCGTCCTCGTCGGTGACCGGGTGCTGGCGTTCAACCGGATGCCGATGCGCTCGCGCGGTCAGGTGATCGGCTCGGTCACGACGCTGCGCGACCGCACCGAGCTGTCCTCGCTCGAGCGCGAGCTCGGCACGACCCGGGCCACCTCGGAGACCCTGCGCGCGCAGACCCACGAGTTCGCCAACCAGCTGCACACGATCTCCGGACTGCTGCACCTGCAGGAGTACGACGAGGTGATGCGGTTCGTCGACGGGGTGAGCAAGGACCGGGCCAGCCTCTACGACGCGGTCACCTCGCGGGTCGAGGACCCGACGGTCGCCGCGCTGCTGATCGCGAAGGCGAGCCTGGCCGCCGAGCGGGACGTGGACCTCGCGCTGGTCCCGGACTCGCAGGTGGGGCGTATCGACGACGACCTGTCCCGGGACCTGACCACGGTCGTGGGCAACCTGGTCGACAACGCCATCGACGCGGTCACCGGGCGGCCGCAGCCGCGGGTCGAGGTGTGCCTGCGCGAGGACGGTGACGCGGTCACGGTCACCGTGGCGGACAACGGCCCGGGTGTCCCTGTGGCCGACACCGAGAGCGTGTTCACCCAGGGGTGGACCACCAAGACCGGGTCCGCCGAAGGCGGTCGCGGGTTCGGCCTGGCGCTGACCCGGCTGGTGTGCCGCCGCCGGGGCGGGGACGTCAGCGTCCGCAACGACGGAGGCGCGGTGTTCACGGCCGTCGTACCGACCGGGAGACTGGTCCCGTGATCCGGGTACTCGTGGTCGACGACGACTTCATGGTGGCGAAGATCCACACGGGCTTCGTCGAGCGGACGCCCGGCTTCACGGTCGTGGGGGTGGCCCACACCGGGGCCGAGGCGCTGGAGCAGGTCGAGCGGCTGGCGCCGGACCTGGTGCTGCTCGACGTGTACCTGCCCGACACGACCGGGCTGGACCTGCTGCAGCAGCTGCGGGAGCTGGTGCCCGAGCTCGACGTGCTGGTGATCAGCGCGGCTCGGGAGGCGGAGACGGTACGACGGGCGCTGCGCGGCGGGATCGTGCACTACCTGATCAAGCCGTTCTCCTACGAGGACCTGCGCCAGCGGCTGGTGCACTACCAGCAGGCCTACGGCTCGCTCGCACGCTCCGACGACGAGACCGACCAGGCGGAGGTGGACCGGGTGTTCGGCATGGGCCCGTCCGACGTACGCCTGCCCAAGGGGTTCAGCGCCGAGACGCTCCGGCTGGTCGAGGAGACCGTCCGCGACGCCGACGGGGACCTGTCCGCGGCGGAGACCGCGGCGCTGGTCGGGGTGTCGCGGGTGAGCGCGCGCAGGTACCTCGAGCACCTGGTCAACGCCGGCCGGGTCGAGGTCCGGCTGCGCTACGGCGAGGTGGGCCGGCCCGAGCGACGCTACGCCTGGCGCTGACCCCCGCGAGTGGTGAGAAACGGCGCCGCGAGTGGTGAGAAACGGCGCCGCGAGTGGTGAGAAACGGCGGCGCGAGTGGTGAGAAACGGCGGCGGCCGGCCACCGTTCCTCACCACTGGACCCGCCAGATCTCACCACTCGACGGGGCTGGGCCTCCCTGCTCGCGGGTGCATCGGTGGGCCGCGCGGTTCGCGTCCCGGGCGGAGGACGGTCATAATCGACGACGGTCATGACTACTTCCGCTGATACCGCCACGTCCGAGACCCAGTCCGGCAACCCCTCCGCCTCCCAGCCGGGTCCCACCTCCGGACCGGAGTCCGGCACCCTTTCCCGGACCGGGGCCGAGGGTTCCTCTCCCGCCCCAGGGCTCACCACCGTCGCGATGGTCACGCTCGGGTGCGCGCGCAACGAGGTGGACTCCGAGGAGCTGGCCGGGCGTCTCGAGGCGGGAGGGTTCCGTCTGGTGGCCGACGCCGCGGACGCCGAGACCGTGGTGGTGAACACCTGCGGGTTCGTCGAGGCAGCCAAGAAGGACTCGGTGGACACGCTGCTCGAGGCCTCGGACCTGAAGGCGGACGGCACCACGAAGGCGGTCGTGGCCGTGGGCTGCCTGGCCGAGCGCTACGGCAAGGACCTCGCCGAGTCGCTGCCCGAGGCGGACGCGGTGCTCGGCTTCGACGACTATCCCGACATCGCGGGCCGGCTGCGCTCGATCCTCGCCGGGGAGCAGCACCATCCGCACACGCCCACCGACCGGCGCAAGCTGCTGCCGATCTCGCCCGCCGAGCGGCAGGTCGACGCGGCCTCGGTCGTGGTCCCCGGGCACACCATCGCGGCCCCGGACCTGCCGCTGGAGGCGACGCCGAGCTCCGGCCCGCGTGCGGTGCGGCGCCGTCTCGACGGCGGCCCGATGGCCCCGCTGAAGCTGGCCAGTGGCTGCGACCGGCGCTGCTCGTTCTGCGCGATCCCGAGCTTCCGCGGCTCGTTCGTCTCCCGCCGGCCCTCCGACGTGCTCGGCGAGGCCCGGTGGCTGGGGGAGCAGGGCGTCAAGGAGCTGTTCCTGGTCAGCGAGAACTCCACCTCCTACGGCAAGGACCTCGGCGACCTGCGGCTGCTGGAGACGCTGCTGCCGGAGCTGGCGGCGGTCCCCGGCGTGGAGAGGGTGCGGGTGTCCTACCTGCAGCCGGCCGAGACCCGGCCCGGGCTGGTCGAGACCATCGCGGGCACCCAGGGCGTGGTGCCCTACTTCGACCTCTCCTTCCAGCACGCCTCGAACGCGGTGCTGCGCCGGATGCGCCGGTTCGGCGACCCGGAGAGCTTCCTGGGGCTGCTCGAGCAGATCCGCTCGCTCGCGCCGCTCGCCGGGGTCCGGTCGAACGTGATCGTCGGTTTCCCCGGCGAGTCCGAGGAGGACCTGGAGACACTGTGTGACTTCTTGGTGGCCGCCAGGATGGATGCGGTCGGCGTATTCGGGTATTCAGATGAGGACGGCACCGAGGCCGCGACCTACGACGGGAAGCTCGACGAGGACGAGATCCGCGCCCGGACCGAGCACGTCACCCGCCTGGCGGACGAGCTGACCGCGCAGCGGGCCGAGGAGCGTCACGGCGAGCGGGTCGAGGTACTCGTCGAGTCCGTCGGTCCGGGGGAGGCCGAGGGGCGCGCCGCTCACCAAGGACCGGAGGTGGACGGCTCGACGACGGTCGTGGACCTGCCCGAAGGCGTGCGGGTCGGCGACATCGTCTCGGCGGTCGTCACCGGTTCCGACGGTGTGGACCTCGTGGCGCGCGCCGTACCCACCGACGGCTGAGCGCACCTGCGCCCCGCCCGACCGACCAGCGACCGACCAGCGACCGAGACCGTGGAGAAGCAGCCGATGACTAAGGTGGAGCACGTGCCGACGTCCGAGCAGACGACCCCGAGCAACTGGAACGTGCCCAACGCGCTGACCACGCTGCGGATCCTGCTGGTGCCGTTCTTCGGCTGGGCGCTGCTGGTCGACGGGGGCGACTCGGTGCTCTGGCGCTGCGTGGCCTGGGCCATCTTCGTGGTGGCGA
Source organism: Nocardioidaceae bacterium (assembly GCA_035457605.1). Taxonomy (GTDB): domain Bacteria; phylum Actinomycetota; class Actinomycetes; order Propionibacteriales; family Nocardioidaceae; genus Nocardioides_C. The sequence goes on from DATIBI010000099.1 coordinate 30,549, forward strand.
TGATCACCGACAAGATCGACGGTGACCTGGCCCGCAAGCACAACCTGGTCACCAACTTCGGCAAGATCGCCGACCCGATGGCCGACAAGGCGATCACCGGGATGGCGTTCATCGGCCTCTCGCTCATCGGCGAGCTGTGGTGGTGGGTGACCATCGTGATCCTGGTCCGGGAGTGGAGCGTCACCCTGATGCGCCTCTCGGTCGCCAAGCACGTGGTGATCGCGGCCAGCCAGGGCGGCAAGATCAAGACCGTCCTGCAGACCCTGGCGCTCACCGGCCTGCTGCTGCCGCTGCGCCAGCTCGACGGCGCGCTCGGCGTGGTCGCGGAGGCGCTGTGGTGGCTGTCCGCCGCGCTGATGGCGGCCGCACTCGTTATGACGGTGTGGACCGGCTACGAGTTCTTCCGGGACGCGTTCGCGCAGCGGCGCGAGCACCGGGCCGCGGCGAAGCTCTGACGGTACGGCGCGACGGCCGCTCGTCCGCGCGCCCCGTGAGCCGACGCGGCACAGGTCAGCCCGTCCGCGCGCCCTCCAACGCCACCGCCGCACCGACCAGGGCCAGGTGCGAGAACGCCTGCGGGAAGTTCCCCGCCATCCGGCGCTCCACCGGGTCGTACTCCTCGGCGAGCAGGCCCACGTCGTTGCGCATCGCGAGCAGCCGCTCCATGAGCGCGTGCGCCTCGTCGACGCGCCCGGCGCCGGCGTAGGCCGAGACCAGCCAGAACGAGCACGCCACGAACGGGTGCTCGCCCCCGCTCAGCCCGTCCACGCCGCTGCGGGTGCGGTAGCGGTGCAGCATCCCGTCCAGCATCAGGTCGGCCTCGATCGCCTCGATGGTGCCGAGCATCCGCGGGTCGTCGCCGGCGATGAACCCCACCGTCGGCAGCACCAGCAGCGCCGCGTCGACCTCACCGGACCCGTAGGCCTGCGTGAACGTGTTCCTGCCCGCGTCGAAGCCCTTGCTGAGCACCTCGTCCCGGATCTGGTCGCGCACCTCGCGCCAGCGCTCGACCGAGCCGTCGAACCCGTGCTGCTCGACCGCGCGCACCGCCCGGTCGAACGCCGCCCACGCCATCACCCGCGAGTGGGTGAAGTGCTGCGGCTCGCCGCGGATCTCCCACAGCCCGTGGTCCGGCTCGTGCCAGTGCTCGGCGAGGTGGTCGACCAGGGCACGCTGCAGCGCCCAGGAGTCGTCGGTCTCGGGGATGCACAGCTCGCGCGCCATCTCCAGCGCGATCATGACCTCGCCCAGCACGTCGGTCTGCTTCTGGGCGACGGCGGCGTTCCCGATCCGGACCGGACGCGACCCGGCGTACCCGGCCAGGTGGTCCAGCTCGCGCTCCGGCAGGTCCCGGCCCCCGTCCACGGCGTACATGATCTGCAGGTCCTGCGGGTCCCCGGCGACCGCGCGGAGCAGCCAGTCCCGCCAGAGCACGGCCTCCTCCTTGTAGCCGCACGCCAGCAGCGCCTCGAGCGTGAGGGAGGCGTCCCGCAGCCAGCAGAACCGGTAGTCCCAGTTGCGCTCCCCGCCGAACTCCTCGGGCAGCGACGTGGTCGGCGCGGCCACGATCCCGCCGGTGCCGCCGTGGGTCATCAGCCGGAGCACGACGAGGGAGCGGCGCACGGCCTCGACGTAGGGGCCGTCGTACCGGCTCAGCGAGACCCAGCGCTCGGACCGGGCGATGGTGGCGTCGATGCGCGCGTCGAACTCCAGGAACTTCGGCACCTCCCGGTGCGACGCCACCCAGGTCGTGGCGAAGGTGAGCTCCTCACCGGCGGTGACCTCGAACGAGTCCGCGTGCCGGCCGTCGACCGGGTGCGGCAGCCGGCTGCCGCGCAGGATCAGCTTGTCCGGACCGGCGACCGCGGTGATCACCTCGGTGCCGTGGACGGTGTGGCGGCTGACCCAGGGCCGGATCCTGCCGTACGACGGGCGTACCACCCACTCGTGCCGCATCCGCACCGTCCCGGACACACCGACGACCCTGCGGACGATGTCCGCACGCTGGTCCGCCAGCGGCATGACGTCGGTGACCTGCACGACCCCGGTCGGGGTGGTGTAGGTGGTGAGCAGCGCGGCGCTGTTCCCGACGTACCGGCGGCTGCACTCGTACTCGCCCTCGGGGCCGATCAGCCAGCGACCGTTCGACGGGTCGCCGAGCAGCGCCGCGAAGCACGCCGGCGAGTCGAAGCGGGGCAGGCAGAGCCAGTCGACCGACCCGTCCTTGCCGACCAGCGCGGCGGTGCCGGTGTCGCCGAGCACCGCGTAGTCCTCGATGGGGAGCGCCATGCCGCCACGGTAGCCAAGCGCCGGTACCGGTTTGCGGCGCCCGCACGTGGATACCATCCGTGCCGTGGACGAGACGCAGACCGTCAAGCACGCCGAGACCGTGGACCTGCCCGACGAGGGCGGCCCGGACCCTCAGGTGATGGCCGCGGCGCTGCACGCCGAGCTTCTCGCGCGCAAGGCGATGCTGGCCTCGGCGGAGTCGCTCACCGGCGGGCGGCTCGGTGACCTGCTCAGCGCCGCGCCCGGGGCGAGCGACACCTACCTCGGCGGGGTGGTCAGCTACGCGACCCCGGTCAAGAAGTCGGTGCTCGGGGTGTCGGACGCCACCGTGGAAGGGCCGGGGGTGGTCTCGGCCGAGTGCGCTGCGGAGATGGCCACCGGGGTGCGGGACCTGCTCGGCGCGGACTACGCGGTGAGTACGACGGGCGTGGCCGGCCCGACCGAGCAGGAGGGAAAGCCGGTGGGCCTGGTGTTCATCGGGGTGGCCGGACCGGACGGGGTGACCACCACGCGGCTCGAGCTCGACGGAGACCGCGCCGAGATCCGGGAGCGGACCTGTCTGGAGGCGGTGACGGCCGTGCTCGCACGGGTGGTCGGAACGTCTGGTTAGAGTGGTTGATCTGAACGTTTACGCATCGGGAAGTTTCCAGCGGCCGGTAGCGTTGGCACCAGAACTGGCCTGCGAGGGCCGCGGGTGATGAGAGGAAGGAGCAGCGGCATGGTCCTGTTTCGTCGGCTGCTCGGTGAGGTGCTCCGCTCGCAGCGCATGCGCCAGGGGCGCACCTTGCGCCAGGTGTCCGCGGACGCCCGGGTGAGCCTGGGGTACATCTCCGAGATCGAGCGAGGCCAGAAGGAGGCCTCCTCGGAGCTGCTCGCCTCGATCTGCTCGGCTCTCGACGTCCCCCTCTCCGAGATCCTCTCCGAGGTCAGCGACGCCGTGGCGCTCGAGGAGGCCGCGATGGCGGTCGCCGTCGACGAGGCCACCGCGCTCGGCACCACCAGCCTTCCCGCGCCCGCGGGCGAGGACTCCCGCCCCGGCGACGTGGTCGCCTCCGCCGCCTGAGCGGCTATCGCGCCACCGGCTGGCAGTGCGGGCACCAGTAGGTCGCCCGCTCCTGCATCTCCTGCCCCTGTGCCGTCACCTCGATCGGCGTGCCGCAGCGTCGGCACGGCTGCCGGTCGCGCCGGTAGACCCACAGCTGGTGACCCCGCCGGGTGTCCCCGGTGGTGGCCTGCTCGACCCGCAGCTTGTTCGCCTCCAGCACCCGCTTCGCCTGCCGGACCAGGGCCGCCAGGTCGGGGACGTCACGCACCGGCAGCCACGGGTTGAGCCCCAGCAGGAAGCACAGCTCGGCCTTGTACATGTTGCCGATGCCGGCCAGGTTCCGCTGGTCCAGCAACGCCTCCCCGATCGCGCGGTCCGGGTCCGAGCGCAGCCGGCGCAGCGCCTCCTCGACGTCCCAGTCCGGGCCGAGCAGGTCCGGGCCGAGGTGACCCACCGCGGTGTGCTCGTCGGCGCGGGCGACCACCTCGACGACGCCGAGCGCGAACCCGACCGCCGTCCACTGCTCGGTGCGCAGCACCACCCGGGCCTGGTGAGCCGGCCGGCGCCAGCGGGTGCCCTCGCGGTAGAGGTGCCAGGACCCCTCCATCTTCAGGTGCGTGTGCAGGGTGTGCTCGTCGCCGATCCGGGTGAGCAGGTGCTTGCCGCGGGCCACCGTCCCCTCGACCCGGCGACCGGACAGGTCCAGCGTCGCGTGTGCGGGCACCCGGAAGTCGGTGGCCACCAGCACCGACCCGGTCAGCGCCTGGTCGAGGTGGTGGGCGGTGCGCCAGACGGTGTCACCCTCAGGCACGGATCCGCAGCCCCCTCGGGGTGCTGACGAACCCGGCCGCCTCCAGGGCCCGGCGCAGCGCGGTCGACCGGTCGCCGCGGGCGAGGATGCTCTCGCCGTCCGCCTTCTCCACCGTCAGCCGGCCGAGGGCGCCGCGGCGGACCGCGCCGGCCAGGGCCTCGGTGGCCGGAGTTAACACGTCGGGGTCGTCGCTGAACGTGAGCAGCGTCCGGCCGCCCCGCTCGACGTAGACGGTGAGCGCGCCGTCGACGAGCACCACCATCGCGCCCGCCTTCCGGCCGGGTCGGTGTCCGGCTCCGGTGGCCCCCTCGTCGTCGGTCACCCGCTCCGGCCACGGCAGGGCCGCGCCGTAGGGGTTGGCGGGGTCGGTCGCGGCCAGCGCCAGCGCCTGCCGCTTCTCCCCGGGCGCCGTGCCCACCTCCGGCGCCAGGGACCGCAGCCGGTCCACGGCACCGGGGATCCCGAACTGCGCGGCGCCCAGCGAGCCGACGAAGTAGCCGCGCCGGCAGCGGCCGGAGTCCTCGAACGCCGAGAGCACCTTGTAGACCCCCGCGAAGCCACCGGGCACGCGCTCGCTGGTCACCGCACCGCGGGTGACGATGCCGTGCCGCTCCAGCAGAGCCTCGGCGCTGGCGTGGGCCCGCCGGGTCGGGTCCTCCTCGAGCTCGGGCAGCAGCGACCACCGGCCCGCGACGGTGGGCGGCCCGGTGCGGGTCGGCCCGCGACCGGGGCCGGCCGGACGCGCCGGGCGAGAGGTCATCCGGGCGCGGGGAGCCGGACGGCGGGACCGGTGCGTGGTCCGGCCGCCGCTGGTGAGTGCACGCACCGGAGCCAGCGTGTCGTTGCTGAGCCGGCCCGCCCAGACCAGGTCCCACACCGCGGCCTCGAGCGCCTTGTCGTTCACCGCCCCGTCGGTCTCGTGGTAGACGGCGTCGGCGAGCTGGCGGAAGAAGTAGGCGCCACCGCCGGCGAGCGCGGCGAGCACCGCGTCGTGCACCGGGGTGGAGTCCACCTCCCCGTGGTCGGGCAGGGTCAGGTGCGCCGAGTCCGCAAGGTGTAGCGACACCCACCCGTCGGTGCCCGGCAGGGTGCCGTGCCCCGCCCAGACCACCTCACCGGTCGCGGTCAGCTCGTCGAGCATCGGCGGGGCGTAGTCGACCACCCGGCCACCCAGGATCAGCGGCTCCAGCGCGCTCGCGGGCACCGCGCAGCCGGCGAGCTGGTCCACCACCGCGAGCACGCCGTCGATGCCCCGGAGCCCGCGGCCCGTGCCGGACGAGACGTTCTGCCAGACCGGCAGGAACCTGCCCAGCGTCTCCGGCTCGACCGGCTCGACCTCCTTGCGCAGCGCGGCCAGCGAGCGGCGACGCAGCCGGCGCAGCACCTCGGCGTCGCACCACTCCGTGCCGGTGCCAGCGGGGCGGAACTCGCCCTCGAGCACGCGGCCCTGCGCGGCCAGCCGGACCAGGGTCTGCTGCGCGACGGCCACCCCGAGCCCGAGCCGCTCGGCGACGTCGGCCGCGGTGAACGGGCCGTGCGTGCGGGCGTAGCGGGCGACGAGGTCCGCGAGCGGGTCGGGGACCGGCTCGGTGAACGTCTCCGGCGTGCCCGGCGGGACCGGCACCCCCAGCCCGTCGCGGAGCCGGGCCACGTCCTCGATCGCCGCCCAGCGCTCGACCCCGGCGACGCGGACCTCGACGACCCGGCGGGCGTCGGCGAGCATCTCCAGCCATCCGGGGACCTCGGCGGCGCTCTCGTCCACGGTGCGCTCGGCGACCTCGGCCACGGACAGCGGACCCAGCAGCCGCAGCAGGTCGGCGACTCCCTCCGCGTCCCGGGCCCGGCGGTCGGGCGCGAGCCGCTGCACCTCCGCCTCGACCTCGGCGAGCACGTCCGCGTCGAGCAGCTCGCGCAGCTCCGCGCGGCCGAGGAGCTCGGCGAGCAGCCCCTGGTCCAGCGACAGGGCGGCCGCCCGGCGCTCGGCGATGGGGGAGTCGCCTTCGTACATGAACGCGGCGACGTAGCCGAACAGCAGCGACCGCGCGAACGGGGACGGGGAGGTGGTCGCGACGTCGACCAGCTTGATCCGGCGCGACCCGATGTCCTTCATCAGCTGCACCAACGCAGGGACGTCGTAGACGTCCTGGACGCACTCGCGGACGGCCTCGAGCACGATCGGGAAGGACGGGTACTTCACCGCCACCTCGAGCAGCTGCGCCGACCGCTGCCGCTGCTGCCACAGCGGGGAACGCCGTCCCGGGTCGCGGCGGGGCAGCAGCAACGCCCGCGCCGCGCACTCGCGGAACCGGGACGCGAACAGAGCCGAACCGCCGACCTCGCTGGTGACGATGTCCTCGATCTCGTCAGGCTCGAACATCACCACCTCGGCGCCCGGCGGCTCCTGGTCGGTCTCGGGAACCCGCAGCACGATCCCGTCGTCGCCGGGCAGGGCCTGCGCGTCGATGCCGTAGCGCTCGCGCAGTCGAACCCCGATCGCCAGCGCCCAGGGGGCGTGGACCTGGGCGCCGTAGGGGGAGTGCACGACGATCCGCCAGTCGCCGAGCTCGTCGCGGAACCGCTCGACCAGGATGGTCCGGTCGCTCGGCAGGGTCGTGGTGGCCTCACGCTGCTCGTCGAGGAAGGCCACGAGGTTGTTCGCCGCCCACGCGTCGAGGCCGGCCTCACGCCCACGCGCAACCGCCTCGTCGGACGAGAGC
>DATIBI010000100.1:0-14177 GCA_035457605.1 Nocardioidaceae bacterium
CTTGGTGATGTCCTTGAGGTAGGCGAAGCCGACGATGTCGTCGAGGTTCTCGCCGATCACCGGGATCCGGGAGTAGCCGCTGCGCAGGGCCAGCGACATCGCCTGGCGCAGCGTCTTGTGCCGCTCGATGAAGACCACGTCGGTGCGCGGCACCATCACCTCCCGGACGAAGGTGTCGCCGAGCTCGAAGACGGAGTGGATCATCTGCCGCTCGCCGGACTCGATGACGCTGCTGGCCTCGGCGAGGTCGACCATCTCCCGGAGCTCGGCCTCGGAGGCGAACGGGCCCTCGCTGAAGCCGCGGCCGGGGGTGATCGCGTTGCCGATCACGATCAGCATCTGCGGCAGCGGGCCGAGGACCTTGGTGAACGCGATGAGCACGCCGGAGGAGGCCAGCGCGACCCGCTCGGAGTGCTGCCGGCCGATGGTGCGCGGGGCGACCCCGATCACCACGAACGAGACCACGAGCATCACGAAGATGGCGGCGAGGATCGCCCACCAGCGGCCCGCCTCGGAGACGTCCTGGCTGGTGATGGTGGCCGGCTCGCCCTCGATCAGGTCGAGCATCACCACCGTGACGAGGACGATCGCGGCGATCTCGCACAGCATTCGCAGGAACAGCGCGGTGTTCAGGTAGCGCGGGGAGTCCTCGAGGATGGTGAGCAGCCGCTGCGCGCCGCCACGCCCGTCGGCGGCCATCTCCTCGGCGCGGACCTTGGAGAAGGAGGAGAGCGCGGCCTCGGCGCTGCTGAACAGCCCGGCCACGACGACCAGGACGGCTGCCACCACGAGCAGCCAGATATCGACCCCGCTCATCTCTGCGCGCCCTCCGGGGCCGCGGGCTCGTCGCCGGGCAGGACCTCGCCGCGACGGGCACCCTGCCACTCCGCCAGGAGCCTGGCCTGGAGCCCGAACATCTCCTTGTGCTCCTCCGGCTCGGCGTGGTCGTAGCCGAGGAGGTGGAGGATGCCGTGCACGGTCAGCAGGTCGATCTCGTCGGCCGTGGCGTGCCCGGCCTCCTTGGCCTGGCGCTCCGCGACCGCCGGGCACAGCACCAGGTCGCCGAGCACGCCCTCCTCGGGGTCCTCGTTGACCAGGCCGGGCCGCAGCTCGTCCATCGGGAAGGCCAGCACGTCGGTCGGCCCGGACTTCTCCATCCACTGCTCGTTGAGCGTGGCGATGGTGTCCTCGTCGACGACCTTGATGCACAGCTCGGCCTGGGGATGCACCCGCATCCGGTCCATCACGAACCGCGAGAGCTGCGACAGCTCGGTGACGTCGACGTCGTCCCCGGACTCGTTGAGCACCTCGATGGTCATGCGGTGTCCTCACCGGCGGTGGGACGGGTCACCCGAGGGGTGGTCATGCGCGGTGGCTCCTTTGCCGGCGGGGCTCGGCCTCGCCGCTGTGCGGGCCTGCGCCGTTCTCCCGGCGGGCCTCGTAGTCGTCGTAGGCGGCAACGATATGGCCCACGAGCCGGTGCCGCACCACGTCGTGGCTGGTGAGCCGGTTGAAGCCGACGTCCTCGATGCCGGTGAGGATCTCCTCCACCACGCGCAGCCCGCTCTTCATGCCGCCGGGCAGGTCGACCTGGGTCACGTCGCCGGTGACCACCATCTTCGAGCCGAAGCCGAGGCGGGTCAGGAACATCTTCATCTGCTCCGGCGAGGTGTTCTGTGCCTCGTCGAGGATGATGAACGCGTCGTTGAGCGTCCGGCCGCGCATGTACGCCAGCGGCGCGACCTCGATCGTGCCGGCCGCGAGCAGCTTGGGGATCGTCTCGGGGTCGAGCATGTCGTGGAGGGCGTCGTACAGCGGCCGGAGGTACGGGTCGATCTTCTCGCTCAGGGTGCCCGGCAGGAACCCGAGCCGCTCCCCCGCCTCGACCGCGGGCCGGGTGAGGATGATCCGGTTCACGTTCTTTGCCTGGAGCGCCTGCACCGCCTTGGCCATGGCCAGGTAGGTCTTGCCGGTGCCGGCCGGACCGATCCCGAACACGATGGTGTGCTTGTCGATCGCCTCGACGTACTTCTTCTGGTTCAGCGTCTTCGGCCGGATCGTGCGGCCCCGGTTGCTCAGGATGTTGAGGCTGAGCACGTCGGCGGGGCGTTCCTTGGTCTCGGCCCGAAGCATCGAGATCGCCCTCTCGACGGTCTCGGTGGTCATGCCCTGCCCGGTCCGGATGATCGCGACCAGCTCGTCCATCAGCCGCTCGGCGAGTGCGACCTCCGCCGACTCGCCACGCAGGGTGATCTGGTTGCCGCGGACGTGCACGTCGGCCTTGAACGCCTTCTCGATCAGGGCCAGGTGCTCGTCCCCGGGCCCGAGCAGGGCCACCATCGGGATGCTCGCCGGCACCGTGATCGTGTGCTGAGGGGTGTCTATGTCTGTCATCGGTGGCCTGACGGCCGACCTCCCGGGTGAGTCAACAGGAACGGAACTGCACCTCCATGCTACGGGAGGCCCCGACGAGGCGCGCCCCCTTTGTCCTGCGCCGGCCCGGCACGGGCTCAAGCCTCGACCGCGGACTAGAGTGCGGCCATGCAGGAGTACGACGAGCTCGAGGACCGGCCCGGGGCCCAGGAGCACCTCATCGGTCACAGCGGCATCCCCGCCGACGCACGCCGGCTGGGGCTGGACCGCAACACCGAGGAGGGTGCCATGATCGCCATGGCCGGCTCGCTCGAGCCGACCAAGCCCGCCCACCGCGTGGTCGCGTGGGTGCTGCTCGCCGCGTTCGTGCTGCCGCTGCTCGCCGGCGTGGCCCAGCAGCTGTTCTGACCCACCGCGAGGCAGGCTCAGCGGGTCGGCTCAGCGGGCTCAGCCGGGCGGCCAGCCCATCCGCCGGCCGCCGAGCACGTGCGCGTGCACGTGGAAGACGCTCTGGTGCGCCTCGGCGCCGGTGTTGAACACCAGCCGGTACCCCTTCTCGAGGCCCTCCTGCTCGGCCACCGCGGCCGCGGCGTTGATCAGGTCCACCGCCACCTGGGGCTCGTTCGCGGCGAGCGCGGCGGCGTTGGGCAGGTGGGTGCGCGGAATCACCAGCACGTGCGTGGGCGCCTGTGGCTCGATGTCGCGGAAGGCCACCGTGGTCTCGGTCTCGTGCACGATGTCGCCCGGGATCTCCCCCGTCACGATCTTGCAGAACAGGCAGTCCGGGTCCGTCTGACCAGTCATGGCCGCCAGCATAGGGCGCGTCGGCGTGTAAACCCCCGGGACGGCTCGCGCGTGCAACTAGCGTGACCGTCGAAGCGACCACACGACCCGGACCTGGGGGTGCCATGGCCGTCTCCCTGCAGTGGGACGCCGACACCGCGGTGGAGGAGCTGTACGCAGCCCACTACCGGCAGCTCGTGCGCCTGGCGGTGCTGCTCGTACGCGACGTCGACACCGCCGAGGAGGTGGTGCAGGACTCGTTCGTGGCCATGCACGGCCGCTGGCGTGGGCTGAGGGAGCCCGACAAGGGGCTCGCCTACCTCCGCCAGACGGTGGTGAACCGGTCCCGGTCGGTGCTGCGTCACCGGGCGGTCCAGGAGCGGCACGTCCCTGCCGCGTTTCCCGACCAGCCCGGCGCGGACGAGGACGCCGTGGCGTCCGAACGCCGCGCCGTCGTGCTCGACGCGCTCCGCGAGCTCCCCGACCGGCAGCGTGAGGTGCTCGCGCTGCGCTACTACCTCGACCTGTCCGAGGCCCAGATCGCCGACACCCTCGGGATCAGCCGCGGCGCGGTCAAGAGCCACGCCTCACGCGGCGTCTCGGCTCTCCGTCACCTCCTGAAGGATGCGTCATGAACGAGTTCCCCGGCCCCGGTCGACCCTCCGGCCCCGACGGCGACGACGAGTCGGTGCGGCGGATGCTGTCCGACGCCGTGTCCGACGTCGAGCCCCGCGGGTCGCTCGACTCGATCCGGTCGCGGACCACCACGCCGATCCGCAGCAGGCGGCCGTGGCTGCTCGGTGCGGCCGCGGCGGCGGTGGCGACGGCGGCCGTGGTCACCGGCGTGGCTGTGGCGGGCAACCTCGGGGGTACGTCGGACCAGCCCGACCCGGGCCTCGCCGCCTCGCCGAGCGTCACGGACGGGCGGGAGCCGTCAGCGTCTGCGCAGAGCGGAGAGCCGTCCCAGGACACGAACCCCAGCCCCAACGCGGCACCCGCGGTGGAGATGACCGTGCCGGTCTACTTCGCCGGGGAGACCACCCGCGGCACCCGGCTCTACCGGGAGTTCCGCACGACCGAGGGTCCCGAGGGCGAGGAGGCCCGGGTCGCGGCCACGCTCGCCCTCGGTGACGCCGAGGACCCCGACTACCGCAGCGACTGGCCCGAGGGCACCGGGGTCTCCTCCGTGGTCTTCGACGGCGACGTGATCACCGTCGACCTCACCGCCGGCCCCGACGGCCTGCACGACCGACCGGCCGGCATGTCTCAGGAGCAGGCTGCGATGGCGATCGAGCAAATGATCTACACCGTGCAGGCCGCCGTGCAGCAGGGCCGACCCGGCGTGCAGCTCCTGGTCGACGGCGAGCACAGCGACACGGTGCTCGGCCAGCCCGCGTCGGAGCCGCTGGCTCAGGGCGACCCGACCGAGGTGCTCGCCCAGGTGTGGATCATCGAGCCCACCCAGGGGCAGGAGCTCACCGCGCCGTTCACGGTCTCCGGCCTGGGCGCCGCGTTCGAGGCGAACCTGGTGTGGGAGCTGAGACAGGGCGACCGCGTCGTCAAGCAGGGCTTCACGACCGCCGAGGTGTGCTGCGAGATGGCGCCGTACTCCTTCAAGGTGAACGTGCCCCCGGGCGACTACACCCTGGTCGTGGAGGACACCGACCCCTCCGGCGGCGAGGGCTTCGGGCCCTGGCGGGACACCAAGCAGATCACCGTCCTGCCCTAGCCTGGGACCGTGCTCACCCGGCGGGTCCTCAACCGCACCCTGCTCCAGCGACAGCACCTGCTGTCCCGCGCGGACATGCCGGCGCTCGCGATGACCGAGCACCTGCTCGGTCTGCAGGCACAGGACGTGGGTCCGCCGTACCTCTCGCTGTGGAGCCGGCTCGAACGGTTCGACCCGCACGAGCCGTCCGACGCACTCGACTCGCGTGCGGCGGTGCGGCTCGTGCTGATGCGCGGCACCATCCACCTCGTCACCGCCGAGGACTGCCGGTTCCTGCGGCCGCTCGTGCAGCCCGCCCTCGACCGGCTCTCGGGGCAGGCGGACTTCGGCAAGGCCACCGCGGGGGTGTCGCGGGAAGAGCTCGTCGAGCGGACGACGGAGGTGCTGGCCGGGGAGCCGCTGTCGGCGAAGGACCTCGGGCTGCGGCTGGCGGAGCAGTTCCCCGACCAGGCGCCGGGCGACCTGCAGAACCTCGCCAGGATGCTCGCCCCGCTGGTCCAGCTGCCACCGCGCGGGATGTGGCGGCGGCAGGGCGGGCAGCGGTACCTCACCGCGGAGCAGTGGCTCGACGCGCCGCTGCACCCCGAGCCGGACGCCCGTGAGCTGGTCCGCCGCTACCTCCGCGCGTTCGGGCCGGCCACGGCGGCGGACGTGACGACGTGGTCCGGGCTCACCGGGGTGCGCGCGGTGCTCGACGCGATGCGCGAGGAGCTGGTCGTCCACCGGGACGAGCACGGCAGACAGCTCGTCGACCTCGCCGGGCTCGAGGTCGCCGACGAGGACGTGCCTGCGCCGGTGCGGCTGCTGGGCAAGTACGACAACCTCTGGCTCTCGCACGCCGACCGGTCCCGGGTCGCCGAGCCGGACAAGCGCCGACAGTGGATGGGGCGCAACGGCGGCGTCGGCGCGACGGTGTTCGTCGACGGGATGCTGGAGGGCCTGTGGCGCGAGGTCGACGGCCGGGTAGCGGTGGAGCCGCTGCGTCGGTTCACCCGGGCGGAGCAGGCCGAGCTCGACGCCGAGGTGGCCCGCCTGGAGGCATTCCTCTCCTCGCCCTGACCACTCCTCCGGTCGAACCGCGCCTCGTGGTGGGTCGAACCGCGCCCCGTGGTGGGTCGAACCGCGCCTCGTGGTGCGTTGAGCCGCGCCTCGTGGTGGGTCGAACCGCGCCTCGTGGTGCGTTGAACCGCGCCTCGTGGTGGGTTGAACCGCGCCTCGTGGTGGGAGCGCAACCACAACCCACGGCTCACGCAACCACAACCCACGGGTCACGCAACCACGAGGCGCGGGTCGGCTCAGGACCAGCGGGGGGTACGCGAGAGCAGCGCGGCCGCCGCGGCCACCCCGGCCGTGGACGTCCGCAGCACCGACGACCCGAGCCGCACCGGCTGGGCCCCCGCCTCCGCGAACGCGGCCAGCTCCTCGTCGCTGATCCCGCCCTCGGGACCCACGACCACCAGCACGTCCCCGTCGCGCGGCACCTCCAGGGAGGACACCGGCAGCGTCGCCGCCTCGTGGAGCACGACGGACAACCCGGCGTCACGCACCAAGGCGCACACGTCGGCCGTCGACGCCATCTCCGCCACGGACGGGAACCACGACCGGCGGGACTGCTTCGCGGCCTCGCGCGCCGTGGTCCGCCACTTCGCCAGCGACTTCGCGGCCCTCTCCCCGCGCCAGACCGCCACGCTGCGCGAGGCCGCCCACGGCACGACGACATCGGCACCGACCTCGGTCAACATCTCCACCGCGAGCTCGCCACGGTCCCCCTTGGGGATCGCCTGCACGACGACCAGCCGCGGGCTCTCGGGCTCGTCGACGGTGACCGAGTCCACCGACCCGGTGAGCGTGGTCTTCGTGGTCGCGGCGACGGTGCACACGGCCGTCGTACCGGCCCCGTCGGTCAGCGCGACCTGCTCCCCCACCCGGATCCGGCGGACCACCACGGCGTGCCGGGCCTCGTCCCCGGTGAGCTCGATGGTCCCGCCGGCCACGCAGCCGTCGAGGGAGGGTGCGTGGAAGACCGGGAGGCTCACGTCAGCGCGGGCCGAAGGCGTCGCGGAGCCGGCCGAACACCGACTTGTGGCCGGCCTGGACCTGGCCGTTCGGGGACTCCTCGCCACGCAGCGCCGCCAGCTCGCGCAGCAGCTCCTCCTGCCGCTCGTCGAGCCGGCTCGGGGTCTCCACGACGATGCGGACCACCAGGTCGCCCCGGCCGCTGCCACGCAGCCGCGGCACGCCCCGGCCGTTGAGCACGACCTCGGTGCCGGACTGGGTGCCCGCGCGCACGTCGAGCGGGACCGTGGTCTCGAGGTCCGGGTCGGGCTCCTCGGAGGCCAGGTCGGCCTCGAGCGTGGGCAGGTCGATCGTGGTGCCGAGCGCGGCCGCGGTCATCGGCAGGGTCACGCTGCACAGCAGGTCGCTGCCGTGCCGGGTGAACACCTCGTGGTCGGCAACGTGGATCTCGACGTACAGGTCCCCGGCCGGCCCGCCACCCGGGCCGATCTCGCCCTGCTCCGACAGCTGCACCCGGGTGCCGGTGTCGACGCCGGCGGGGATCTTCACCGTCAGCGTGCGGCGCGACCGCACCCGGCCGTCGCCGGAGCACTCGCGGCACGGCTCGGGGATGATCGTGCCGTAGCCGCGGCAGGCGGCGCACGGGCGCAGCGTGCGGATCTCGCCGAGGAACGAGCGCTGCACGTGGTGCACCTCGCCGCGTCCCTGACAGGTCTCGCAGGTCACCGGGGTGGAGCCCGGCGCGGCGCCGCCGCCGTTGCACACGGTGCACAGCACGGCGGTGTCGACCTTCAGCTCACGGGTGGTCCCGAACGCGGCCTCGGCGAGGTCCACCTCGAGCCGGATGAGCGCGTCCTGGCCGCGGCGCACGCGCGGACGCGGGCCCCGGCCGCCACCGGCCGCACCACCGGCTCCGGCGCCGCCGAAGAAGGCGTCCATGATGTCGGTGAAGGAGAACCCGGCGCCCTGACCGAAGCCTCCGGCCGACCCGGCCCCGCCGAACGGGTCACCGCCGAGGTCGTACATCCGGCGCTTCTCCGGGTCCGACAGCACCTCGTAGGCCCGGGTGACGTCCTTGAACCGCTCCTGGGTCTCAGGGTCGGGGTTCACGTCCGGGTGCAGCTGGCGGGCCAGCCGGCGGTAGGCCTTCTTGATCGCGTCCGCGTCGGCGTCCCTGGGCACGCCCAAGGTCTCGTAGAGGTCCTGGCTCACAGTGTTCTCTCTGCTCATCCTTCGTCGAGGATCTTGGAGACGTAGCGCGCGACCGCGCGCACCGTCGCCATGGTTCCGGGGTAGTCCATGCGGGTCGGTCCGACGATGCCCAGCGTCGCCAGGGCCTCCTCGCCGGGGCCGTAGCCGGTTGCCACGACCGAGGTGGTGGAGAGCTCCTCGTAGGGAACCTCGTGGCCGATGCGTACGGTCAGCGTCGACGGCGTGGTCGCCTCACCGAGCAGCTTGAGGAGGATCACGTGCTCCTCGAGCGCCTCGAGCATCGGCTTGATCGAGGCGTCGAAGCCCTCACCGAACCGCGCCAGGTTGGCGGTGCCCCCGACGACCACCCGCTCGTCGGAGCGGTGGTCGGACATCGCTTCGACGAGGGCGGCCACCACGACCGCCACCGGCGAGCGCTGCCCGGGCTCGAACTCCTCGGGCAGGTCGACGAGCCGCTGAGTTGCCTCGGTCAGCTTCTGCCCGATCGTGGCGCGGTTGAGCGCCGAGCGCAGCGCCGCGATCCGCTCCTCGTCGAGCGACTCGGGCAGCTCGACCACGCGCTGCTCGACCCGGCCGGTGCTGAGGATCAGCACCAGCAGCAGCCGGGCGCTGGACAGCGTGACCAGCTCCACGTGGCGCACGGTCGAGCGGGACAACGTGGGGTACTGCACGATCGCGACCTGGCGGGTCAGCTGCGCGAGCAGCCTCACACTGCGCTGCACGACGTCGTCGAGGTCGATCGCCCCCTCGAGCAGGGTGGCGATCGCACGCTTCTCAGCGACGGTCAGCGGCTTGATCTGGCTGAGCCGGTCGACGAACAACCGGTAGCCCTTGTCGGTCGGGATGCGTCCCGCGCTGGTGTGCGGCTGGGTGATGAAGCCCTCGTCCTCGAGGGCGGCCATGTCGTTGCGCACCGTGGCCGGCGAGACACCGAGCCGGTGCCGCTCGACCAGTGCCTTGGAACCGACGGGCTCCTGGGTCGACACGTAGTCCTCGACGATCGCGCGCAGGACGGCGAGCTTGCGGTCCTCGACCATCGACCCGCCTCCTCTCGTCTCGCCTGGCACTCACCTGTTTCGAGTGCCAATGCTACTAGCCGGCAGGTCGCCAGCGGGAATCCGCGACCTAGGCTGTGCGGCATGGACCGACGTGACATCCCGCACGACACGGGCTTCGTGGAGGTCGGCGACCGGTGCTGGGTGGCGCGGCACTCCGCCCTCGACGTGAACGTCGGTGTCGTCGCCGGCGAGCGCGGCCTGCTCGTCGTCGACACATCCCTGTCCGAGGTCGCGGGACACCGCGTCGTGGACGACCTGCGGCGGCTCGGCCGAGGCGAGGTGGTCGCGGTGGTCAACACCCACGAGCACTTCGACCACGTGCTCGGCAACGCGGTGCTCCGCGAGGAGTACGGCGGCCCTCCGATCGTGGCCCACGAGACCGCGGCCGGCCGGGTCCGCGAGGCGACCGAGCGGGTCAGGCGGCTCTACGAGGCGGATCCCGGCGACCCCTGGGCCGGGGACGTGGTCGCCAGCGAGCTGGTCGTGCCCGACCAGACCTTCTCCTCGGCGTGGGCGGTCGACCTCGGCGACCGGTTCGTCGAGGTGGTGCACCCCGGTCGTGGGCACACCGGCGGCGACGCGGTGGTGCGCGTGCCGGACGCGGAGGTGATGTTCGCCGGCGACCTGGTCGAGGAGTCCGGCACACCCGGGTTCGGCGAGGACAGCTTCCCGCTGGAGTGGCCCGCGACGCTGGACCTCGTGCTCGGGCTCGTGGACCAGACCGGGGTGGTCGTCCCCGGGCACGGTGTGCCGGTCGGCCGGGCCTTCGTGGAGGCGCAGCGCGACAGCATCGGCGTGGTCGCCGAGACCGTCCGCGACCTCGCCTCGCGCGGGCTGCGCCCGGAGCAGATGGCCGATGCGGCGGCGTGGCCGTACCCGGTCGAGGACCTCCGGTCCGCGTTCAGGCGTGGGTTCGACACCCTCCCGCACGGCGCGCGCACGCTCCCGCTGGTCTGAGCACGCGCCCGGACCCGAAGGGACCCGAAGGTCAGTGCGGGCGGCGGCAGGAGCCGTGCTTGCGGAAGGCGCCGCTGAACCACAGGGCCGCGGCCACGACCAGCAGCGGGATCGCCGCCTCCTCCAGCACGAACACCAGCAGGATCGCCGCCATGACCAGCCACAGCACCGGGATCCGGCGGGGCCGGGTCCGGCTCGGCGACTGCGCCGGTGCGGGCGGTCGCCCGGTGGCGCGTGGAGCCAGCGACGGCAGGTCGACGAACAGCGGGTGGAGCTCGGAGTTGGTCCGCGCCGCCCAGGCCCGCTCGGCCCGCTCGTCGTACTCCTCCTTGGTGATCCTGCCGGCGGCGTAGTGCTCCCCCAGCGCCGACACCGCGGCCTCCCGCTCGCGGTCACCGATCCTCATCTCGGGGTGCTGCGGGCTCATTCCGGGTCTCCCTCGGCGAGCAGCCCGTAGAGCTTGCGGCGTGTCTCGGCGAGGACCTCGGCGGCCTCCGCCTGCTGCTGTCGGTTGCCCGACATCATGATTTGCCAGACGGCGGCCATCACCTGACCGATCAGGGGCTTGAAGTCGTGGCTCCGCGGCGCGTCCTCGGACCCGTCGAAGGCCCGCCAGGTGTCCGCGAGCTCCTCCGGGTGCGCGGCGACGTAGTCACGCCCGGCCTGGCTGAGCCGGAGGGTACGACGGCCCTCCTGCTCGTCGGCCTCGACCAGGCCCTCGTCCTCGAGCTGCTGCAGGGTCGGGTACACCGAGCCGGGACTGGGCTTCCATGCCCCGCCGCTGCGCTCGGCGATCTGCTGGATGATCTGGTAGCCGTTCATCGGCTCCACCGCGAGCACGTCGAGGATCGCCGCGCGAACGTCACCGCGCCGTACCTTCGGACCGCGGTTCTGGGTCTGCTGGGCCATGCCGAGCAGGCCGGCGATCCACGGGGGCGGACCCTGTCCCCACGGCGCTCCGCCGCGCCCGCCGGACAGGTGCTGGCCCCAGGTCCCCCAGTCGTTGCCGCTCATCGCGCCCTCCTCGTCTCGAGACCTCTAGCGATAGGTTCACGATATATCGCGAGCGGTCGCCCGCCAAGAGGTCCGGACCACTCCCCGGCGCGCCGCCTCCGCCTGGTCGCGAACGCCGCATAGCGTGTCCGGCTATGGCTTTCGACCGCTACGGATCCGACGTCCTCAACACCGACTGGCGAGCCCCCAAGCGCGGACGGGCCGTGGAGATCGAGGCGGACAAGGGGCTGGTCGTCGAGGAGGTCACCACCGACTGGTGCGGCGAGATCGTCGTCGTCGAGCGCGACCTGATGACGGTCACCCTCGAGGACCGCCGCGGCAAGCGCCGGACCTTCCCGCTGGGCCCCGGCTTCCTGCTCGAGGGGGTGCCGGTGATCCTCACCCCGCCTGCCCGCAAGGGCCCCGCCCGCAAGACCCACACCGCCTCCGGATCGGTCGCCGTGCCCGGCACCAAGGCACGCGTCGCCCGGGCCAGCCGGATCTTCGTCGAGGGCCGGCACGACGCGGAGCTCGTGGAGAAGGTCTGGGGCGACGACCTCCGCATCGAGGGCGTGGTCGTGGAGTACATCCAGGGCGTCGACGACCTCGCCGAGCAGCTGCGCGACTTCCGGCCCGGTCCGGAGCGCCGGGTCGGCGCCCTCGTCGACCACCTGGTCGCCGGCTCGAAGGAGAGCCGGATCGCGCAGTCGATCGCCCGCTCCCCCGTCGGCAAGCACGTGCTGATCGTCGGCCACCCGTTCATCGACATCTGGCAGGCGGTCAAGCCCGACCGGCTCGGCCTGAAGGCGTGGCCACAGATCCCCCGCAACGTGGAGTGGAAGCGGGGGATCTGCCAGAGCCTCGGCTGGCCGCACCGGGACCAGGCCGACATCGCCCGGGCCTGGAAGCACATCCTGTCGAAAGTCGGCTCGTACGCCGACCTCGAGCCCGCCCTGCTCGGTAGGGTGGAGGAGCTGATCGACTTCGTGACCGTCGACTGAAGGGCGTGACCATGTCCACACCTCCCGGGTCCCCGCCTCCTCCGCCCCCACCCGGCGGCGACTACCAGCCACAGGCAGGTCCGGGCGCGCCGTACGGCCCGACCTCGGAGGAGCGGACCTGGGCCCTGATCGCCCACGTCGGCACGCTCGTCGCCGCGTGGTTCGCGATGGGCTTCCTGTGCCCGCTGGTGGTGATGCTGGTCAAGGGCAACGAGTCACCGTTCGTACGCCGCCACGCGGTGGAGTCGCTGAACTTCCAGATCTCGCTGCTGATCTACCTGGTCGTGTCGGCGATCCTGATCTTCCTCGTGATCGGCATCTTCATGCTGATCGCGCTGGGCATCTTCGCGCTCGTGGTGATCATCCTCGCCACCGTCGCCGCCTCCAACGGCCGCGACTACCGCTACCCCCTGACCATCCGCATGGTGAAGTGAGCCGCCGGCCCCGGGGCGCTCGGCCCCGGGCGATGTGACTCAGGGCGATGCGACTCAGGGCAGCAGCTCCCGCACCACCGCGTCGGCGAGCAGCCGTCCGTCCCGGGTGAGCACCAGCCGGTCCCCCATCGGCTCGACGAGCCCCCGCGCGGTCAGGTCGGGTACGGCGGCCCGCCCCGCCTCGTCCAGCGCATCGGACGGCAGCCCGTCGCGCAGCCGCACCTCCAGCAGCACCCGCTCCACCCTGCGGGTCTCCTCGTCGAGCACCTCCCGGGCCAGTGCCGGACTCGTGCCGCCCGCGATCCGGCCGGCGTACGCGGTGGGGTGCTTGACGTTCCACCAGCGGACCCCGCGCACGTGCGAGTGGGCGCCCGGCCCGACCCCCCACCAGTCCGCGCCGGTCCAGTACAACAGGTTGTGCCGGCAGCGGGTGCTCGGCGAGCGGGACCAGTTCGACACCTCGTACCAGCCGAGCCCGGCCTTCTCCAGCCGCTCGTCGGCGAGCAGGTACTTGTCGGCGAGGTCGTCGTCGTCGGTCATCGGCACCTCCCCACGGCGCACCTGCCGGGCGAGCGCGGTGCCCTCCTCCACGATCAGCGCGTAGGCGGAGAGGTGGTCCGGCTCGGAAGCCAGGGCACTGTCCAGCGAGGCCTCCCAGTCGGCGACCGACTCCCCCGGCGTGCCGTAGATCAGGTCCAGGCTGACCTGGTCGAAGCCCGCCTGCCGGGCCCAGTCCACGACCTGCGGCACCCGGGCCGGGTCGTGGGTGCGGTCCAGGGTTGCGAGCACGTGGCGCACCGCCGACTGCATCCCGAACGAGATCCGGTTGATCCCGCCCTCGCGCAACACCCTCAGGTCGGCCGCCGTCACGCTGTCGGGGTTGGACTCCGTGGTCACCTCAGCACCCTCGGCGAGACCGTGGACCTCGTCGATGGCCTCGACGATCCGGGTCAGGTCGCGGGGCGGGAGGAGGGTCGGCGTACCGCCCCCGAAGAACACCGTCTGCACGGGCACCCCGGCGTCCCCGAGCACCCGGCGCGAGAGCCGGATCTCCTCGATCGCGGCGTCGGCGTAGGAGGCGCGGGAGGCACCGGGACCGTCGCCGAGCTCGGACGCGGTGTAGGTGTTGAAGTCGCAGTAGCCGCAGCGCACCGTGCAGAACGGCACGTGCACGTAGACGCCGAACGGGGCCTCGCCGAAGGCGTCACGCGCGGCGGGGGGAAGCGAGCCGTCCGCGGGCGCGGGGTCGCCGTCCGGGAGCTGGGAGGGCACGCCCCCATCCTCTCAGACCGATGCCGGGCAGCCGGGTCCGCGTAGGTCGACGTGCGCCTCTCCCAGGAACGGCAGAACCCCGCCGCGAGGACGGGGTTCTGCACGTCGATCTACGACGGGGTCACGCGTAGAGCGCGTCGATCTGCTCCTTGTAGTTGGTCTCGACGACCTTGCGCTTGACCTTCATCGACGGGGTCAGCTCACCGGACTCCACCGTGAGGTCGTGGTCGAGCAGGATCCACTTCTTGATGGTCTCCCAGCGGTTCAGCCGCCCGTTGAGCTCCTCCACGTAGCCGCCCACCATGTCCTTGACCTTCTGCGAGGACACGATCTCGGAGTAGGAGGCGCC
>DATIBI010000101.1:0-30444 GCA_035457605.1 Nocardioidaceae bacterium
GGCCCCGGCGGAGCGCACCGGGCGCTCCGAGGCCTGCCCCGAGCCGAGGGTCGAGCCGCCCCGGAGCGCGCCGAACAGGATGTTGCCCACCGAGCGGCCCATCGCCTTGGCCATCAGCAGGGTCAGGAAGGTACCGCTGGCGCCGACCAGCGTGCCCGCCACCAGCAGCACGGTGTTCGCCAGGATGTAGCCGGACGCGGCGACCGCGATACCGGTGCCGGCGTTCAGCAGCGAGATCACGATGGGTACGTCGGCCCCGCCGACCGGGAGCACGAGCAGGACACCCAGCATCAGCCCGAGCAGGCCGAGCACGATCCCGGCCCACACCGCCGGCTCGGCGACCGTGACGATCGACAGGCCCAGGGCACCGGCGAGGCCGACGCCGAAGGCCACCGGCAGGCCGGGGAACACCACCGGCCGCGAGGTCATCAGCTCCTGCAGCTTGGCGAAGGTGATCAGCGAGCCCGCGAACGAGACCGAGCCGATGACGATGGTGAACGCCGTCGCGGCGAGCGCGAACGACTCCACGTCCTCGCCGGTCATCTCTGCCAGCTCCAGCAGCGCGACCAGCGCGGCCGCGCCGCCACCGACCCCGTTGAACAGCGCCACCAGCTGGGGCATCTGGGTCATCTGGACCCGCTGCGCGCCGACCACCCCGGCCGCCGTACCGACCGCGATCGCGGCCAGGATCAGCCAGACGTGGTCCAGCTCGGTGTAGAAGAACACCACCGTGCACGCCACCACCGCGCCGATCGCGCCGAGCAGGTTGCCGGCGCGTGCGGTGCGCGGCGAGGAGAGTCCCTTGAGCGCGAGGATGAAGCAGACCGCGCAGGCCAGGTAGACCAGCTGCACCCAGACCGGGGTGTCGCTCATACGCCGGCTCCGTTCTGGTCGGCCTTCACCGGCGTCGGCTTCTTGCGCGTGAACATCTGCAGCATCCGGTCGGTGACCACGAAGCCGCCGACCATGTTCACCGTGGCGAGCACGACCGCGACCAGGCCGACCACCAGGCCCGTGGTCGACTTGGCGTAGCCGGTGACCAGGATCGCGCCGAGCAGGATGATCCCGTGGATCGCGTTGGCTCCCGACATCAGCGGCGTGTGCAGCGTGGAGGAGACCTTGGAGATCACCTCGACACCGACGAACACGCTGAGCACGAAGATCGTCAGCCACACCACCGGCTCGCTCATGCCTGGCCTCCTTCCAGCAGCGCTCTCGTGGGCTCGTGCAGGACCTGGCCCTCGTGGGTGACGCAGCACCCGCTGACGATCTCGTCGTCGAAGTCGGGGGCGAACCTGCCCTCCCGGGTCATCAGCGTGACCAGGTTGACGATGTTCTGCGCGTAGAGCCGCGAGGCGGGTTGCGGCATCTGCGCCGGCACGTTCGCGCCGCCCCACACCTGGGCGTGGCCGATCCGTACCACCTGGCCGGGCTGGGACCCCTCGACGTTGCCGCCGCTCTCCGCGGCGAGGTCGACCACCACCGACCCCGGGCGCATCTGCTCGACCATCTCCGTGGTCACCAGCAGCGGTGCCGCGCGCCCGGGCACCGCGGCGGTGGTGATCAGCGCGTCCGCGTTGGCGATGTACGGCGCGAGCAGGTCCCGCTGTCGCTGCGCGCGGTCCTCGGTCATCTCGCGCGCGTAGCCACCGGAACCCTCGAGCGTCTCGAGGTCAAGCTCGATCGCGACCGCCCCCATCGAGCGGATCTCCTCGGCGGCGGCGGCCCGCACGTCGTAGGCCTTGACCACCGCGCCGAGCCGCTTGCACGTGGCGATCGCCTGCAGCCCGGCCACCCCGGCGCCGAGCACGACAATCTGGGCGGGCGGCACGGTGCCCGCGGCGGTCATGTTCAGCGGCAGGAACCGGCGCAGCAGGCCGGCCGCCACGACCGCGCACCGGTAGCCGGCGACGAGTGCCTGCGAGGACAGGGCGTCCATGGACTGGGCTCGGGAGAGGCGCGGCACCAGCTCCATCGCGAACGACGTGACCCCGCAGTCCCGCAGGTCCGCGACCAGGTCGAGCGACTGGCCGGTGGGCAGGAACGAGATCGTCGCGGTGCCCTTCGCCAGCCGGCGGACCGTCGTACCGTCCAGGGGCTGCACCGACACGACCAGGTCCGCGCCGTCGACCGCGTCCGGAGTCACCACCGCTCCGGCGGCGGCGTACTCCGCGTCTGAGGCCAGCACACCGCTGCCGGCCGAGGGCTCCACCGCCACCTCGTAACCGAGCGCGGTCAGCTTGCCGACGAGCTCGGGGACGAGCGCCACCCGGGTCTCGCCCTCGCGATGTTCCTTCGCTACAGCGATCCTCACCCTCGGCAACCTAGGGCACATCTCACCCGCTGGTCACCCATGACACCCCTTTCTGAGACAGCAGGTGGCACAATGGCGACTCCGCTGAAGCGACACGGGGGTTTCACAACGCATGGCTGGCGACGGCTACGCGGCGGTGGCAGCAGAGCTGCGCCTGTCCGCGGACGAGATCAGGACCGCGACCGAGCACGATGACGGAGCGCTGTCGTGGGCGACCCCGGCGGGGACGGACTACGGGCACGACGGCCTCGGGGCCGCGTTCGATGCCTTCTGCCCCGACGTCGACGTCGCCGCCGGAGACCTGGTCGAGCAGTCCCACGAGCTTGCCGACTCCCTCGACGCGTCAGCCGCGGCCTACGAGGCGACCGACACCGCGACCGCGGACGCGTTCCTGCGCCGGTTTGGTGAGGGCAGGGACTGATGGAGGAGCTGGGTCGGACGACCGACCCGGTCGACCTGGTCCCGGGATGTCCCGCGTCGGTGCGTCGCGACTGCACCCGGCTCGTGGACACCGCCCGTTCCTTCGAGCAGATCGCCGAGCAGCTCCGGGCCGTGCGCACGCCGGGCTGGGAGGGGTCCGCCTGTGACGCGTTCTGGTCGTCCTTCGACGAGCAGCCCAAGCGGTGGCGTGCTACCGCTGACGCGCTCCACGTCGCGGCCGACGCGCTGGCCGCCTACTCGGCGGTTCTCGCGCACGCGCAGTACGACGCGGCCGACGCGATCGAGCTCTGGCAGCGAGGGCAGGCCGCGACCGAGGAGGCGGCGCACCGGCACAACGTGGCGGTCGCGCGGTACAACGCCGAGCTCGGTGCGGGTGGCTCGCCGGCGCTGCCGTCGGTCGTCGACCCCGGCGCCGAGCTGCGTCGCCGGGCGGTCGACCTCCTCGCAGACGCTCGCGACCGGGTCCGGGAGGCCGGCGACGAGGCCGCCGAGAGGCTGACGCGAATCCCGGTGGGTGACCTCCGGTTCACCCGCGACGACGCCGCCGGGTGGTCGGGCGCGACCGGGCACGTGCCGCCGCCCAGCTGGCCCTGAGCTCTCGGAGCACGAGGGGCGGACCGCCCGCCGGCAGGGTCAGAGCGCCCCGGCGAGCGCCAGCACGGCCAGCGCCACGCCGAGCACGAGCACGGCGGCGAGTGCTATCCCGGCGATGACCAGGCCGGTCCGCTGGTCCGCGTGCGTCGACTCGGACCAGCCGAGGTCCTCCGCGGCGTCGCGGATCAGGTCCCTGCCCTCGGCCGAGGAGAAGGTGTAGTCGAGGACCGCGCCCGGTCGCGCGTCGCCACCGAGCGCGAAGGTCTGGTTCAGCGACAGCTCGTAGCTGCGCCCGCGCACCCGGCTGCGCTCCGCGGACGCGGTGAGCACCGGCAGCGGGTGCCCGCTGGTGTCCACGCCCGCGTCCCAACGCACCTCGACGTGGTTGTCGGTGATCGTCATCCGGTGACGCTGCTCGTCGAGGTCGACGTGGAAGGCGAACACCTTGCGCAGCCCGGACTTGTAGAGCAGGCCGTACCACCGCGCGTCGCCGACGTCGATGCGCAGGTCGAAGCCGTCCTCGGTGGGCTGCACGACGTACGGCGTGCCCTCCGCCCGTTCCCGCACCGCAGCCACGAGCCGCTCGGCATCACCCATGCCCATCACTCCCGAGATTCCGCTCCATCGCCCAGGCTGCCCCGGGCAGGTCGCCCCGAATCATGGCAGACCGATTGCGCAGGGTGTGGCCTGGACCACCCCGTTCGGCGGCGACGCTGGACGAAGCGTCCGCCGAGCCCCACGCTGACAGCATGGACGTTCGGTTCGTGGACGAGACGGGCGTGCACGGGCACGACAGCGACGACATCGTCGTGCTGCTCTGCCGCGAGGACGGCTTCGTCTGGGTCGACGTACCGACCTGGGACGACCAGGTGGACGGGTTCCTCACCGGGCTGGGCTGCCACCCGATGGCGGTGGAGGCGTGCCGCCAGCGCAACCACGTGCCGACGGTGCACGCCTACCCGGACCACTACCTGGTCACCATGCACACCCCGCTGCTGGGCACGCCCGGGCACGTGCACCTGCTGGAGCTCGACCTGATCGTCTCGCCCCGCTACCTGGTGACCATGCACGGGCCGCTCAACCCGGCGGTGGACCCCGAGGAGGCGCTGACCGAGACCGCCGCGGTGCTGCGCCGGATCTCCGCGCGACGGTTCACCCCGGCCTCACCTGCCGAGGTGGCCTACGCGCTCGCCTCCGCGGTGGCCCGTCGGCAACGGGGCGTGGTCGGCGCCGTCGCCGAGAAGATCCCCGCCCTGGAGCAGCAGGTGATGGCGCCCAAGCTCGAGGAGCCCGAGGAGCTGCTCGAGCGGATGTTCCTGGTCCGCCACGAGCTGATCACCGCGCGCACCATGGCCGCGCAGACCCACGACGTGTTCGCCCGGCTGGAGTCCCTGGACCGGTTCGTCGCCGACGGCGACCGCGCCTTCGCCCACGACCTCGCCGAGCAGTTCGACCGGGTCCGCTCGATCGCCGACGGTGAGTCCCGCTTCCTGTTCGGGGTGATCGAGCTGTACCAGACCCGGGTCAACACCAAGATGACGGTGGCGATGGAGCGGCTCGCGGTGATCGCGGCGATCACCCTTCCGGTGACCGCGATCGCGTCGGTCTACGGGATGAACGTGATCGTCAACGAGAGCACCCACTGGGTGCAGCTGGCGATCGTGGTCGCGGTGATGGTGACGATCAGCAGCCTGCTGCTGCGCTGGGCGCGCCGCCAAGGGTGGTGGTGAGCTCGGCAGCACTCCGGTCAGCGGTACTCCGGTCAGCGGTACTCGGGTCAGCGGTACTCGGGGTTCGCGAACCCGAAGCGGGTGCCCGCGTCCCACGCCGACCGCAGGTTGCCGTAGGCCGGGATGCCGCCCGCCTGGTCCAGCATCTTCGCCAGGTGCATCAGGTTCCAGGTCATGAACGTCGTGTTGCGGTTGGTGAAGTCGTTCTCGGGGCCACCGCTGCCCGGGTCGAGGTACGACGGTCCCGGCCCCGCCTCGCCGATCCAGCCGGCGTCGGCCTGCGGCGGGATGGTGTAACCGATGTGCTGCAGGCTGTAGAGGATGTTCTGTGCGCAGTGCTTGATCCCGTCCTCGTTGCCGGTGATCAGGCAGCCGGCGACCTTGCCGTAGAACAGGTACTGACCCGCGTCGTTCTGCAGGTGGCTCAGCGCGTAGAGCCGCTCGATGATCCGCTTGGTGACGCTGGAGTTGTCCCCGAGCCAGATGGGGCCGGCGATGACGAGGATGTTGCTGTCGAGGACGCGGGGGTAGATCTCCGGCCACTCGTCCCGGGCCCAGCCGTGCTCGGTCATGTCGGGGTAGACCCCGGTGGCGATCTCGTGGTCGACCGCGCGGATCTCCTCCACCTCGACGCCGTTCTTGCGCATGATGGCCGCGCTGGCGTCGACCAGCCCCTGGGTGTGGCTCATCTCCGGCGACTTCTTCAGGGTGCAGTTGATGTACATCGCCCGGAGTCCGGTGAAGTCGAAGTCGCTCATGGTTGCGAGTCTGTCCGCGGGGCGGGCGCGGTGACAATGGCCCGTTGGTCCCGATCAGCGCCGAGCAGGGGTCCGGTCGACGCCGGGCCGGCCGTCCGGTCAGCGCCGGTGCACGCTCACCGCGTAGCCGCCTCCCGGCTCGAACGGCTCCCGGTCCCAGGTCGCGAACCGGTCCACCAGGGTCAGCCCGGCCGCGGCGGCGGCGTCGTCGTACTCGGCCAACGGGGTCGGCTCGCAGCCGGCCGGCAGGTGCGCGGAGTCGAGGCCGAAGCCGGCGACGACGAGCCCGCCGCGGGCGGTGAGCGCGGCCAGCGACGCCACCGTGACGGGGCAGGTTCCGGGTGCGAGCAGCGGGATCACGTTCCCCGCGAGCACCACGAGGTCGAAGCCCTCGGCGCCGTCGAGGTCCTCCGCGCGCACGCCGGCGAGATCCGCCTCGTGCCAGGGCACGTGGGGGGCGCGTTCGCGGGCCACGGCCAGCATCGAGGAGTCCACGTCCACCCCGACCACGTCGTAGCCGAGCTCGTCGAGCCGGATCGCGACCCGGCCCGTGCCGCAGCCGGCGTCGAGCACCGTCCCGCCGGGGTCGACCAGGCTGGTGCAGAAGGTGGCCTCGCCGTGCACGTCCTGGCCCGAGGCGGCCAGGCGCTCGAACCGCGCGGCGTACCCGGCACCGGAGTCGGCCCCGGCCAGCTGCTCCCAGCGCGAGCGGGCCGGCGGCTCGGGGTTCGGGTTCTCGTTCATCTGCTCGGCCTCACGTGGTCGGCGCCTCGTCGATCAGTAGTACCAGGGGAATGCCGACCAGTCCGGCTCCCGCTTCTCCAGGAAGGAGTCGCGGCCCTCGACGGCCTCGTCGGTCATGTACGCGAGCCGGGTCGTCTCCCCGGCGAAGATCTGCTGGCCCACCAGGCCGTCGTCGATGAGGTTGAAGGAGTACTTCAGCATCCGCTGCGCGGTCGGCGACTTGCCGTTGATCTTGCGACCCCACTCCAGGGCCACCTTCTCCAGCTCCGCGTGCGGGACGACCTTGTTCACCATTCCCATCCGGTGCGCCTCCTCGGCGGTGTACTCGTCACCGAGGAAGAAGATCTCCCGCGCGAACTTCTGGCCGACCTGCCGGGCGAGGTACGCCGAGCCGTAGCCGCCGTCGAACGAGCCGACGTCGGCGTCGGTCTGCTTGAACCGGGCGTGCTCCGCCGAGGCCAGGGTCAGGTCGGAGACCACGTGCAGCGAGTGGCCGCCGCCGGCCGCCCAGCCGGGCACCACGCAGATCACGACCTTGGGCATGAACCGGATCAGCCGCTGGCACTCGAGGATGTGCAGCCGCCCGAGCTTGGCCTTGTCGATGGAAAGAGACGTCTCGCCCGCCTTGCCGTCCTCTCCCTCCGGTCGCGTGTACTGGTAGCCGGCCCGGCCCCTGATCCGCTGGTCGCCACCGGAGCAGAACGCCCAGCCGCCGTCCCTGGGCGAGGGACCGTTCCCGGTGAGGATCACACAGCCGACGTCGCTGGAGACCCGGGCGTGCTCGAGGACCCGCAGCAGCTCGTCGACGGTGTGCGGCCGGAACGCGTTGCGGACCTCGGGCCGGTCGAACGCGATCCGGACCGTGCCGTGCTCCACCGCGCGGTGGTAGGTCAGGTCGGTGAGGTCCTCGAAGCCGGGCACCGGCTTCCACGCGGACGGGTCGAAGATCTCGGAGACGGTCTCAGGCATGGCCGCAGGCTACCCGCACGCGCCGGCCCGGCCACCGGGCCTCCGGGCCTGCAGCAGGTGGCCCCCGACCGGGCTCATCCCCGGCCGTGCGGAGTCAGCCAACCGGACTCGTCCGGGCCGAGCGGCACGATCCCGTTGGGGTTGATGCGCTTGTGCGTGCCGTAGTAGTGCCGCTTGATGTGCCCGAAGTCCACAGTCTCGCCGAACCCGGGGGTCTGGAAGATGTCCCGCGCGTAGGCCCACAGCACCGGCATCTCGGTGAGCTTGTTCCGGTTGCACTTGAAGTGGCCGTGGTAGGCCGCGTCGAACCGGACCAGCGTGGTGAACAGCCGGATGTCGGCCTCGGTGAGCTGGTCGCCGACGAGGTAGCGCTGGTGCTCCAGCCGCTCGGAGAGCCAGTCCAGCCGGGCGAACAGTCGCCCGAACGCCTCCTCGTAGGCCTCCTGCGTGGACGCGAAGCCGCAGCGGTACACCCCGTTGTTGACGTCGGCGTAGACCACCTCGTTCACCGCGTCGATCTCCTCGCGCAGCGGCTCGGGGTACAGGTCCGGCGCCCCGTCGCGGTGGTAGGCCCGCCACTGCGTGGAGAAGTCCAGGGTCATCTGCGGGAAGTCGTTGGTCGCGACCCGGCCGCGCTCCACGTCGACGAGCACCGGCACGGTCACCCGCCCGTCGTAGCCGGGGTCGGTGGTCGTGTAGGCCTCGGCGAGGTGGCGGATCCCGAGCACCGGGTCCCGGCCGTCCTCGTCGAGGCCGAACCGCCAGCCCTTCTCGTCCCGCACCGGGTCGACCGTGCCGACCGAGATCACCCGGTCCAGGCCGAGCAGGCCGAGCACGATCTTGGACCGGTGCGCCCACGGGCAGGCCCGCGACCAGATCAACCGGTAGCGGTGCGGCTGCACCGGCCAGCGGGCGTCGGGGTCGTCGAGGACCCGGTCGGTGAAGCGGTTGCGCTGTCGCCGGAAGGCGCCCGACCGGTCGGTCTCCTTGGTGAACTGCGCCCCCGCCGGGCTCATCAGCCGGCCCGGGCGATGGAGACGGCCAGCGCGGCGAGGTGCTCCAGCCGGGCCAGCTCGGAGTCGAGGACCTCCGGCCCGCCGCGCCGTCCGAAGAGCACGAGCTCCTCGCCGTCACCGAGGGGCGCGCCGGCCACCAGCGTGGAGGTCCAGCGCTCCCAGTCCGAGGGAACCTCGAGCCGCGCGGACCGGGTCATCGGGAACCAGTCCACCGGCCCGTCGACGAGGTCCGGCGCCGCGGAGGTGCCGTGCAGGATCTTGACCCCGCCGTCGGTACGTCGGACCCGCAGCCCCCAGTCCGCCCGGAACGTGATCGGCAGCAGGTCGATGAGCTCGTCGAGGGCGGTCGAGGGGTTCGCGGTGAGCGCCTCCACGGCCTCGAGGTCCAAGAACAGGTTCCCGCCGGCGGCGTAGCGCGAGATCCACAGCACCTGCACGCCGTCGAGCTGGTTGCAGGCGGAGATGATCGAGTCGGGCATGACCCCGGGTGCGGTCTCGAGGAGCACGTCGTCGACGGCGGTCCCTTCGGGCCGGTGCTCGACGATCTCGATGGCCTCGATGTCACCACCGGCCTCACCGATCGCGGTGGCGACGCGTCCCAGCGAGCCGGGCACGTCCGGCAGCTCGACGCGGAGCAGGAACGGCATACGTGGATCAGCCTCTCTCTGTGCTGGCCTGGTCTCCGGTACCCACCCGTCCCGGGGACGACACCACTGCATCGACCCCGAAGTACACCTCGTTGTCGCGATGACGATAGCCCCCCAGGGCCCGGAGCACCTGCACGTCGCGCCGTCCGGTGACCGGGTCGCTGTCCACGACGGCGCACCGGGGCACAGGCGAACGCACCAGCACCGTCGCCTCACCGAGCCGGATCTCCCGGCCCACCCACGAGTCCTCGACGTGCGGCTCGGCGTCACCGGTGTCGAGCAGGAACGTGGAGCGGAACCGCGCGTCGTGCACGTCGCGGCCCACCTCCGCAGCCAGCCGGCGCAGCGAGGAGGTCGTCAGCAGGGTCACCGAGCTGCCGTAGACCACCTCGCCGGGGTGCAGTGCGCGGCCGAGCGCGACGTCGTACCCCAGGTGCTCGGAGAACGCCGCCGCCCAGGGGCCGTCGACGATCTCGAGCTGGGCGACCCGGCCCCAGTAGTCGACCTTGACCTGCTCGCCGGTCGGTGTGGGCACGCCCTCGACGGTCCGCCCGGGGAGGTCCACCGACAGGATGCCGGCGTCCCACCGGGCCACCGCCTGCACCAGCGAGGGGTTCTGCACCGTCCGCAGCACGCGGCCGCTCGCGCGGTCGACCAGGCAGAACGCGCGGTCGCCGACCGGGCCGTCGCCGGTGAGCTCGACGGTGTCGTGGGACGTGTGACGGGTCCCCTTCAGCGGGGTGAAGCCGATCCTCTCGATACGCACGTCATCAGCGTGTCATGACCCGGTTTCGCGGGTGTTTCCGTCGTTCCGCTCCGTGGACGGCCGCAGCGGGAACGTCTCCAGCACCTCGTAGCGGGGTCGGTTCCGGGGGCCCTCGCCGAGGTGCGAGCGGACCAGCGAGATCTCGTGCGCCGTCCAGGTCGGGCCGCGGTAGGAGTCGAGCACCCGCACCCACCGGGTGACCTCGGTCGGCCGGCCGATCCGCGCGACGGTCAGGTGCGGGTGGAACCGGACGCCGTCCGCGGCGGCGCCGGCCTTGTTGGCCGCGGCCCGCGCGCCGGTGGCGAGCCGCTTCAGCTCCTCGGCGCGCGCGCCGAGGTCGAGGCCGGCGTAGAGCACCCTGGCCCGGCCGGGGTTGGGGAACGCGCCGCCGCCGGCGATGGTGACGTCGAAGGCGGTACGGCGGCCCGCGGCCCGTTCCAGCCGGGCGAGCAGCTCGTCGAGCGCCCGGTCCGGGACCTGACCCATGAACGCGAGGGTGACGTGCCACTGCTCCCACGCCGCCCAGCGGAACCCGGGCTCGGCCTCCTGCCGCGGCTCCAGGAACCCCGCGAGGTCCTCGAGAGCGTGCTCAGGCGGTACCAGCGCGACGAACATCCGCACCGTGGTCCTCCTCACGTCCTTGCCCCTCGCAGCGTACGTGGAACAAGCCCGGGGCCCGGTCTTGTTGCGCCGAGCTCATCCCACCGCCACTTGTAGCAAGTCGGCTGCCTGCCCGGGCGTGGAGCAGTCGACTTGCTACATCTCAGGGCTGTCTCGCCGGGCCACGCGGCGGGCCGGTTGCCCGGCGAGAGCGTCAGCCGCGCCCCTCGAGCTCCTGCTCCTCGTCGACCCGCCGCTTGAGCCGGCCCATGCCGGGCAGCTTCGCGAGCATCTCGTTCAGCTCGCGGGAGACGTCGAGCAGGTCGTGCAGGTCGGGCGCCACCGTGCTGAGGCTGTCCAGCACCGGCACGATGTCGGTCTCCATCTTCACCGCGAGCCCGGGCAGGTGGTCGATCAGCATGACCAGCGCGTCCACCTCGTGCGGGTCGGTGGTCTCCGCGAGCCGGTCCAGGGTGGGTTGCAGCTTCGTGAGCGGCGGCTCGACGTGGTCCAGCAGGGCGCCGAGCCGCTCGACCAGCGGCCCGCTCCGCGTGAGCATCCCCTCCGCCTCCGAGACGACCCGCTCGGTCCGACGTACCGCCTCGTCGGCGCCGGTGCGGGTCTCCTCGATCCGGTCGACCAACGCGTCGACCCGCTCCACCAGCCGCTCGGCGTCGTCGAGCAGGCGCACCATCCGGGGTACGGCGGCGAGCAGCTGCTCCACGGAGTCGGCTCCGCGCTCGAGGATCTGGATCAGGTCACGGGGTCCGGGCACGGGCAGGCGCATGGGCTCACGGTAGTGGAGCCGGCTCCCGCTCGCTCCGCGCCTGCGGCACCGGCACGGCGTCGGTCTCACGGATGCCGTACCGCTCCCACCAGCGGCGCATCGGGCCCGGCGCCCACCAGTTCCACGAGCCGAGCAGCTTCATCGTCGCCGGCACCAGCAGACCCCGCACGACGGTCGCGTCGAGCAGCAGCGCGACGAGCATGCCGACCCCGATCAGTTTCATGAACACCAGGCCCGAGGTGCTGAACGCGCCGATCACGATCGCGAGCAGCAGCGCGGCGCTGGTGATGATCCGGCCGGTCTTCTGCACGCCGGAGGCGACCGCCCGGGTGTTGTCGCCGGTGAGGTCCCACTGTTCGCGCACCCGGGAGAGCAGGAACACCTCGTAGTCCATCGACAGCCCGAACAGGATCGCCAGCATCAGGATCGGTTGGGTCGCGTCGAGGTAGCCGGCCGACTCGAAGCCGAGCAGGCCCTCGAGGTTGCCGTCGGAGAAGATCCAGGTGACCACTCCGAAGGAGGCGGTGATCGACAGCACGTTCATGGCGACCGCCTTGACCGGCAGCACCAGCGAGCCGAACGCGAGGAACAGCAGCACCAGCATCACCGCGACCACGATCACGCCCATCCACGGCAGCCGCTCCCCCACCGAGGCGAGCAGGTCGACGGTGTCCGCGGTGAGTCCGCCCACGAGCGCCTCGGCGCCGGCCGGCGGGTCGACCGCGCGCAGGTCACGCACCAGGTCCTGTGACGCCTGGCTCTGGCTGTTGCCCTCCCACACCACGCGCAGCAGGCTGCTCCCGGCCTCCTGCGCGACGGGCTGCACGGAGGAGACGCCGGGCACGGCGGCCAGGTCCTGGGAGTACGTCGCGACCTCCTCGCGTCCCGCGCCGGTGACCATCACGTTCGCCGAGGAGGTCTCCGCGCCGAACTCGGTGTTGAGCCGGTCGAAGGCCACGTGCGCGGGCGAGTCGGCCGGCAGCACCCGGTAGTCCACGCTGCCCCACCTGACCCCGAGGAACGGCGCCGCGATCGCGAGCAGCAAGGCGGTGGTCGCGACCAGGTAGAGCATCGGCCGGCGCATCACGCTGTGCGCGATCGCGGCCCACGCCCCGTGGTCGGACCCGGTCTCGACCGGACGGCGGCGCCGCCACGGCAGCCGGCCGGCGTCGATCCGCCGGCCCAGCAGACGCAGTGTGGCCGGGAGGACGGTGAGCGCGGCGAGCATCGCGATGAGCACGGCCGCGATCCCGCCGTACCCCATCGAGCGCAGGAAGTTCTGCGGGAAGATCAGCAGCGACGACAGCGCGGCGGCCACGGTGAGCCCGGAGAACAGCACGGTCCGGCCGGCCGTGGTCATGGTGTTCCGGGTCGCGGTGCGCGCGGCGTGCGGGTCGTCCGCGGGCAGTGCGGCCAGCTCCTCGCGGAACCGGCTGATCACGAACAGCGCGTAGTCGATCGCCAGGCCCATGCCGAGCAGGGTGATCACGTTGATCGAGAACACCGAGACGTCGGTGAGCAGGGTCAGCACCCGGACCGGGGCCAGCGCCCCGAACACCGCGACCAGGCCGACGAGCACCGGCATCGAGGCCGCCACCAGGCTGCCGAAGATCAGGAGCGACAGCACCAGCACGACCGGCAGGGACAGCAGCTCGGCGCGGGCGAGGTCCTCCTCGGCGCTGTGGTTCACGTCGGCGTAGACGGCCCATGGCCCGGCCAGGTCCTCCTCGAGCAGGTCGGACTCCAGCGCCGGCGCCACCGCGTCGAAGCTCCGCGACATGTCGTCCTGGGTCTCGCCGGCGAGCGAGACCACCACCTGGGTGGCGCGGCCGTCGTCGCTGACCAGGCCGCGGTCGCCGGTGTCGTAGAAGGTGACAGCGGACTCGACCGTGCCCTCCGGCAGGTCCGCGATCACCCGGCGCACCTCGTTCTCGAACGCCGGGGAGGTCGCCGGGAGGTCGTCGCTGGAGTAGATCGCGATCACGTCCGCGGACCGGTTGCCGAAGGTCTCGCGCTCCAGCGCCAGCTCCTGCGCGGACTCCGAGTCCGGGTCGTCGAACCCGCCGTCGCTGAGCGAGTCGAACACCCCGACGCCGTAGGCCGCGGTTCCGACGACCGCGAGGACGGCGAGGACGAGCACCAGCCTCGCCCGGTCTGCCACGACGATGGCCCAGCGACTGATCATGACCTCTCCCCTGCTCTGCGGACAGTTCTTGGTGATAGGTGTTCACCCTGGTTAACACTGTAAACAGTGAACACTGTAAACTGATGCGAAGCGGTCCCACAAGTCCTCATCGGGGACGGGGCCGGACCGGGCGATACAGCCGCAGACGCAACCGCCGAACGCAGCCGCCGAACACAGGAAGAGGAGCGCGTGGCCGAGCAGAGCACCCTCAGCCGCCGGGACCGGCAGCGACAGGCGACCATGGACGAGATCGTCGCCGCGGCCCGGACGTTGGTGCCCGAGCCGGGTGGGCTGACCCTCCGCGCGGTGGCGCAGAAGATGGGGATCACCGCGCCGGCGCTGTACCGCTACGTGTCCAACCTGCAGGACCTGGTGGAGCTCGTCGCGCTCGACATCGACCGCGAGGCCGCGGGCCTGCTGGAGCGGGCGCGGGACTCGCAGCCGGCCGACGACCCGGCGGCGCGGATCGTGTGCGCGTCAATCGCCTTCCGGCGCTGGGCGCTCGCTCACCGGGCGGAGTTCTCCCTGGTGTTCGCCAACCCGGTGACCGCGGGCAGCTGCCAGAACCGTGAGGAGTTCTCCAGCTCGCCGTCCGGCCTGGTGTTCACCGCGCTGCTGGTGCAGCTGTGGGAGCGGTACCGGTTCCCGGTCCCGGCGCTGTCCGACCTCGACCCGGACGTCGCCGAGGCGCTCGCCGACCCGGCCTTCCCGATGCCGCCGGGGGCGCTGCCTCCGGAGGCCCGCGGGCTGCTCTGGACGTTCATGCGGTCCTGGGCGAGCCTCTACGGCACGGTCACCCTCGAGGTGTTCGGCCACCTCGACCCCAGCGTGATCGAGAGCGGGGCGATGTTCCGGACGATGCTGGAGGACCAGGCCCGGCTGTTCGGGATCACCGACGAGCTGCCACGGCTGCAGCCGATGATCGACCGCGAGACGGGCCGCGAGACGGGCCGCGAGACGGGCCGGGGGACGGGCCGGGGATGACGGCGCGGACGACGGGGGACGGCGACGCGTCCGAGGAGGAACCGACCGACTACCGGTTCCTGCTCGCCAACGAGCGCACGTTCCTGGCCTACCTGCGCACCGCGCTGTCCCTGCAGGTCGCGGGCCTCGGCGTGCTGCAGTTCCTCACCCAGGCCACCGACGCGATGCGGGGGCTGCTCGGCGTGGCCCTGGTGGCGGTCGGCTCCTACGTCGGGCTGACGGGCTACCTGCGGTGGCGGGAGAACGAGCGCTCGATCCGGCGCGGGGCGCAGATGCACGCGGCTCGTGGGACCACC
The DNA here is from genome assembly GCA_035457605.1 of Nocardioidaceae bacterium. Lineage (GTDB taxonomy): Bacteria > Actinomycetota > Actinomycetes > Propionibacteriales > Nocardioidaceae > Nocardioides_C. The sequence goes on from DATIBI010000101.1 coordinate 14,832, forward strand.
CCGATCGCGCTGGTGGTGGTGCTGGTGCCGCTGGTCGCCGCCGTGGTGCTGGCGTTCCTCTAGCCGGGACAGCCCACCTGGCCGGGACCCGCGGGCGCCTGGCCGAGCGCGGCTCGCACCGCCGCGGCCGCCCTCCGGCCGGAGACCATCGCGCCCTGGATCGAGCCGGTGTCGCGGTGGTCGCCGGCGACGAACAGCCCGTCGGAGAGCCGCACCGGCCTCCGCACCCCCGAGCCGGGTGGCTGCACCGGCAGCGCGCCGGCGATCTCGTGCCGCACGACGAGCTGCCAGGCGTCGACGGGCGTCCCGTACATCTGCGCGAGGTGGCTGCGCACCGCCGCCTCGCCGGTGTCGTCCTTGAGCAGGGTGGTGGCCTGCACCAGGTGCCGGCCGTCCGGCGCGTAGCTCGGCGCGACGTTGGTCATCACCGCGGTGTTGACCACCGGCCCCCGTCGCTGCGGGTCGAGCACGAGCAGGTCCAGCGTGGTGGGCGGCTCGGGAGCGGCGAACCAGTAGGTCACGAGCCCCTTCATCGGCACCGGCCCCTCCCCCGTCAGCCCGCCCGCGGAGACCGGGTCGGTGGCCACGACGACCGCCCGTGCGAGGTGCTCACCGGCGTCACTGCGGACCCGTCCCGGCCCCACCTCGTGCGCCCGGACCCCCAGCGCGACCGGCGCCCGGAGCCCGTCGGCGACCTGCGCGGACAGCGCCGCCATCCCCTGCGCGGGCACGCCGGGGACCCCGCGCAGGAAGGAGCGCACGAGCAGCCGCACGAAGGTGGCCGACGTGGCGCCGGTGTCGTCGGCCAGGACACCGGTGATGAACGGCTCGAACAGCTCGGTGCGCAGCCGGCCGCGGACCCCGGCACGGTCCAGGGACTCGGCGAGGGTGGTGTCCGGGCGGTCCAGCAGCCGGTCCACGTTGCCGAGCGCCGGCGCGGCCCAGGCGCCGAGCCGGGCCAGCTCGAGCGGGCGCAGGTAGCCGCTGCGCACGGTGCCGGGGAGGTACGACGGACCGCGGACCGGGTCCGCCACCACGGTCAGGCCGGCGCCGTTCGCCAGAGCGGCGCCGGCCGCGAACTGCCGCAGGTCGAGCGCGTCGAGGTCCACCAGCTCGCGGACCGCGGGGTAGGCCGGGTTCAGCAGCTGGAAGCCCCGGTCGCAGCGGTACCCGTCCACCACGTCGGTGCGGACCCGCCCACCGACCGCGTCGGAGGCCTCGAGCACCTCGACCTGCAGGCCGGCCCGTCCGAGCTCACGTGCGCACACCAGCCCGGCGAGGCCGGCGCCGACCACCAGGACATCGACCGTCATGACTTTCACTATGCCAGGGGCGGTCCGACGTACCCCTCGGTCCGACCGCCGCAGCGATCCCCACTGCGCGGCGCGGCCTCACCCCCCGCAGGGGCTCCCCGACCGCGTGTAGGCGGGCAGGTCGACGGTCGTGTTCAGCTCCCAACGCCGGCCGTCGTCGACCCGGAGGTAGGCGGTGTTCACGCCGTCCAGCAGCGGCCAGACCGCGGCCGCGTCCGGTCCCGTCAGGCACAGAGCGGCGCGCGGCTCGCCGTAGGCGTTCGGCATGGTGCCGAGGCTGAGCTCGCGGATCCCCCGGTCGAGCGGCCAACGCGCGAACCGGTCGGACGGCCCCAGCGGCGAGCGGTCGGTGCGGTCGGGGGGCCCGGCGAGGAACCCGATCCGCTCCGGCACCCAGGGACGCACCGGCGCGATCACCTCTGCCCCGGACCAGCGAGGGTCGGTCACCTCGGTGGCCGCCTGCCACAGCTCCGGGGTGGAGCCGGAGATCACCCGCTCGTCGAACCACACCGCGGCGGAGCGCCCGTAGGAGGACACCTTGCCGTCCCCGAAGTCCCCGGGCCTCGCCTCACGGACCCCCAGGGCGTCGAACCGGGCCAGCACCCGGCGCAGCCCCTCACGGCTCAGCCGCCAGGTGGTGTGGTCCTCGGTCGAGGCGAACACGTCGGTCTCCGCGGCCCGCACGACCCACCCGTCGGCCGCGAACGAGATGATCTCCGACCGTTCGTACCCGTCGTGCAGGTCCACCCGCAGGACGATCCCGTCCGCGGACACCGGCCAGCCGTCGATGGTCCGCGCGTGCGGGTCCGGGAGCGGCACCGTCGCTGCCGGCAGCGACGTGGTCGTGGCCGGCGTCGAGGGCTCGGGAGGGTCGGGCAGGTGCACCGGGGACAGCCCCCACGCGCAGCCGGTCAGGACAAGCCCGAGCGCCGCCGTGACCACTGCTCCCCCGATCCTCACCGGTCCATGGAAGCAGTACCGGGCCGTCCGCGGGTGCGGAACGCCTCGATCTGGAGCTGCAGGGCGAGCCGTTCCCGCGGGTCGTCGAGGTCGAGGTCGACCAGGGCGGTGATCCGGCGCATCCGGTGCCGGAGCGTGTTCACGTGCACGTGCAGCGCTTGGGCGGCCCGCCGTGGCTCACCGAGATGGCCCAGCCAGGCCCCGAGCGTCTCGACGTACCCGGTGCCACGCTCCTCGTCGTGCCGCGCGAGCGTCGCGACGGGTCCGCCGAGCGAGCCGGGGTCGAGGGCTGCCGCTGCCCGGGCGACCGTGACCGGCACCCACGCCTCCTCGAACACCGCCGCCTCGCCCGGTGCGAGCACCGTCAGCAGCTCGGCCGCCTCCACCCTCGAGCGGGGCAGGTCGGCCGCGGTGGTGACCGGGCCTCCGGCGGCCGCCCGCAGCACCGGCCCGGACGGCCCGGCGTGGGTGACGAGCCCCCGCAGCCAGGTCCACGACCCGGGGCGGCCACCCGACCCGACCCCGGCGAACACGGTCCGGTCGAGGTCGGCCAGCACCGGCTCCGCCCACCCGTACCGGCGACAGGTGGCCGACCACAGGTCCAGCTCCTCGGGTACGTCGGACCCTCCGCCCGCCCAGGACAACGCGGCCACCCGCCACGGCGCAGGCGGCAGCGACGCGGGGTCGACCCGGCCCGGGGCGTACTCCCGCAGCGCCGCACGGACCCGTTCCACCGCCGTGCGCCGGGCGACGTCGGCCTCGGCCCGCAACCGGAGCAGGTGCAGCGCGAGCACGGACGCGGCGTTGACCATCTCCGCGGACACCTCGGCGGCCACCGGCCCGTCCACGACCGCCCAGATCGACCCGAGCCACTCCCCGCCCGCGCGCACGGGCACCACCAGACGAGGCCGGGTGCCGTCCGGCCCGGCCTCGACCAGGAACGGCTCGCTGGAGCGGGCGAGCCGGCGGAACACCCCACGGGCGCGGTAGTGGGCGACCACGTCGGGCGGGACCCGGCGGCCCACGATCGTGGACACGCGGGCGGTGTCGGTCAGGCTCTGCCCGGAGGAGTAGGCGAGCACCCGGGACTGGTTGTCCTCGATCGTGACGGGTGCCTCGACGATCGCCGCGGCGGCGTCGGCGAGCGCGAACAGGTCGTTGTGCACCCCGGTGTCGGCCGGCGAGTCCGGGGCGGCGGCCCGGTCGACCACCCCGCGCAGCATCCACACCACGTGCGCCCAGGACACCCCCGCGTCGAGGCCGACCAGGAGCAGGGCCCGCTCCTCGGCCGCGGAGACGAGGCCGTCGTCGACAGCAGCCCGGCGCACGACCAGCCCGGACGCCTTGCCGTCGGCACACCGGGCCAGCAGCGCAGCGGCGTCGGCCGGGCTCGCCACGCCGACCCCGAGCACCAGGTCGCCGCGCTGACCGACCGCGTCGTCCCCGGGCTCGGCGACGAACACGTCGGACACCTCCAGCGCCCGACCCTCGACGAGCACGTCGAACAGGGCCGAGCCGACCGCACCGATTGCGTCCTGAGCCGTGAACACGCCGCCATTCTTTCGCATCGGTTGTGCTCGTGGGACAACGAATGGCCGGATCGTCGGTGCCGCAGGACCATGACGCCGGCCCGGACGGGCCTCACCATCGAGGACATGGCTCGTCGCGTGAACCCCACCCTGTCCTCCCCGCCGCAGCGCGTCGCCGTCGTCGGTGCGGGCATGGTCGGCCTCGCCACCGCGTGGTTCCTGCAGGAGCGTGGGGTCGAGGTCACCGTCCTCGACCGCGAGGGCGTCGCCGCCGGCGCGTCCTGGGGGAACGCCGGCTGGCTGACCCCGGGCATCACCACCCCGCTCCCCGAGCCGGCGGTGCTGAAGTACGGCGTCCGCGCGGTGCTCAGCCCCTCCTCCCCGGTCTACGTGCCGCCCACCGCGAACCCGCGCCTGCTCTCCTTCCTCACCCGGTTCGCGGCGCACAGCACGGCGCGGCGCTGGGAGAAGGCCATGCACGCGCTGGTGCCGATCAACCGGTGCGCGCTGGCTTCGTTCGACGTGCTCACCGAGGGCGGCGTGAGCGCACCCACCCACGAGGCGAAGTCGTTCCTCGCGGCCTACCGGACCGCGGACGAACGGCGCACCCTGCTCGAGGAGATCGAGCACATCCAGCGGGCCGGCCAGGGCATCGAGTACGACGTGCTCACCGGCGACGACGCGCGCGAGGTGGAGCCGTCGCTGTCCGACGAGGTCGGCGCGGCGATCCGGCTGCACGACCAGCGGTTCATCAACCCCGGCGAGTTCGTGCACTCCCTGGCTGACGCGGTCCGGGCGCGCGGCGGACGGATCCGCACCGGGGTCACCGTCGACTCGGTCACCGACCGGGGCCCGTTCGTCGAGGTGGACGGGACCGCCTACGACGCGGTCGTGCTCGCCACCGGGGCGTGGCTGGGCCGGCTGGCCCGCCGGTTCGGGGTCTCCACGATCGTGCAGGCCGGTCGCGGCTACAGCTTCAGCATCGCCATCGAGCACGTGCCGAGCGGGCCGGTGTACTTCCCGGCCCAGAGGGTGGCCTGCACGCCCGTCGGGGACCGGCTCCGCGTGGCCGGGATGATGGAGTTCCGCGCGCCGGACGCCCCGCTGGACCCGCGCCGGATCGAGGCGATCACCGCCGCCGCCCGGCCGCTGCTGCGCGGTGCGGACCTCGACACCCGACGGGACGAGTGGGTCGGCGCCCGGCCGTGCACGCCCGACGGGCTGCCGCTGATCGGCGGCACCCGGTCGCCACGCGTGTTCGCCGCCGGTGGTCACGGGATGTGGGGCATCACCCTCGGCCCGGCGACCGGGCAGCTGCTCGCGGAGCAGATCACCACCGGCCGCACGCCGGTCGAGCTGGCGCCGTTCGACCCGTTGCGCTGAACCGTCGCACACCCACCCCGGCGAGGCGCACCCGTTCCCGGCATTAAGTGCGTCACTTCCCGTGTGGCGTGCCGACGCGATGGGTATCCCTTCGTGCACCAGGACGACATCGACGCGGCACGCACGCACCCCAGGGGGACCCGGCAATGGAATGGCTGCTCGACCCACGACGGCAGGGCTCGGGGCGCGCTGCCGTCGAGACCCTGACCGACCATCTCGTCCGGCACGCGGCCGACACCGACAAGGCCCAGGCGGCGACACCTGAGCTCGAGAGGCACCTGGACAAGCACCTGAGCGGCGCCCCGACCCCGGTCTGGATCCACCTGGACTGGTCCGCCAGCCAGCCGCGCTTCACCGTGAGCGCGCTCGACGAGGCGCAGCTGGCGGACCTCGCCGTGGAGCGGGTCGAGCCGGTGACCGTCGTCCCCGCCCGGCACCGTGCCCGGCTGCGTGACGCGCGGACCCAGGAGCTCGCCGAGTTCGCCCTTCCGGTGGCTCGTGCCTCCGTCCCCGACTTCGACCCCGACGTGCACGGCATCGCCGGGGTCGACGTCGACCCCGGGCGCGACGGGCCGGCCGCCGCGACGGTCGCCCTGGCCGCGGCCCGCGAGGCGTTCCCCGCGGCGCCGCCGGACCAGTCGGCCACTTTCGCCGGCGTGGGTCTCGCCGACGCCGTCGCGGGTGAGGACCGTCCGACCAGCCGCGAGGAGGCGGTCCGGCTGGTGGCCGAGACGCACGCGGCCCTCGGCGGTGACGTCGAGGTGATCTCGAGCGAGCACGACCGGGTCGAGCTGGCCGTGCAGCGGTGCCCCTTCGGGGACTCCATCGCCGACGCGCCGTCGCTGTGCCGGATCACGGTGGGTCTCGCGGGGCGGCTGGCCGCCCGCGTCGACGGCGAGGCGACCGTGGTCCTCGACGAGGCGATCGCCTTCGGCGACCCGGAGTGCCGCCTGCAGGTGGTCTTCGGTGAGGCCGACGACGCCGTGCAGGGCAACGTGTTCCGCTGGCCCGGGTCCGAGACCGTGGCCGAGGAGGAGCACGCGCCACCGCGCATGGACCTGACCGTGTCGCTGCCCCGGGAGACCCACAGCGTCCCGGTCGTCCGCCGGCTCGCGGCGCAGGCGCTGCGGGCGTTCGGGGTCGCCGACGACGACGTCTCCGACGTGGAGCTGGCGATCACCGAGGCTTGTGCGAACGTCGTCGACCACGCCCTGGACAGCGACGCCTACGAGGTCCGCATAGAGCTGGCGGCGGACCGCTGCAGCATCACCGTCATCGACCGTGGCGGCGGCTTCGACGCGACCTCGATCGCGCACCAGGACGACGACGACGCCGAGCACGGCCGGGGCATCACCCTGATGCGCGCGCTGGTCGACAACGTCGCCTTCACCAACGAGCCCAAGGTCGGCGCCGTGGTGCACATGGTCAAGGCCCTCGACTACGACCCCGAGCATCCGCTCCACCGCCGGACCCACTGAGGCCACTACCGTCGGGGGCGTGCAGGCCTACGTCGCGATCATCGGCCCCGGCTCCGGCGCCACGGACTCCGACCGCGCCTTCGCACGCGAGGCCGCGCGGAGGCTCGCCGGCGCCGGCATGGTGATCGTCACCGGCGGGCTGGACGGCGTCATGGGCGCGGCGGCGGAGGGCTGTGCGGCCGCAGGCGGGACCAGCGTCGGCCTCCTGCCCGGTCGTGACCGGGCCGCCGGCCATCCCGCGCTGAGCGTGACCATCGCGACCGGGCTCGGCGAGCTGCGCAACGGGCTCGTCGTCCGCAGCGCCGACTGCGTGCTCGCCGTCGGCGGCAGCTGGGGTACGACGAGCGAGCTCGCGCTGGCGCTGCGCACCGGCGTGCCGGTCGTCTCGCTGCACGGGTGGCCGTTGCCGGACGACCCGGGGCTGCACCTGGCGCACGACGTCGACGACGCGGTGGCGCAGGTGGAGGACCTCGTCCGACGTACCCACGCCTGAGACGCAAGCCGGCGAGGATCCGCCGTGGACCCGCCGGGGAGGCGCCCGGCCTCCGGACCGGAGCAGACCGAGTTACACCACCGTGACTTCAGTTTAATGAAGAAACTGTTGACATAGTGAAGGCAATCTTCAATGCTGTGGGTCACACCACATCAGGAGGACGCGTGAGTGACAAGGGCAGGAACGGCAAGGACCTCGGAATGGAGTCCATGCTCACCGACCTCGGCACGCGCGTGCGCCTCCTGCGCAAGGAGCGGAAGCTGACCACCGAGAAGCTCTCGGAGCTCGCCGGCGTCAGCTCCGGGCTGATCAGCCAGATCGAGCGCGGGCACGGCAACCCCTCCTTCGCGACCCTGGTGCAGCTGGCCCACGGCCTGCAGCTCCCGGTCGGTCAGCTCTTGCAGCCGAGCGACACGGAGAAGGTCGTGGTCCGCAAGGACGAGCGGCGGCGTCTCGACAGTCACGGACTGGCCAACGGTGACGAAGGGCGCATCGAGCTGCTCACCCCCGACCTCAACGGTGCACTCGAAGCCAACTGGGTGGTGACCCCGCCCGGCTACGACACCAGCGAGACCCCTTACCGCCACAACGGTGAGGAGTTCGGGATCGTCCTGTCCGGCACCAAGGACGTCTACCTCGACGGCGTCCGGCACCGGCTCGAGGCGGGAGACTCGATCCGCTACGCGTCGACCATCCCGCACTGGTACGTCAACCCCTCGGACACCGAGGAGTGCACCGCGATCTGGGTGAGCACCCCGCCCACCTGGTAGCACACCGGCCCCGCACCCAGGCCGTTCGTCAGCTCCTTCCACCACCAGCCCTCGGCGTGGCACGCCCCGGGCTTGGCCGAGTGCGCCCTGAACACGGCACCCGGCGGACACGAACCTGGAGAAACGCATGACCACGATCCAAGACCCACCCGCTCCCAAAGCCCCCGCGACCACCACCGCCCCCCGCGACGCCAGCACCCGGCGCGCGATGCTGGGACTCGGCCTGGGAAACACCCTCGAGTGGTACGACTGGATGATCTTCGGACTGCTCGCGGCCTACATCGGCCCGCAGTTCTTCCCCGCCGCCGACCCGGTTTCCTCGACGCTCAGCGCGCTGGCCGTCTTCGCGGTCGGCTTCTTCGTCCGTCCGCTGGGCGGCGTCCTGCTCGGCAACGTCGCCGACCGGATCGGACGCCGGAAGGTGATGCTGCTGTCGGTGTCGCTGATGGCGGTCACCACGCTGGTCATCGGCGTGATGCCGACCCACGCCACGATCGGCGTGTGGGCGGGCGTCCTGCTGCTCGTCTGCCGGATCCTCCAGGGGCTCTCCACCGGGATCGAGGCGCCGCTTGCCACCGCCTACGCGGTCGAGCTCAAGCCGGCCGGGCACGAGGGTCGCGCCGCCGGCTACATCAGCTTCTTCGTCAACCTCGGGATCCTGCTCGCCTCCCTGGTCAGCTTCGCCACCAGCTACGTCATCGGCGGAGACCAGATGTCGGAGTGGGGCTGGCGGGTGCCGATGCTCTTCGGCGCGGCGATGAGCTTCGTCGTGCTCTACCTGCGTCGGGCGCTCCCCGAGACGCTCACCGAGGAGGAGAAGGCGACCCCGGAGGCGTCGACCTGGTCCGGTCTCCGCAAGCACTGGCTCGGCCTGCTCGCGACCATCTTCGTCATCGGCGCCGCGCAGGCCTACAACTACGCGTGGAACGTGGGTCTGCCGAGCATGGCCCGCGGCACCTTCGGCGAGAACCCCACCACGATCTTCGCGCTCACCACCCTGCTCGGCGTGATCCTGCTGGTCGGCTCGATCGTCACCGGCCGGGTCGCCGACCGGGTCACCCTGTCCCGCGCCTTCGTGTGGACCCGGCTCGCCGCCGTGCCGGGCGTGTTCTTGATGCTGCTCTACGCCGGTCCGGGCCTCGGCATGTTCTCGGTGGTGCTGCTGCTCGGCGGCGTGCTGCTGGTCGCCAACATGACGCTCTACAACGTGGTCTCCACCTCGCTGATGCCGAAGTACTGCCGCGCGACCGGCACCGGCCTCGGCTACGGCATCGCGGTCGCCCTGTTCGGCGGCACCGCCTCCTACCTGCTGGTGTGGCTGCAGAGTCGCGACCTGCTCTGGGTGTTCCCCGTCTACACCGCAGCGCTGAGCCTCGTCAGCGTCGTCCTGTACGTCCTCGCACGCCGCCACAGCGGCGTCTTCGCCGGAGAGTGAGTCCCGTGGATCTCGCACCCAACCAAGCACACCTGAGCATCAGCACCGACGAGCTCACCGCGCCGGTCGTCCGGCGCAGCGACGTGGTCGTGGTCGGTGGTGGACCGGCCGGCGTCAGCGCGGCGGTCTCCGCCGCTCGGCTCGGCATGGACGTGACCCTGGTCGAGCGCTACTCCGCGCTCGGCGGGCTGGCGTCGGGCGGCATGGTGCTCGTCCTCGACGACATGGTCAACGGCGACGAGATCACCGTCCAGGGCATCGTCGACGAGTATGTCGAGCGGATGGCGGCGAAGGACCTCGCGGTCTACCCGCCCGTCGCGGAGCGCGCCACCTCCCAGGAGCTGTGGAACAAATGGGGCCGCTGGGGCACCTTCAACTTCCACTCGCACACCAGCCCCAAGCCGATCTGCTACGCGGTCGCGTTCGACCCCGACGGCTGGAAGGCCGCCTCGATCGACCTCGTCCGCGAGAACAACGTGCACCTGCGCATGCACAGCTGGTTCTCCCGCCCGATCGTCGACGACGGCGTGCTCAAGGGCGTCGTGGTGGAGACCAAGCAGGGACCCCAGGCGATCCTCGGCGACGTCGTCGTCGACACCACCGGCGACATCGACGTCGCCTCCCGTGCGGGCGCGCCGTACGCCCACGACAAGTACCTGGTCACCCTGGTCTTCCGGCTCGGCGGCGTCGACACCGACCGCGCGGAGCGGTTCGAGCAGGAGAACCCGCGGGAGGCCCGCGCGATCAACCGCAAGATCAAGCGGCTGCTCGGCGGTGCCTGGGAGCTGTGGTGGCTCAAGACACCCCTCCCCGGGGTGGTCTGGTGCAACACGCCGCACATGACCGGGTTCGACGGCGCCGACCCGGAGTCGCTCACCAACGCCGAGTTCGCCGCGCGGGACCGGATCGCGACCGCGCTCGAGTCCATCCGGGCCGACCTTCCGGGGTTCGAGAACGCCTACGTCCTCGACGTCGCCCAGCAGATGGGGGTCCGCCAGACCCGGCTGCTGCAGGGCGAGTACGTCGTCACCAAGGACGACGTGGTCAACCGGCGGCACTTCACCGACAGCGTCGCCCGTGGCCGCGACTACTACACCCCCTACCGGGCGCTGCTCCCCCGGGGCGTGGACCAGCTGCTGGTCGCCGGGCGACACTACTCGGCGACGCCCGAGGCACAGCGCATGTCCCGGGAGATCCCGCCGTGCATGGCCCAGGGACAGGCCGCCGGCATCGCCGCCGCGATCGCGGTGCAGAAGGACCTCCCGGTCCGCGAGGTCCCGGTGAGCGAGATCCAGGTGCGCATGCGCGACCAGGGCGCCGACCCCGGTGACAAGCCGTCCGAGAACGCCACCATCGACCATGACGAGGAGAACCGGTGATGAGCACGCGCAGCGCATTGGAGGGTGTCGTCGTCCTGGACTTCACCCAGGTCTTCATGGGCCCCAGCGCCACCCAGATGCTGGCCGACTACGGCGCCGAGGTGATCAAGGTGGAGCGGCCCGGGTACGGCGACCTGAGCCGCAACTCCCTGCCCGACAAGGACGGGCAGGACAACCCGATCTTCATCTCGATCAACCGCAACAAGCGCAGCGTCACCGTCGACACCCGCAGCGACGCCGGCCGCGAGGTGATCCTGGATCTGGTCGCCCGCGCCGACGTGGTGGTCAGCAACTTCCGCGCCGGCGTCATGGAGCGGATGGGACTGGGGTACGACGCGCTCAAGGACGTGAACCCGCAGCTGATCTGGGCCTCGGGCACCGGCTTCGGCGAGAGCGGCCCCTATGCGCACAAAGGTGGGCAGGACGTGATCGCCCAGGCCTACACGGGGCTGATGTACCGACGTCAGGGCGAGGAGGTGCCGCTGTCGGTGTACCCGACCACGCTGTGCGACTACACGACCGGCATGCACCTGTGCCAGGGAATCCTGCTGGCGCTGATCGCCCGGGACCGCACCGGCGAGGGCCAGAAGGTGCAGGTCAACATGTACGACTCCATGCTGCACATGCAGATGCAGGAGGCCGCGACCCAGCTGAACCGGGGTCACGAGGTGAACTGGGCAGCGATGCCGCTGTCGGGGGTCTTCCCGACCACCGACGGCGCAGTGTGCATGGTCGGGGCGTTCAAGGAGAACCCGTTGCGCGACATCAGCAAGGCGCTCGGGTTCGACGAGGACCTGTCCATGCGGCCCGGGCTCGACACCCTGGAGGGCCAGTTCGAGCGGCGGCCCGAGCTGCAGGCCATCTTCCGCGAGCGGTTCGCCCTGGACACCACCGCGCACTGGGTCGCCCGGCTGGAGGAGCAGGACATCCTGTGCGCCCCCGTCCGCAGCCTCGAGGAGGCGCTGGCCGACCCGCAGACCGAGGTCAACAAGATGGTCGTGGACATGGAGCACCCGCACGCGGGCACGGTGAAGGTGCTCGACAGCCCGATCCGACTGTCCGGGACACCGAACCGGACCCGGATCCCGGCGCCGATGCTCGGAGAGCACAACGCCGAGGTGCTGCGCGAGCTCGGCTACGACGAGGAGCGGGTGGCCCAGGTCGCCCGCGAGGGGGTGATCCGATGAGCGAGGCGCGGGTCGACGAGGTCCGGTTCGAGCGCCGCGGCCACGTCGCGTGGGTGATCCTGGACCGGCAGCACGTGCTGAACGCGGTGGACGAGAAGACCGCCGCCCGCTGCAACCAGATCTGGGACGAGATCGAGCAGGACGCCTCGGTCCGCGCCGTGGTGGTCACCGGTGCCGGGGACCGGGCCTTCTGCACCGGCGCGGACATGTCCGCGGCCGGGGTGGGCAAGACCGGCCTGGAGTACTGGGCGGACCTGGACCCGAACGGCTTCGCCGGACTGAGCCTGCGCCGCACCCTCGACGTGCCCGTGATCGCCCGGGTCAACGGCTACGCCATGGGCGGTGGGATGGAGATGGTGCTCGGCGCCGACATCGTGGTCGCCGCCGACACCGCGCAGTTCGCGTTGTCCGAGCCGCGGGTCGGCCGGCTCCCCCTCGACGGCGGGATCGTCTCGCTGGTCCGCCGACTGCCCTACAACCAGGCGATGTCCATCCTGCTCACCGGCCGTAGAGTGCGTGCCGGGGAGCTGCACCGGATGGGCCTGGTCACCGAGGTGGTCCCCGCCGCCGAGCTCGACGAGGCCGTCGACCGCTGGCTGGCCGACATCCTCGCGTGCGCCCCCAGCTCGCTGCGCGCGATCAAGCAGGTCGTGAACCGGACCGAGACGCTCTCGACGCGCGATGCGCACGCGGCGCGCCTGCCGGCACTGATGGAGGCGCTCGACAGTCCCAACGCCGCCGAGGGAGTCGCGGCGTTCCAGGAGAAGCGCAAGCCCGTCTGGAGTGATCGATGAACCCGCACATGCGACCCGGGGTGTGGACCGTGCTGGCCACGCCGTTCTCGGGATCCACGCTCGACGTCGACGACAGCGGCGTGGCCCGCCTCGTCGAGCACGCCGAGGCGTCGGGAGCCACCGGCCTGACCGTGCTCGGGGTGTTCGGGGAGGCGGCCCGGTTGTCCTGGGCCGAGCGCCGGCTGGTGCTCGAGACGGTGCTGGACACGACCGACCTCCCGCTGGTAGTCGGCTGCACCGGGCTCGCCACGGCGCCGGTGATCGACGAGGCCCGGCTCGCCGTCGAGCTGGTGGGTGACCGTCTCGCCGGCGTGATGGTGCAGGCGAACAGCGCCGACCCGCGGGTGCTCGACACCCACCTGCGCGCGGTGCACGAGGCATCCGGCGCCGACGTCGTGGTGCAGGACTACCCGGTCGTCAGCGGTGTCTCCGTCCCCGCCGCGAAGCTCGCCGACGTGGTCACCGCCTCCCCGCACGTCACCGCGGTCAAGGCGGAGGCCCCGCCGACCCCGGTCGCGGTGGCCGAGCTGACCGCCCGGGTCGACGTACCCGTCTTCGGCGGCCTGGGCGGGATCAACCTGCTCGACGAGCTCGCCTGCGGCGCCGCCGGCGCGATGACCGGGTTCTCCTACCCCGAGGTGCTGGTCGCCTGCGTGCGAGCCTGGGACCCGGACGACCCGTCGAAGAGCCGGGCCGAGCTGCTCCAGCACCTGCCTCTGATCACGTTCGAGCAGCAGGCGGGCATCGCGCTCGCGGTACGCAAGGAGTGCCTGCGTCGGCGCGGCCTGATCGCAGAGTCCGGGGTGCGTCCGCCGGCGCGGTCCCTGCCCGAGTCGCTGCTGCCGGTGCTGGCGCGGCACATCGAGACGGTGGAGGCGCTCTGATGGACCTCGGACTCAAGGACCGGGTCGCGGTCGTGCTCGCCGCGACCGGCGGGCTCGGCGCGGCGGTCGCCCGGGCTCTCGCCGACGAGGGCGCGCACGTGGTCGTGGTCGGACGCGACGGGGACAAGGCCGCCCGGGTCGCGGGCTCACTTCCGTCGGCGACCCCGGTCGCGGTCGACCTGACCGCCCCGGAGGCCGCCGACACCGTGCTGGCGGAGACCCGCAGCGCCTACGGCGACCCCGACATCATCGTGCTCAACGGCCCCGGCCCGAGGCCCGGCGCCGCGGCGGAGCTCGACGGCCCGGACGTCGCCGCGATCGGCGACCTGCTGCTCGCTCCACACGTGTCGCTGGTGCGTCGGACCCTCGGACCGATGCGCGCCCGAGGATGGGGCCGCGTGCTCGCAGTCGGTTCCAGCGGCGTCGAGGCCCCGCTGCCGATGCTGACCGCCTCGAACCTCGGTCGCGCCGGGCTCGCGGCCTACCTCAAGACCCTCGCCGGGGAGGTGGCAGGCGACGGGGTCACCGTGAACATGCTGCTCCCCGGCCGGATCGCCACCGACCGGGTGGCCGCCCTCGACCGGGCCGCCGCCGAGCGGCAGGGCACCACCGTCGAGCAGGTCCGCGACTCCTCGCAGGCGAGGATCCCCGCCGGGCGCTACGGCGACCCCGATGAGTTCGGCTCGGTGGCGGCGTTCCTGTGCAGCGACCGGGCGTCCTACGTCACCGGCAGCCTCGTCCGCTGCGACGGCGGCCTGCTCGGCAACCTGTGACCCCAGACCTCGATCCACACCCGACACCGACAAGGGACCCCTGATGACGAACGTGTTGAACCTGATCGCCGGCGAGTGGGTGGGCGAGGCCGCCACCGAACGCCGCAACCCGGCCCGCCCCGACGAGGTGGTCGCCACTGCGCCGGCCTCGACGGCCCACGACGTGGAGGAGGCGGTGGCGGCCGCGGCCACCGCCCAGCGTGGCTGGGCTGCGCTGTCGCCAGTGCAGCGCGGGTCGGTGCTGCTGGATGCCGCCGACCTGCTCCGGCAGCGGATCGAGCAGGTCGCCACGGACCTCGTCCGCGAGGAGGGCAAGACCCTGGCCGAGGCAACCGGCGAGGTCCGCAGGGCGGTGGACATCCTGCGGTTCTTCGGCGCCGGCGGCTGGCGTCCCACCGGCGAGAGCCTGCCGAGCGCGTTCCCGAGCACGACGGTGCTCACCCGCAACGAACCGCTGGGTGTGGTCGGCCTGGTCACTCCCTGGAACTTCCCGATCGCGATCCCCGCGTGGAAGGCCGCACCGGCGCTGATCGCCGGCAACAGTGTGGTGCTGAAGCCGGCCGAGCTGACCCCGCTGGCGGTGACCCACCTGGCCAGGGCGCTGGCCGAGGCCGGCCTGCCCGCCGGTGTCCTCAACGTCGTCCACGGCCCGGGCTCGACGGTGGGCGACGCGCTGGTCCGTCACCCCGACGTCGCCGGCATCTCCTTCACCGGTTCCACCACCGTGGGCCGCCAGATCCAGGACGTCGTGAACGGGCGCCGCGCCCGGGTGCAGCTGGAGATGGGCGGCAAGAACGCCTACCTGGTCCTCGACGACGCCGACGCCGAGGCGGCCGCCGCGGTGGTGGGCGCGAGTGCGTTCTCGCTCACCGGCCAGGCGTGCACCGCCACGTCACGGGTCTACGTGACGCCGGGGATCCGCGAGACCTTCCTGAAGCTGCTGCGCGAACGGGCCCGCGCGGTCCGGCCCGGCGACGGGCTCGACCCACAGACCACGATGGGCGCCGTCGTGTCGCAGGAGCAGCTCGCCAAGGACGTGTCCGCGATCCATGCCGCGGCCTCGGCCGGGTTCGACCCCGGTGACCCGCTGACCGACCCCGCCGGGCAGGTGCTCTCCCCGGTCGTGTTCTCCGGCGTCGACCACGACGCTCCGTTGGCACGGCAGGAGGTGTTCGGCCCGGTGGTCGCGGGGGTCGACGTGGAGGACTACGAGGACGGGCTGGCGAAGGTCAACG
>DATIBI010000102.1:0-3537 GCA_035457605.1 Nocardioidaceae bacterium
TTCGGCAGCGCGATCACCGCGGACGTACGGCAGGCCGGCACCGTCGCCCTCGACCCTGAGAGCGTCCAACGCGGGATCGACCTCGCGCACGAAGCGGGCGCCGACAAGGTCGTGGCCCTGGTCCACTGGGGCGACAACTACATGCCCGTCAACCGGGAGCAGCGGTACTGGGCCAGGATGCTGGCCCTGGCCGGCTACGACCTGGTGGTGGGGGCAGGGCCGCACGTCGCGCAGCCGGTGGAGATGGTCCACGGGACGCCGGTCGTGTTCAGCCTCGGCAACTACGTCTTCGGGTCGCCCGGCAGGTTCGACACCTACGGCCAGCGCGGTGTCGGCCTGGTCCTCGACGTCGGCTTCGGCGCCGGGGAGGACCCCGCCCTGTCGTTCCGCTGCGTGCGCACCGACAACGAGGCCGTGAGCTACCAGCCGCACCTGTGCAACCGCCAGACGGCCAGGCGCGCCCTCAGCGAGCTGTCGCCGCTCATGCACCTGAACCGCGACGGGTCCGCCACGTTCCGGCCCGACGCGAAGCCTGCCCTGCAGCCGGTCCGGAAGCCCGCTCAGCAGCCCGCTGCGAGGACTGCGCGATGAGCCGGCGACGCATCTCGTTGCTCACCCGGCCGGCGCTCAGCGTGACGGTCCTCGCGCTCCTGCTCCTCAGCTGCACGCCGACCGGCGGGTCAGGCACAGCCACCAGCGAGGGCACCGGCACGGACAGCGACACGAGGACCGTCAGCACGCAGACACGCATCGAGCCGGGTACGGGCAGCTTCGTCTACGCGGGCGCGGAGAAGTCCACCGGGCAACCGATCCAGGTCTACTACGACGCACCCGCCTCCGCCGACCTCGACACCGCGCAGATCCTGATCGTCGTGCACGGCCACGGGCGCGACGCCGCGTCCTACCGCGACTCCTGGGTGCCGCTGGTCGAGGACAGGAACGTGCTCGTGCTCGTGCCGGAGTTCCCGTCCGACGAGTTCTCCGACACCGAGTACAACCTCGGAAACATGGTCGACGAGGACGGCGAGGAGCGGCCGGAGGACGAGTGGACCTTCGCCGTGATCGAGGCGCTGTTCGAGCACGTCCGGGAGCAGGTCGACAGCAAGGCCGAGGACTACGTGATGTTCGGGCACTCCGCCGGGGCGCAGTTCGTCCACCGGTTCGTCCAGTTCGGCTCACCCGAGCACCTGCGCACGGCGGTGGCCGCGAACGCCGGGTGGTACACCGTCCCCGACGACTCCGAGGACTTCCCCTACGGCCTCGACGGGATCGCGGTCGACGAGGAGGACCTCGAGGGCGCGTTCAGCACCGACATGGTCGTGATGCTCGGCGCCGACGACATCGACCCGGAGTCGGAGTCGCTGCGGCACGACGAGCAGAGCGACGAGCAGGGCGACAACCGGCTCGAGCGGGGCCTGCACTACTACCGGGAGGCGCGGATGGTCGCCGACGACCACGACCTCCCGTTCGTCTGGAGGCTCGAGGTCGCTCCCGGGATCGGCCACTCGCAGAGCGACATGGCGCGCGTCGCCGCGCCGGTCCTGCTCGGCCCGCCGTCGTGAGGGGACCCGGCCGCCGCCCGGACCTCCCCTGGTCCGACGTACCCCTCACCGCCGCCAGGCGCGGAGCACGTCGACCGCGACGTACCCCTCCCGCACCCGCTGCGGGTGGTCGCCGACCCGGACCGTGGCGACCCGGCGCCCGGTGCCGTAGTCGAGCACCACGACCTTGTCGTCGCCGCTGACCGAGACCCAGCAGGTGTTGTCGACGGGGCCGTTGGTGGACCAGTACGGCTTCGGGCCGACGTTCACGACCCGCCGGCGCAGGGTCTGCCGGTTCACGATCGCGGCGTAGTCCGACATCGTGCCGGCCGCGCACAGCTTGGTGCCGCGGCGGTTGATGGCCAGCCCGTGGTGCGCGGAGTCGAGGACGTACTGCTCGCGCGGCAGGCCGTCGGTGCGGTCGGGCAGCGGCACCACCCGGCGCACCTTCCCGCGCAGCGGCTCGCCCGCGTAGCTGCGGCGGCGGTCCCGGGCGCGGGTGTCGAACTCGACGAAGCCGTGGAAGAACGACACCTGCAGGTAGACGAACCGCTCGTCGGGCGCGACCGCCATCGGCCGCACCGCCGAGCTCATCCCCGGGTAGCCGGCCTCGGCGAGCTCCTTGCCCATGTCCCAGCGCCGGACGACCTTCATGTCCCGGTTGCGGACGATCTGGAAGACCCGGTTGCCCTTGCTGGTGTCGCGGACGATGCCGAGCTCGGTGCGGTCGGTGGGCGTGTAGACCCGGCCGATGCTGGCGTGGAAGATCCGCCGGCCGTCCTTCGTGTAGTTGTTCTCGTGCGGGGTGTCGCCGCTGGGGAACTCGCGCAGCTTCCGGCCGGTGCGCAGGTTCAGCTCGTGCACCGTGTTCGCGGTCGAGTCGCTGACCAGCAACCGCCGCCCGTCCGGCGAGACGCCCATGTGGTCGGCGCGGTAGCCCTCCATCGGGAACCGCCAGCGGATCTCGTTCGTGGCCAGGTCGATGCCCACCACGTCGGCGAAGCTCGGCCGGCTCACCGCGACCAGCCGCCCGTCGTGGGTGGTGAACATGTCGTCGGTGTACTGGTTGTGGCCCTCCCCGATCGCCTGCTGGATCGCCAGGAAGAACGCCAGCCTGTCCGGGCTGCTCGCGATCTCGGCCATCCGCTCGGCCTCGTCGGGGATCGTGTCGATCGTCGTGATCCTGCGGTGGGTGCGCGCGTCGACGACCGTGGCGGTGCCGTCCCAGTTGTTGCCGACGAACATCACGTCGCGGACCTCGGTCGCGGTAATGGTCTGGACCAGCCGGGGCGCCGGTTCGGCCTCCACGGACGGTACGACGGACGCGGCCGCTGCCACGGCGAGGGCGGCGACGAGAACGGCTCTACCACGCATGAAAGCTCCCTGGTCGGTGGAAACGAGTCCGCCCCGTCCAACGCCGGGACGTGACCCCGGTTACGCCGTGGTGCTGTGGCCCGGGTTACACCCCGACCCTTGACAGGTGGTCGCTAAACCGGTTTAGGTGGCTTTTGTGACCCCCCGACCCACCATCAACGACGTCGCCCGTGCCGCGGGCGTGTCGAAGGGCGCGGTCTCCTTCGCGCTCAACAACCGGCCCGGCCTCGCCACCGAGACCCGCGAGCGGATCCTGACCGTGGCCCGCGAGCTGGGCTGGACCCCGAACTCCCGGGCCCGGGCGCTGTCGGTCTCCCGGTCGTTCGCGGTCGGCCTGGTCATGGCCCGGCCACCGGTGACGCTGCGCGCTGACCCGTTCTTCCCCTCGTTCATCGCCGGCCTGGAGAGCGTGCTGTCGGAGAACGGCTACGCCCTGCTGCTCCAGGTGGTCCCCGAGCACGACCACGAGCACCGGAGCTACCGCCGCCTCGCCGAGGAGGGTCGCGTCGACGGCGTGTTCGTCACCGCCCTGCACGTCGACGACACCCGCCCCGCGCGGCTGGCCGAGCGCGGCCTGCCCGCGGTGATCGTCGGCCCGGCCCTGGGCGAGCCGTTCTGGCCC
>DATIBI010000103.1:0-2388 GCA_035457605.1 Nocardioidaceae bacterium
GCCGTCGAGCTGGTGCTGGTCGGCGGCGCCGTTGCCGACGCGTACCGGCGCGCTCGCGGCGTAACCGGGCCAGTCGCGCAGGCTTCGTTCGTCCGGCGGGAACCGACCGTCCAGGGTGAGCAGCACCGGCAGGCGGGGACGCTCGAGCCGGCTCGCGTGCAGCAGCCACCACAGGAAGCCGCGAGCCTCGTCGACCAGACCGGCCTGGAGGAACGCCGCGACGCCGATGCTGGCGTCACGGGGCCAGGCGTAGCGGTAGTCCCAGTTCCGGACTCCCCCGGGATGTTCGGGAAGGGAGGTGGTCGGGGCCGCCACTGGCGCGCCCGACGGCGAGTAGGTGAGGAGCCGCAGGGTCAGGAGACTGCGCGCGACGGCATCGCGGAACGGGATGTCGGGGTCGATCTGCCCGGTCCAGGCGGCCCAGCGGGACTCGTCCTCCTGCAGCAGGGTCCACGCCGTGGCCGGGTCGACGTGAACAAGGGGTTCTCGATGGGCGACGGTGACGACGAAGGTCACCGGTCGACCGGGGGTCAGGGTGAGCAGGGTCGGTCTGCCCACCTCGAGGTCCGTGCCGCTGTCGCAGGTCAGGGACATGGCTAGTGACCCCCACTCGCACACCCGGCCCGTGCCGCGGCGCCGGACCCGGGGTGCGCGATGACGCTCACCGAGTCGTGGGTCGAAGTGAACCTCCGCCTGCGCCGGCGCGCCTTCGACGGAGAGCCGACGCACCAGGAGGGTGGCGGGCAGCAGGTGGCCGGCGACCTCGGCCACCATTCCTTCGGCCAGCGTGAGACGTCCCCCCGGCGTGGCCCAGGTGGTCTGCAGGGTCGCGGTCTGATCCCGGTACCGGCGTTCGACGACCGGGGCCGGCTCGGCCGGTCCGAGCCGGAATGCTCCTGCGGCGGGTCCCCCGACGAGGCTGCCGAAGACCGGCTCACTGTCGAACCGGGGCACGCACAGCCAGTCAAGTGAACCGTCACCGCCCGTCAATGCAGCGGTGCGGCTGTCCCCGATGAGTCCGTAGTCGGCGATGGGTCTCATGTCAGCGGACCTGGAGAAGCAGGCCGAGCGCGACGCCGTACACGAGGTGGGCGACGACGGCCACCATCGGTGTCTGCACGCCGTAGTTCAGGGCCAGCAGCCCCGGCGGTTCGAGCACAGCACGGCTCGCGGGGCCGGCCCGGTGCGAGGCCATCCGCGGATGCAGCCCGGGGAGCACCGGCAACAGCACCATCAGGGCCACGCTCACGTGCAGGAGCCCCAACAGTCCACCGAGCCACCACGTCGCCTGGCGCAGCAACGCGAACACGAGCGCGTAGCCGAGGGCGAAGACCTGACCGAAGCCGAGGTGGATGACGAAACCCGCCAGCCGGGCCCGGTCCGGGTCCTCGGTGACGAGGGTGCCGAGGACGAGTGGAAGGTCCAGGCGCGTGAGCCCAGCCAGCTGCGCGGTGGTCATGACCGCGGTCAGGGCCGAGGTGGCCACCAACCCGAACACCGCCCAACCGGCCCAGTCCATCACGAGCGAACTCTAGACCTCCGCCCGGCACCGTCGGGCGATGACAAGATGGCGCCATGGGTGACCTCCCGACGCGTGGGCTGCTGCGCGGCGCACGACTGGCGACGGTTCCCGCGGCGTTCGTCGGCCGTCAGGCCATCGGGTTGGGTCGCCGCGTGGGTGGCCGTCCGGCCGAGGCCATCGCAGCCGAGGTGCAGGCGCGCACCGCCGAGCAGCTGTTCGCGGTCCTCGGCGAGCTCAAGGGCGGCGCGATGAAGGTCGGGCAGTGGTTGTCGGCGATGGAGGCTGCGCTCCCCGAACAGCTGGCAGGGCCGTACGGCGAGGCGCTGACCAGGCTCCAGGAAGCGGCGCCCTCCATGCCGAAGGAGACGGTCCATCGGGTGCTGAGGGACGAGCTGGGCCGGGACTGGCGCAAGCGGTTCGCAGAGTTCGAGGACGAGCCTGCCGCGGCAGCGAGCATCGGCCAGGTGCACCGTGCGGTGTGGCAGGACGGTCGGCCGGTCGCCGTGAAGGTGCAGTATCCCGGCGCCGGCGAGGCCCTCGCGACCGACCTGCGACAGCTGGACCGGCTGGTCCCGCTGCTGCGGGTGGCGGCGCCGGGCTTGGACGCCCGGGGGCTGTTCACCGAGCTGCGCGCCCGCGTGATGGCCGAGGTCGACTACCACCAGGAAGCCGCCGCCCAGGCGGACTTCGCCCAGGTCTTCGGTGGCGACGCAGACTTCGTCGTTCCGGAGGTCGTGGACGTCAGCGACCGAGTCCTGGTGTCCGCCTGGGTCGACGGCACCCCCGTGGCCAAGGTCGCCCGACGTGGCCAGATCCACGAGCGCGAGCGCGCAGCCCTGCTGCTGGCGCGTTTCCTGCTGTCCAGC
>DATIBI010000104.1:0-21626 GCA_035457605.1 Nocardioidaceae bacterium
CACGGCACCCCGCGAGGCGTCGGCGGACCTGCGCGAGGCGACCAGCCTGTTCACCCGGCTGCTGACGTACCTCGACCGGGTTCGCTAGACGGCCGCACCCCCGTCGTACCCGAACGGGTAGAACCTCCACCCACCGCCCTCGCCCCCGCGGGCGCTCGACGCGGCGCCCGGCTTCCACCCGTCCGGCTCCGCAGACCGACGTACCTCACCACGCCCCTCCACCCTCGCGCACGCGGGGAGGGTCGCCCGAGCACGGCAACGGGTACGTCAGAGCGCGGTCAGGATCGGGTCCAGCAGGATCCCGGGGAACACCGAGAACACGATCCCGGCGGCGAAGGTCATCCCGATCGCGACGCCCACCCCGTTGGGCACGTCGTACGTCGACCCGGCCGGCGCCTCCGAGGGCCGGAACAGCTCCATCAGCCAGCGCGCGTAGTACACCAGCCCGATCGCGACGTTGACCGCCATCACCACCGCCAGCCAGGTGACCGGACCCGCGACCGAGGAGAACACCACGACCTTGGCGAGCAGGCCGACGATGCCCGGCGGCAGGCCGGCCAGCGCGACAAGGGCGAACGCGAGCGCCCACCCGGCCCATGGCTCCTGCCGGACCAGCCCGCGGTAGTCGGCCAGCCGCTGGCGCGGGTAGCGGGTGCCGACCACGGTGGCCACCGCGAAGGCGCCGAGGTTCACGAAGGCGTAGATCGCGAGGTACCCCATCGACGTGCCCAACGCCGACGCGCCGCCCTCGGCGACCGCCGCGAACGGCACCAGGATGTAGCCGGCCTGCGCGACCGAGGACCAGGCCAGCAGCCGCACCGCGTGGTCCTGCCGCAGCGCGAGCACGTTGCCCACGGTCATGGTCAGTGCCGCGACCACCGCCATCACCGGCGCCCACGCGCTCGCCAGGTCCGCCAGGCCGTAGGCCAGGACGAGCATCAGCCCGACGAAGCCGGCGGCCTTGGACACCACCGACAGGTACGCCGCGACCGGCACCGACGCCCCCACGTAGGTGTCGGGCACCCACATGTGGAACGGCACCGCCGCCACCTTGAACGCCAGACCGACCACGGTCAGCACCGCCCCGACGACCGCGACCTGCCGCGGCTCGGCGCCGGTGACCAGGGCGGTGTTCATCTCGCTCAGGTGCACCGCGCCGGTCGCCCCGTAGACCAGCGAGACGCCCATCAGCGTGACGGCCGTGGCGGTGACCGAGACCAGGAAGAACTTCAGCGCCGCCTCCGCCGCCCGGGCGTCACCACGGCGCAGGCCCACCAGCGCGAAGGCGGGCAGGGACACCACCTCGAGCGCGACGACGAGCGTGATCAGGTCCCGCGACGCGGCGATCGTGACCGCGCCGGCGGCCGAGCACAGCAGCAGGAAGTTCCACTCCCCCTCGGGGGTGCGTCCGTCGGCGACCGTGGCGGTGCCGAGCAGGGCGACCACGGCGGTGCCGAACAGCACGATCCCCCAGAACACCAGGGTCACCTGGTCCACCACGAACGAGCAGGGGCTCGGCCCCTCCAACGACGGCAGCACGCAGAACGTGGCCCGCCGCTCCCCCCACAGCATCACCGCGGGCACCGCCGCGGCGACCGTCCCGAGCAGGGTCAGCGCCGCGGGGAGCAGTGCCTGCCGGCGGGTGTACGGCGGACCCGCGAACGCGTCCACGAGCAGCACCACGATCGCGGCGCAGGCCAGCACGAGCGGCGGCGCGATCGCGAGCCAGTCGATGTCCTGCACGGCCTTGTCGAGCATCTACAGCCCCCCGAAGAACGCGCGGGCGGCCTCGCTGACCGGAGTGAGCAGCAACCCCGGCGCGACACCGAAGACGAGGGTGAGCACCAGCAGCGGCGACCACACGACCCACTCCAGCGCCTGCACGTCACCCGGGGCGACCACCCGGTCGGCACCGGTCGGGTGCGCGACGATGTCGGCGTCGGTGCCCTGCAGCATGCTCCGCATCACGGCCAGGAAGTAGGCGGAGGTGAGGATCACGCCGAGCGCCGCGACCACCGCCAGCACCACGAACGTGGTCCGCGGCAACGCGTCGGCGTGGTCGACGGCTGCCCGGATCGCGAGCATCTCGCCCCAGAACCCGGCCAGCCCGGGCAGGCCGAGCGAGGCCATCGCGGCGAACGCGAAGACCCCGGCCAGCCGCGGCACCCGGCCGTAGAGCACCCGCAGCTGCGCGAGGTCGGCGGTGCCGTAGCGGTCCTTGATCGCCCCGGCCAGGAAGAACAGCAGGCCGGTGATCAGCCCGTGCGCCACGCTGGCGTAGACCGCGGCCTGCACCCCGCCGACGGTGAACGTGGCGGCGCCGAGCACGACGAAGCCCATGTGCCCGACGCTGGAGTAGGCGATCAGCCGCTTCAGGTCGGTCTGCGCCAGGCAGGCCAGCGCCGCGTAGACGACACCGACCACGGACAGCGCCGCGACCACCGGCACCAGCAGGTCCCACTCCGGCGACGTCACCGGCATCCAGAACCGCACGAACCCGTAGGTGCCCAGCTTGAGCAGGACCGCCGCGAGCAGCACCGACCCGACCGTGGGCGCCTTGGAGTGCGCGTCCGGGAGCCAGATGTGCAGCGGCCACAGCGGCGTCTTCACCGCCAGGCCCAGCCCGACCAGGACGCTGGCGGCCACGGCGGTCGCGGAGTCGAGCGGGTACGACGCGGCGATCTCGACGATGTCGAAGGTGCCGGCGACCGCGCGGACCATCATGAAGCCGACCAGCATCAGCGCCGAGCCGAGCACGGTGAACACCAGGAACCGGGTGGCCGCGCGGCGCCGGGCGGCGGGGTCGTGCGGGTCGCCCCAGATGTTGATGACGAACCACATCGGGATCAGCGCGACCTCGAAGAACACGAAGAACAGCACCATGTCCAGCGCCAGGAAGCAGCCGAGCACGCCGGCCTCGATCACCAGCAGCAGCACCGCGAGCGTGGCCCGGTCACCCTCGGCCGGGGCGTGCCGCACCAGGGACAGCAGGCAGCAGGCCGCGACCAGGGTGGTCATCAGCACCAGCGGCAGGCTGATCCCGTCCAGGCCCAGGTGCCAGCGCACGTCGAGCGCGGAGATCCAGGCGACGTCGTGGTCCAGCGAGCGGATCGACGTACCTCCGACCAGCGCCGCCCACACCGACCAGGCCAAGGTGAGCAGCGAGCCGAGCACCGCGAGCGGCACCGCGAGGGGGGTACGTCGGACCAGCCCGGCGAGCACGGCGAAGCCGGCCGGCACCGCGACCAGCCCGTTCAGCACCACCGCGTCGAGCGTCACGCGACCACCCCCGCCACGACGGCGAGGGCGGCGGCGCCGACCACGACCACGAACAGGTAGCCCTGCACGTTGCCGTTCTGCGTCACCCGGAGCACCCGGCCGAGCCCGCGGGCGGTCGCTCCTGCTCCGTCGGCGTAGGCGTCGATGACGTCGCGGTCACCGGCACGGACGACCGTCGCCAGCGTGCGCACCGGCCGCACCAGGGCGGCGTCGTAGAGCCGGTCCACCGGCGGGTGCGGCATCACGAACGGGTGCCACGGGTCGCGGCCGCCGGTGCGCCGCCACACCCACGCGACAGCGAGGGCGGTGAGCAGCGTGAGCGCGCTCATCGCGAGCGCCATGTCGGCGTGGAACAGGTCGTACTCCCCCGGGCCGAACAGTAGCTCGGGGTAGGCGACGGCCAGGCCCCCGGCCGCGGTCGGGACGGTGAGCACGAGCAGCGGCACGCGCATCGAGGCGGGCGCCTCGTGCGGCTCGGTCAGGGTCTCGTTCGCCGGCCCGAAGAACACCAGCAGCCAGGCGCGCAGCGAGTACGCGACCGTGAGCACGGCGGTCAGCACGGCCGACGCGAGCAGCGCCCACGCCAGCCAGGTCCACACCAGCCGGCCGTGGCTCGCCTCCTCGAGGATGCCGCCGATGACCGCGTCCTTGGTGAAGAAGCCGACCATGGGGACCACGCCGGCGAGCGCGGCGAAGCCGACGGTCATCGTGAGGAACGTGTCGGGGATCTTGTCCCGCAGCCCGCCCATCGCGGTCATCGAGGTGGTGCCCACCGCGTGCACGACCGAGCCCGCGGCCAGGAACAGCAGCGCCTTGAACGCGCCGTGCGCGAGCAGGTGCAGCACGCCCGCGGTCCAGGCCCCGACCGCGAGCGCCGCGAACATGTAGGCCAGCTGGCTCACCGTCGACCAGGCCAGCACCCGCTTGAGGTCGAGGCTGAACAGCGCGTAGACCGCCGAGATCAGCATCGTCACCGCAGCGACCGCGGCCAGCAGGTTCAACGCGGCCGGAGCGGACAGGAACAGCGGGTAGGTGCGCGCCACCAGGAACACGCCGGCGGCCACCATCGTCGCGGCGTGGATCAGTGCCGAGATCGGGGTCGGGCCGGGCATCGCGTCCGGGAGCCAGGTGTGCAGCGGGAACTGCGCGGACTTGCCGACCACCGCGATGGTGAGCAGCACGGCCGGCAGCCACAGCTCGTCCCGGCCGAAGCCGCCGGCGGCGATCTCGCCCATGACCGTGCTGATCCGGTAGCTGTCGAACCGGATGCCGATCACGATGATCGCGAACAGCAGCCCCAGGTCCGCCGTACGCGTCATCAGGAAGGCCTTGACCGCGCCGGCCCGTGCCTCGGGAAGCTCCCAGTGGTGGGAGATCAGGAAGTACGAGCAGGCACCCATCAGCTCCCAGCCGACCAGCAGCGCCCACAGGTCGTCGGCGACCACGACCAGCGTCATCGCGCCGGTGAACAGCGAGACCAGCGCCGCGTAGGACGGGTAGCGCGGGTCGCCGGCGAGGTAGCCGAGGCTGTAGACCTGCACCAGGAACGCGACCGTGTGCGCGAGCAGCAGCATCACCGCGGACAGCTGGTCCACGCGCAGCGCGAGCTCGATCGGTGGCCCCCCGGCGGCGCTCGACGCGGCGAACACGTGCCCCAGCGGCTCGGAGTCGCCGAGGTGCGGAAGCGCGACGACGAACGCCAGCGTGAGGCCGAGCGCGCCCAGGCCGACCGCGATCCCCCGCTCGGCGACCTCGCCGCCGTGCCCGACCAGCAGCGACAGCGCGGCGGAGGCGAAGGGCAGGACGACCAGCAGCAGCACCACCCAGCTCATCGGGCGTCCACCTCGTCCCCCGCCGGCTCGGTCGTCCCGGTCGTCTCGGTCGTCTCGGCGGTCTCGGCCGGCGGTACCGGCTCGTCACGGTCGGCCAGCTCGCGCAGCCGGTCCACGTCGATGTGCCCGTGGGTGCGGAACACCAGCAGCACGATGGCCAGCGCGAGGCCGATCTCGGCGGCCGCGATCACGATCACGAACAGCGCGAACGTCTGGCCGCCGTGCAGGACGTCGCGGAAGTAGGCGTCGAACGCGACGAGGTTGATGTTCACCGCGTTGAGCATCAGCTCCACGCCCATCAGCACCAGGATCGCGTTGCGGCGCACGAGGACGGCGTAGACCCCGATCGCGAAGAGCAGGCTGGCCAGCAGCAACGGCCACCACAGCGGCATCAGCCATCACCTCGCCGGCCGCGCGAGAGGACGATCGCGCCGACCAGGGCGGCGAGCAGCAGGACGCTGAGCACCTCGAACGGCAGCACCCACTGCGAGAAGATCGTCGACCCGGTCACCTCGGCGGACCCGACCACGGCGGCGTCGAGGTCGAGCTCGACCTCGCGGAACCCTGCCACGACCGTCGTGCCGAGCAGCGCGGCGACGAGCACGGCCACGACCGCGGCGGGGGCGGCGCGGCGGGCGTCGAGGTCGGGCTGCGGTCCGGTGGGTGCCTTGGTCAGCATCAGCGCGAACAGCAGCAGCACCACGACCGCGCCGACGTAGATCAGCACCTGCACCCAGGCCACGAACTCCGCGGCGAGCACCAGGAACGTGCCGGCGACCGCGCCGAGCGTGACCACCAGCCACAGCGCGGCATGCACCATGTTGCGGGTGGTCACCACCAGCAGCGCGGACGCGACCGCGACCAGCGCAAGGAGCAGGAAGACCCCCGGGACCAGGCTCATGCCGGCCGCTCCCGCGACGCCGCGCGCTCGGCGGTGGTGATCTCCTTCGCCGGCTCGGCGGCGGGGTCGAGCGCGGCGGGCGCGGGCACGGTCCACATCCACTCCCGCAGCCGGTCCTTCTCGTGCGTCAGCTCGCGGATGTCGAGCTCGGCGTACTCGAACTCCGGGCTCCAGTGCAGCGCGTCGAACGGGCACACCTCGACGCAGATCGAGCAGTACATGCAGATCGAGAAGTCGATCGCGAACCGGTCGAGCACGTTGCGGCTCTTGTCCCGCCCGCCCTCGGTGGTCGCCGGGATGGTGTCCTTGTGCGAGTCGATGTAGATGCACCACGCCGGGCACTCCCGCGCGCACAGCATGCACACCGTGCAGTTCTCCTCGATCAGCGCGATCACGCCCCGCGAGCGCGGCGGCAGCTCCGGCAGCGCGTCGGGGTACTGCGCGGTCACCGAGCGCCGGGTCATGTTCCGCATGGTCACCGCCAGGCCCTGCAGGAGGCCCTTGCCGGGGAAGCTCACGAGCTCATCACCACCACACCTGCCGCCGTGATCGCGAGCTGGAGGAGCACGAGCGGCACGAGCCCCTGCCAGGCGAGCTTCTGCAGCTGGTCCTCGCGCAGCCGCGGGTAGGCCACCCGGACCCAGATGACCAGGAACGCCACGAGCATCGTCTTGGCCAGCGTCCACAGCCAGCCGAGCTGGTCCTCCCAGGGTCCGCGCCAGTCGCCCAGGAACAGCACCGCGGTCAGCGCGGACAGCAGCACGATGCCGGCGTACTCGGCCAGCAGGAACAGCGCGAACCGCAGCCCGCCGTACTCGGTGTACGGGCCGAAGACCAGCTCGGCGTCGGCGACCGGCATGTCGAACGGCGGGCGTTGCAGCTCGGCGAGGCCGGCCACGAAGAACACCACCGCCGCGGGCGCCTGCCACAGCAGCCACCACGGGTTCCACGCCTCGACGATCCCGGTCAGGGACAGGGTTCCGGCGGCCATCGCCACCGACGCCGCCGCCAGCACGAACGGCAGCTCGTAGGCCATCAGCTGGGCGGCGACCCGGATGCCGCCGAGCAGGCTGAACTTGTTCGCGCTCGACCAGCCGCCCATCAGGGTGCCGATCACCCCCACGCCCATCACCGCGAGCACGAAGAACAGGCCGAGGTCGAGGTCCTGCCCGACCAGCCCCGGGCCGACCGGGATGGCGATCATCGCGACCAGGTACGGCAGCAGCGCGACCGCGGGGGCGAGCTTGAACACCGTCCGGTCCGCCGCGGCGGGGACGACGTCCTCCTTCTGCACGAACTTCACCCCGTCGGCGACCAGCTGCGCCCAGCCGTGGAAGGCGCCGGCGTACATCGGCCCGACCCGTGCCTGCATGTGCGCCATCGCCTTGTGCTCGACCTGGCCGACGACCAGCGGCACCACCAGGAACGCGGCGAGGACGACCAGCAGCCGCAGCAGGACCTCGACGAGCTCAGCCATCGCTGCCCTCCGGCTCCTCAGCCGGTGCTCCACCCGGAGGTCGGGGTCCCCACTCCTCCGGCGTCGGCACGCCCGGGGGCCGGGTCCGACGACGGGACGGCGAGGACTCGTGCTCGGACTCCCCGGGCTCCTTGGCGCCGGGGAACGGCTTGGCCACCCGCGAGGCAAGCACGAACTCCTTGCGCAGCGGGTGCCCCTCGAACTCCTCGGGCAGCAGCAGCTTCTCCAGCCGCTGTGGCTCGCCGTGGCGGGTGAAGTCGATGCCGAACATCTCGTGGGTCTCCCGCTCGTGCCAGCCCGCGCCGGCGAAGAGGGGTACGACGGACGCCACCCGGGCGCCCTCGCGGGGGACCAGCGTGCGCAGGATCAGGTGCTCCACGCCCCCGACCCGGTGGTCGGCGAGGTGGCACACCACCCGGAAGCCGTCGTCGAGCTCGTCGACGGCCGACAGCCAGTCGAAGAACGTGCAGTCCAGGCCGTCGCGGGCCAGCTGCACCGCCTCCACCCAGCGGTCCGCGGGCACGTCCACACTGATCGGGCCGAACCCGTCGTCCGACACCGCGTCGTCTCCGAAGGTGTCGGCGTAGGCGGCACGGACCCGGCCGGGCCACAGCGCGACGGACTGGTTCACGTGACCGCCCCGGGCGGCGGGGCGACGAGCCCCCGGGTCACGGACGCGGCGTCGTGGGACCGGTAGCGCTCCTTGAGCGACTCGCCGTCGATCTTCTCCTGCAGCTTGAGGATCCCCTGCAGCAGCGCCTCCGGCCGCGGCGGGCAGCCGGGCACGTAAACGTCGACCGGGATGATCTGGTCCACGCCCTTGGTCACGCAGTAGGAGTCCCAGTAGGGCCCGCCGGAGTTGGCGCAGGACCCGAACGAGATGACGTACTTCGGCTCGGGCATCTGCTCGTAGAGCCGCTTGATCGCCGGCGCCATCTTGTCCGTGACCGTCCCCGACACCACCATCAGGTCGGCCTGCCGCGGGCCGGGCGCGAACGGGATCACCCCGAGCCGGATGAAGTCGTGGCGGGCCATCGAGGTGGCGATGAACTCGATCGCGCAGCAGGCCAGGCCGAAGTTGAACACCCACAGGGAGTACTTCCGGCCCCAGTTGAGCAGGTACCGCGCCGGCTTGGGCGCGAGCTTCTGCAGCGGCCCGACCGACGGCATGCCCAGGTCCGTGACCGGCGGCGGGTCCGACCCGGGCGTGGATGGGTCTGGCCGCCCCGCGACGGAGGAGCGGGGCTGGTTGCCCGGGGCGGGGCTGCCGCCGGGCACCGTCCCGGTCGGGCCGGTGGTCAGGTCCACGTCAGCACTCCCTTGCGCCAGGCGTAGACGAGCCCGACCGCGATGAAGCCGATGAACACGCCCATCTCCCCCACCGAGATCCAGCCGAGCCCGCCGAAGACCGTCGCCCACGGGAACAGGAACACCGCGTCGACGGCGAAGACGACGTAGAGGTAGGCGTAGACGTAGTAGCGCACGTGGGTCTGCGCCCAGCCCTCGCCGACCGGGTCGACGCCGCACTCGTAGGTGAGCAGCTTCTCCCGGGAGGGGTACGTCGGACGAAGCAGCCGGTTGCCGGCGAACATGGCGATGACCATGCCTGCGCCGACGACGAGGATCGCCAGCAACGGCAGGTAAGCCGAGTAGTAGTCCGCCACGCGCCTGAGTCTAGGGCCCGGCGAACCGGCGTGCAGGGACCGTGCAGTCGTCGGCATGGACGGTTCACATGAGCACGTTGTCCCGCTACGGTGCTTGCGTCCGACCCGTCCCGGAGGAAGCAACCGTTCGGCTGCCTCCGGCGTCTTCAGACCAGAGGGGATGCCACAGGGGCAGGTCTACTCGGGAGGACACATGCGACGGGGACGACGGATCGCGACCACGGTGGTGGTCACCATGCTGGCCGTGGTGGTGGCATCGGGTGCGGCGACGGGGGTGCTCGCCCTCAGCGACATCAGCGACGCCGGTGACAGCGGCGACACAGGCAGGGCAGGCACGGTCGCGCGGCCGGTGCAGCCGAGCACACAGGCGCCGGCGCCCGCGCCCACGGCACCGACCCCGACCGTCGTACCCGAGCCGGAGCCCGAGCCGCTGCTCGAGAAGGGCGACCGGGGGCCGAAGGTGCGCGAGCTGCAGCACCGGCTGTTCCAGCTCGCGTGGTACCCCTCGATGACCAGCGGTGACTACGACCGGCGCACCGTGCAGGCGGTGCGCGGCTTCCAGGACAAGCGCGGCTTCGAGGTGACCGGCGAGGTCGACGCGCGCACCTGGCGGCGGCTGGACACGATGACCCGCAAGCCGACCGAGGACGAGATGTTCAACCGCGCGGGGCCGCCGCTGTTCGAGGCCGGCGACTCGGGCGCCCAGGTGCGCGAGATCCAGGCCCGGCTGCGGCAGATCGCGTGGTTCTTCGGCGACGTCTCCGACCACTACGGCGACCAGACGGTGACGGCTGTCCGCGGCTTCCAGGCCAAGCGGGACATCCCGGTCACCGGCAAGGTGGACCGGCGCACGCTCGACCTGCTCGTCGGCATGACCGCGGAGCCCACCGCGGACGAGCTCGCCAACCGGCCGCCGGACCCCGCCGAGGGCTCCGCCCTGGATCCGCGCTGCACCACCGGTCGGGCGCTGTGCATCGACAAGTCCAGCAACAGCCTGCGCTGGGTGGTCGATGGCAAGGTGCGGGTGACCCTGGACGTGCGGTTCGGCCAGGAGGGCATGGAGACCCGTGAGGGGCAGTTCGCGGTGAGCTACAAGTCCCGCGACCACGTGTCCTCGCTGTACGACACCTCGATGCCGTTCGCGATGTTCTTCAGCGGCGGGCAGGCGGTCCACTACTCCCCGGACTTCGCGGCGAACGGCTACAACGGCGGCTCGCACGGCTGCGTGAACGTCCGCGACTACGGCGCCATCGCGTCCCTGTTCGACCAGGTCTCGATCGGCGACAAGGTGATCGTCTACTGGTCCTAGCCGGCACTGGCCCGCGGCATCATCGGGATGGTGGCGGCGCCGCGGGTCGGCACCAGCCACACCCTCGAGCCGACGTCGAGGTGCAGCGCGCGTGCCTCGGCCCGGGTGAGCGCCACGGTGACGTCGGGCTCCGCCTCGGTGCGCACGCTGAGGCGGACCTCGAAGCCCACGCGGACCATCCGGGTGACCTCACCGGCCGTGGACCCGAGCGCGTGGTCGTGCTCGAGCACGCTGATGTCGTGCGGCCGCACCAGCTCCCCGCCCAGCCTGGTCACGGGACCGAGGAAGCTCATCACGAAGTCGTTCGCGGGCTCGTCGTAGAGCTCGTCGGGCGTGCCGATCTGCTCGACCCTGCCCTCGTTGACCACGACGATCTCGTCGGCGACCTCGAGGGCCTCCTCCTGGTCGTGGGTGACGAACACCGTGGTCACGTGCACCTCGTCGTGCAGCCGGCGCAGCCAGTCCCGCAGCTCCTTGCGGACCTTGGCGTCCAGCGCCCCGAACGGCTCGTCGAGCAGCAGCACCTTCGGCTCCACCGCCAGGGCACGGGCCAGCGCCATCCGCTGCCGCTGGCCGCCGGAGAGCTGCGCCGGGAGGCGGTGCGCGAACTGCTGCAGGTGCACCAGCTCGAGAAGCTCCTGCACCCGATCGCGGATCTCGGCCTTGGGCCGGCGGCGGATCTCCAGGCCGAACGCGACGTTCTTGGCCACCGTCATGTGCTTGAACGCGGCGTAGTGCTGGAACACGAACCCCACGTTGCGTTTCTGCGCGGGCAGGTGGGTGGCGTCGGCACCCTCGATGGACACGGTCCCGTCGTCGGCGGTCTCGAGACCGGCGATGATCCGCAGCAGCGTGGACTTGCCGCCACCGCTCGGCCCGAGCAGCGCGGTCAGCTGGCCGGAGGGGATGGTGACGGAGACGTCGTCGAGGGCGACGAAGTCGCCGAACCTCTTGCTGACCCCGGTGACCTCGATGCTCATCTGGCTGACTCCTTGGGACGGAGGACTGAAACGATCACGATGCAGAGCACGGAGGCGAACGCGAGCATGAACGCGGCGGCGTAGGCGGTGCTCTGCTCGAAGTTCTGGTACTTCTGCTCGACCACCAAGGTGGCCGTCTGGGTCTTCTCGACCACGTTCCCGGACACGATCTTCACGGCGCCGAACTCGCCGAGGGACCTGGCCAGGCTGAGCACGACGCCGTACACCACCGCCCACCTGATCGCGGGCAGCGTGATCCTGCGGAACGTCTGCACGGCGTTGGCGCCGAGGCTGCGGGCAGCCTGCTCCTGCTCGTCGCCGATCTCCTCGAGCACCGGGACGACCTCGCGGATCACCAGCGGCAGGGCCACGAACACGGTGGCCATCACCATGCCGGGCGTGGCGAAGACGACCTGGATCCCGCTGTCGGCGAGCGGCTGCCCGAGCCAGCCGTCCCGGCTGTTGTAGACCAGGAGCAGGGCCAGACCGACGACGACCGGCGACACCGAGAGCGGCACGTCGATGAGAGCGGACAGCAGCCGCTTGCCGGGGAACTCGTAGCGGACCAGCAGCAGCGAGATACCCACCCCGAAGAGCAGGTTGATCACCACGGCGATCACGGCGACGACCACCGTCATCTGCAGCGCATGCTGGACCACGGGGTCCTCCAGGGCGGTGACCAGCGAGGCCAGCCCGTCCTCGAAGGTACGACGGACGACCAGCGACACCGGCCAGGCGACGAGCAGGAACAGGTAGCCCACGGCGAGCAGCCGGAGCGACCAGCGGACGGTACGGGGCGGACTAACCACGGCGGGCAACCCTTCGCTGGATCACGTCGAGCAGGACGATCACGCCGAGCGCGACGACGAGCATCACCGTCGCCACGGCTGCCGCGGCCGCGGGGTTGCCGTTCTCGATGTAGGTGAGCACGCGCACCGACGCCACCTCGGTGCGCAGCGGCAGGTTCCCGCTGAGCAGGACCAGGGAGCCGTACTCGCTGATCCCGCGGGCGAAGGACAGCGCCGCCCCGGCCGCGATCGCCGGCACCAGGCCGGGCAGGATCACCCGGCGGAAGACGGTGAGCCGGCCGGCGCCGAGCGAGGCGGCGGCCTCCTCGACGTCGTGCTCGAGCTCTTCGAGCACCGGCTGCACGGTGCGGACGACGAACGGCAGGGTTACGAACGCCAGGGCCAGGAACACCGCCTGCTCGGTGTTCGCGACGTCGACACCGATCGGGCTCTGCGGTCCGTAGAGCGAGAGCAGGACCAGCCCGGCGACGATCGTCGGCAGCGCGAACGGGATGTCGATGACGACGTCGAGCGCCGACTTCCCCCAGAACCGGTCCCGCACGAGCACCCAGGCGATCGTCGTACCCATCACGACGTTCACGGCGGTGACCAGCGCGGACTGCACCACGGTGAGCGTGACGGCGGCGACCGTCTGCTCGTTCGTCATCGCGGCCACGAACGCGTCCCAGCCGCCCTCGACGGTGGTGGCGACCACCGCGGCCAGCGGGATCAGGACAAGCAGGCTGAACCAGAGCAGGGCGACCCCGAGACCGAGCCCCGAGGTGACGCCGAGCGCACCCGCCCCGCCCGAGCGACGCCTGCGCGCCGCCCGGGCCGGGGCCGTCACCGTGGTCATTCCTTGCCGGTGGCCTTCTGGATCCCGGGCACGATGCCGGACTCCTCGTCGAAGAACGTTTCGTTCGCCTCGCTCCACCCGCCGAAGTCCTCGACGATGGTGAGCAGCTGCTCAGGCTGCGGGAACGGGTCGGTGGGGTCGTTGGCCCCCTCGACCTCGACGTCGATGCCGTCGACCAGGGGGCGGAACCCGTTGAGCGCGAACTCGGTCTGGGCCTCCTCGGTCTGCAGGTAGTCCAGCCAGGCCTGCGCCTTCGGGTCGGCGTCCGTCAGGACCGCACCGGGATTCTCGATGAGGAGGGTGTCGTCGGGGACGATGTACTCGAAGTCCTCGCCGGACTGACGGGCCAGGATGGCCTCGTTCTCGTAGGAGATCAGCACGTCGCCGTTGCCGCTGGTGAACGCCGTGGTGGCGTCCCGGCCACTGCCCGGCAGCGCGACCGCGTTCTCGAAGAACTTGGTGAGGAACGCCTTCGCGTCCTCCTCCGTGCCGCCGTTCGCGATCACGTGCCCCCAGGCGCCGAGGATGTTCCACCGGGCCGAGCCGGACGAGCCCGGGTTCGGGGTGATGATGCCGACGCCGGGCTTGACGATGTCGTCCCAGCCCTGGATGTTCTTCGGGTTGCCCTTGCGCACGACGAGCACGACGACGGACTGCGACACGACACCCTTGTTCGGGCCGGCGTTCCAGTCGTCGGCCACCAGTCCGGCGTCGACGAGCCGCGTCACGTCCCCCTCGAGCGAGAAGTGGACGTAGTCGGCGTCCAGCCCCGCCTCGACGGCGCGGCTCTGGTCACCGGAGGCCCCGTACGAGGTCTGCCACTCGACCCCCGTGCCGTCCTCGGTCTCCGCCCACTTCTCGGCGATCGCCTTGTTGGCGGCCTCGGGCACCGCGAAGCCGACGAGGCTCAGCGTCGTCGAACCGTCCTCGCTGCTGGCACCTGCCCCGCCCCCGCAGGCAGCCAAGGTCAGCAAGCCCGCCACGGAGGCGGCAGCCACTGCGGCCTTGAACCTGATGCTCATGGTGATCTTCTTTCTCGCCCACGAAAGGCGTTAACTCGGGTTGAGTCACGTAAGTTACTAGACTTTAAGCACAGGGAGCGCCCTCTCGCCGGGCGTTTCAGGGAACGGATAGGTAACGGTCACGTGACGTGGAACACCCCGACCCGGCCCCGGACCGTGATCTGGACTTCCCGTCTCCGCCTCTGGAACGCGGTCGTAGCATGAGGGAGTAAGGGAAACCTCAGTAACGGGTCCGCGCCCCCGGCCAGTGCCGGGGCGACCCGCGGAAAGAAGGCGAAAGCGTGACCAAGCAGGTCAAGCAGCTCGACCGCGTGATCATCCGCTTCGCCGGCGACTCCGGCGACGGGATGCAGCTGACGGGGGACCGGTTCACGCAGGAGACCGCGACGTTCGGAAACGACCTGTCCACCCTGCCGAACTTCCCGGCGGAGATCCGGGCCCCCCAGGGCACCCTTCCGGGGGTCTCGTCGTTCCAGGTGCACTTCGCCGACCACGACATCCTGACCCCCGGCGACTCGCCGGACGTGCTGGTGGCGATGAACCCGGCTGCGCTCAAGGCGAACCTGGGTGACATCAAGAAGGGCGCGACGATCATCGTCGACAGCCACGACTTCACCACCCGAAACCTGAACAAGGCCGGCTACCCGGAGAACCCGCTCGAGACCGACGCGCTCGACGAGTACGCCGTGCACGCCTTCGACCTCACCGACATGACGGTGGAGGCGGTCAAGGAGTTCGGGCTGACCCGGAAGGACTCCGCCCGCGCCAAGAACATGTTCGCGCTCGGGCTACTGTCCTGGATGTACGGCCGCCCCACCGAGCCGACGATCACCTTCCTCGAGCGCCGGTTCGCCAAGGCCCCCGACATCCGCGACGCGAACGTCACCGCGTTCAAGGCGGGCTGGAACTTCGGCGAGACCACCGAGGCGTTCGTGGTCTCCTACGAGATCAAGCCCGCCCCGATGAGCGCCGGCACCTACCGCAACATCACCGGCAACCTGGCCCTGGCCTACGGCCTGGTCGCCGGGTCGGTGCAGTCCGGCCTGCCGCTGTTCCTGGGCTCCTACCCGATCACGCCGGCCTCGGACATCCTCCACGAGCTGAGCAAGCACAAGCGGTTCGGCGTCACCACGTTCCAGGCAGAGGACGAGATCGCCGGTGTCGGCGCCGCGCTCGGCGCCTCGTTCGGCGGGTCGCTGGGCGTGACCACCACCTCCGGTCCCGGCATCGCGCTGAAGTCGGAGACGATCGGTCTCGCGGTGATGATGGAGCTGCCGCTGCTCGTCGTCGACGTCCAACGCGGCGGGCCGTCGACCGGCCTGCCCACCAAGACCGAGCAGGCCGACCTGCTGCAGGCGATGTTCGGCCGCAACGGCGAGGCGCCGCTGCCGATCGTGGCCCCGCAGTCACCGGCCGACTGCTTCGACGCGGCGGTGGAGGCCGCCCGGATCGCGGTGACCTACCGCACCCCGGTGATGCTGCTCTCCGACGGCTACCTGGCCAACGGGTCCGAGCCCTGGCGCATCCCCGAAACCGCGGACCTGCCGGTGATCGATCCCGGCTTCGCGACCGAGCCGAACCACTCCGACACCAAGGGGCAGGCGGAGTTCTGGCCCTACAAGCGCGACGACGAGACGCTGGCCCGACCGTGGGCCATCCCCGGCACCCCGGGCCTGGAGCACCGCATCGGCGGCCTGGAGAAGGGCGACGGGCACGGGAACATCTCCTACGACCCGGCGAACCACGACTTCATGGTCCGCACCCGCCAGGCCAAGGTGGACCGGATCGCCGACTCGATCCCGCCGCTCGAGGTCGACGACCCCGACGGCGACGCCGAGGTGCTGGTGCTCGGCTGGGGCTCGACCTACGGCCCCATCGGTGCGGCGGTCCGCCAGGTCCGCAAGCAGGGGCTCGCGGTCGCGCAGGCGCACCTGCGGCACCTTAACCCGTTCCCCAAGGACCTCGGCGACGTGCTCAAGAGGTACGACGCGGTCATGGTGCCGGAGATGAACCTGGGCCAGCTGTCGATGCTGCTGCGCGCGCGGTACCTCGTCGACGTGGTCGGCTACAACCACGTGCGCGGGCTTCCGCTGCGGGCCGCCGAGCTCGCCGACGCCATCACCGACCTGATCGAGACCTCGACCTCCACCGAGGTCACCGCCGAGACCGCCAAGGAAGGAGTCCGATGACAGCGCCGTCGAACCCGGCCGAGCTGCCTTTCCCGGGTCTCCGTGACGTTCCCACGACCGACGTACCTCAGAACCGCAAGGACTTCACCTCCGACCAGGAGGTGCGCTGGTGCCCCGGCTGCGGCGACTACGCCGTGCTCGCCGCGGTCCAGGGCTTCCTCCCGAACCTCGGGCTGCGCCGGGAGAACATCGTGTTCGTCTCCGGCATCGGCTGCTCGAGCCGGTTCCCGTACTACCTCGACACCTACGGCATGCACTCCATCCACGGGCGCGCGCCGGCGATCGCGACCGGGCTCGCGACCTCGCGCGAGGACCTGTCGGTGTGGGTGGTCACCGGTGACGGCGACGCGCTCTCGATCGGTGGCAACCACCTGATCCACGCGCTGCGCCGCAACGTGAACATGACGATCCTGCTGTTCAACAACCGGATCTACGGGCTCACCAAGGGCCAGTACTCCCCCACCTCGGAGCTGGGCAAGGTCACCAAGTCCACGCCGATGGGGTCGCTGGACAACCCGTTCAACCCGGTCTCGCTGGCGCTCGGCGCCGAGGGCACCTTCGTGGCCCGCACGATCGACTCCGACCGCAAGCACCTCACCTCGGTGCTGTCCGCGGCCGCAGCGCACCGGGGAACGGCGCTGGTGGAGATCTACCAGAACTGCCCGATCTTCAACGACGGCGCGTTCGACGCGATCAAGGACAACGAGACGAAGGCGGACGCGATCATCCCGCTGGTGCACGGCGAGCCGATCCGGTTCGGCGCCGAGGGCACCAAGGGCATTGTCCGCGACGACGAGACCGGCGGCGTCCGGGTCGTCGACGTGGCCGAGGTCGGGGAGGACGCGCTACTGGTGCACGACGCCCACGCCGAGGACCCGACCGTCGCGTTCGCGCTCTCGCGGCTCACCGACGCCGGCTACCTGCACCAGGCTCCGATCGGGATCTTCCGGCAGGTCGACCATCCGACCTACGACGACCTGGCCCGCGAGCAGATCCACACCGCCTCCGCCGGCGAGGAGGACCATCAGTCCGCGCTGGCCGGGCTGCTCGCCAGCGGCGACACCTGGACGGTCGTCTGAGAGTCTCCCCCGCAAACAGCACGAAGGGCCACCCGCACTGACCGGGTGGCCCTTCGTCGTCGCTCTCGTGCTGCGCGCCCTCAGTAGGTGTAGGCGCGGTAGGTGTCGCTGTAGGAGGTGATGAACTTCTTGCTGGACGTGATCCGGGCGCGGTAGTACCAGGCGCCCGAACGCGGGGCCTGGACCCTGGCGCTGAACGTGCTGCGGCTCGTCGTACGCACCCGCGAGTAGCTGCGCCACGCGCAGCGCTCACACGTCTTGCGGTCGACGTACACGACCTGGCGGGCGTACGCCGGCGCCACCCGACCCTTGAGCAGCAGTTTGCCGGAGCGCTTCACGCCCCGGTCGTTGAGGTCCCGGGCCACCTTCAGGATGCGGCTGTTGGCGGACGCGGAGTAGGCGTTGCCGAGCCCGTCGGTGGTGCCGAGGTAGCGCACCCGGTAGGTGGCGTTCTGCCGGGCGGTCACCGTGAAGTAGAAGCTGCTGGTGTAGTCGTCGGTGGCGATCCGCTTCCACGTGCGGGTGCCGGCGAACTGCCGCTCGAGCACGGCCGTGCCGCCCGGGACCGCGTAGGTCTGACCGTCGGTGTCGGTGTAGACGGCCTGGCCGGCGATCCCGACCGAGGTGTTGTAGAGCGCCCGGGCCTGCGCGATCTTCATGACCACCCGGGTGGTGTAGCTCTCCGCGGCGTTGGCCGGAGCCGCGGCCACCGCCGGCAGCCCGAGCAGCGAGACGGAGACGAGCAGGCTGACATAGCGCAGCAAACGCATGGTGTTTCCCCCGATTTGTGAGTTATGGCCTGTTTCGGCGCAACGCATCCTAGCGACTGCGGGCGGGGGTCGTCCGGCAGACCGTCCTGTCAGTGGTCACGTGCGTCTTTGCCCCTTACGCCTCCCGTAGAATCGCCGGGTGGCAGAGACTCGACGTGGCTTCCTCCTCGGCGCCGCCGCCTACGCGATGTGGGGGCTGTTCCCGCTGTACTGGCCGCTGCTCGAGCCCGCGGGCGCGGTGGAGATCCTGGCGCACCGGATCTTCTGGTCGCTGGCGGTGATGGCGGCGCTCGTGCTCGCCCTCGGCCGCACCCGCCACCTGGGTCGGGTGCTCGGGTCCCCCCGCAGCCGCGGCATCCTCACTCTCGCCGCACTGGTGATCGCGGTGAACTGGGGCACCTACATCTGGGGCGTCAACAACGGCCACGTCGTGGAGACCTCGCTCGGCTACTTCATCAACCCGCTGGTCACCGTGCTCATGGGCGTGGTGGTGCTCGGCGAGCGGCTGCGCACGCTGCAGTGGGTGGCGCTGGGGATCGCGACCGTCGCGGTGCTCGGGCTGACCGTGGAGTACGGCCGGCCGCCCTGGGTGGCGCTCGCCCTCGCGTTCTCGTTCGCCTGCTACGGCCTGGCGAAGAAGAAGGCGAACGTGGGAGCAGTGGAGAGCCTGACGGTGGAGACGCTGGTGCTCGCACCGGTCGCAGCCGGGTACATCCTCTGGCTCGCCGGACAGGGCAGGTCCACCTTCGGCACGGAGGGCATCCTGCACGTCGTGCTCCTGGTCAGCACCGGCGTGGTCACCGCGATCCCGCTGATCTGCTTCGGCGCCGCGGCTACCCGGGTCACGATGACCACCCTGGGCCTGCTGCAGTACCTCGCCCCCACCATCCAGTTCGCGCTCGGCGTGTTCTTGTTCCACGAGCCGATGCCGCCCCTGCGCTGGGCCGGGTTCGCCCTGGTCTGGCTCGCGCTCGCGATGTTCACCTTCGAGGCGGTCAGCCACCGGCGTCGCCAGCTGCGGCTCACCGCCGAGGCCAGCGCGATCTGACGCACCGCAGCCGACCCACGGCCGCCGCACTGCGGCCGACCGACCCCCGCACCGCGGCCGACCGACCCCGCACCTCGCGGAGAGTGGTCACTCCGGTAGCTCTCGACGCTCCGAAAGCTGTCGGCAACGACCACTTTCAGCATGATTCAGCCCGATTTCAGGCGTAGGGACTGTTCACCCCCTAGTCATCCGACTTATGCCTGCATATCGTCTTGTGTCCCTAGCGTCACGCGCGACGACAACTTGAACCTAGGAGACACCGTGTCACCTCGCTTCCTGCCGCTCCTCACGGAGGGGCCCCACGGCTCGCGCAGCCGCATGACCTGCCACTTCCGTTGCGGCAACGCCTGCGACCACCCGGAGCCGAACACCTCGGGGAACCCCCACATCTCCGACCTGGTCACCGACGCCATCGCCCGCCGCTCGCTGCTCAAGGCCGGCGGCGTCGGCGCGGGCGCGCTCGTGCTCGGCGGGCTCGCGTCCCCGGGCACGGCCGCGGCGGCCCCCGCCTCGCAGGTCCGGCGCTCCGGCCGGGCCGGGATGGGCACGGTCGAGTTCGAGCCGGTCGCCCCCAACGTGCGCGACAACGTCACCGTCCCGGCCGGCTTCCGCAGCGACGTGGTGATCAGCTGGGGCGACCCGGTCACCGCGGACGCACCCCCGTTCGACGTGAACGCGCAGACCCCGGAGTCCGCCGCGAGCCAGTTCGGCTACAACTGCGACTACCTCGGGGTGCTCCCGCTGGACCGGGACCGCGCACTGCTGGTGAACAACCACGAGTACACCGACGAGCAGCTGATGTTCCCCACCGGCCGCTACGACGACGACACGATCAAGAAGATCGCGATGGCCTCGCACGGCATGTCCGTGGTCCTCATCGAGCGCGCCGGTGACCGGGCCAAGGGCGGCCGCTGGCGCCGGGCGAACCACCGCCGGTCCCGCTACAACCGCCGGGTGACCGCCTCGACCCCGTTCGAGGTGACCGGGCCCGCCGCCGGCACCGAGCGGCTGCGCACCAGCGCCGACCCGTCGGGCAAGGTCGTGCTCGGCACGCTGAACAACTGCGCCGGTGGCACCACCCCGTGGGGCACCGTGCTCAGCGGCGAGGAGAACTTCAACCAGTACTTCGGCAGGAGCGGCGACCTCGACACCCGCTATGCCGCCTCCTACGCCCGCTATGGCATCACCGGCACCGGCGACCGCGGCTGGAAGGACGTCGACCCGCGCTTCGACCTGACCGCCGAGCCGCACGAGCCGTTCCGCTTCGGCTGGATCGTCGAGATCGACCCCTACGACCCGACCTCGACGCCCCGCAAGCACACCCTGCTCGGCCGGTTCAAGCACGAGGGCGCGAACATCGCGATCTCCCCGGACGGGCACGCGGTCGCCTACATGGGCGACGACGAGCGCGGCGACTACGTCTACAAGTTCGTCTCCCGCGACCGGTTCGACCCCCGCGACACCCAGACAGCCCGCCGGCACAACCTGACCCTGCTGACCAAGGGCACGCTGTACGTCGCACGGTTCACCGGTGACGGCCTCGAGGACGGGCAGTACGACGGGCAGGGCGAGTGGATCGCGCTCGCGGACGAGAACCAGTCCTACGTCGACGGGATGAGCCTGGCCGACGTACTCATCGACACCCGGCTCGCCGCGGACAAGGTCTCCCCCACCCGGATGGACCGGCCCGAGGACATCGAGCCCAACCCGGTGAACGGCAAGATCTACTGCGCGCTGACCAACAACTCCAACCGCGGGTCCCGCTACCCCGTCGACGAGGCGAACCCGCTCGCGGAGAGCATGGTCCGCGAGCAGATCGGCGCCCCGCTGACCCCGGCGAGCGGCAACCGCAACGGCTACGTCCTCGAGATCACCGAGGCCGGCGACGACCAGGCGGCGACCACCTTCGGGTGGAACCTGATGCTGGTCTGCGGCGACCCGGAGGCCCCGGAGACGTACTTCGCCGGCTTCCCCAAGGACCAGGTCAGCCCGATCAGCTGCCCCGACAACGTCGCGTTCGACGGGGTCGGCAACCTGTGGGTCTCCACCGACGGCAACGCGCTCGGCTCCAACGACGGGCTCTTCCGGGTGCCGGTCGAGGGGCCGCACCGCGGTCACGTCCAGCAGTTCCTCACCGTGCCGATCGGCGCGGAGACCTGCGGGCCGCTGATCGCCGACGACCAGCGGTCGGTGTTCGTGTCGGTGCAGCACCCCGGCGAGACCGACGGGGCCACGTTCGAGAACCAGTCCAGCACCTGGCCGCACACCGACGCGTTCCCGCGGCCCAGCGTCGTGGTGGTCTCCCAGGCCTAAGGCCGGCCCAGCGTCGTGGTGGTCTCCCAGGCGTACGGCTGGCCCAGCCACCCGGCCGTACGCCCCCACCCGGCCCACCCGTTCCGCCGAGTGGTGAGAAACGGAGCGTCGAGTGGTGA
>DATIBI010000105.1:0-4287 GCA_035457605.1 Nocardioidaceae bacterium
CATCTCCGAGCTCGCCGAGCGTCACGTCGAGATCCCCGAGCAGGTCGTCCAGGTCAACGACGACGTCATGGTCAAGATCATCGACATCGACCTCGAGCGTCGCCGGATCTCGCTGTCGCTGAAGCAGGCCAACGAGACCGCGACCGCTGCGGAGGCCGAGGAGTTCGACCCGACGCTCTACGGCATGGCGGCGTCCTACGACGAGCAGGGCAACTACATCTACCCCGAGGGCTTCGACCCGGAGACCGGCGAGTGGCTCGAGGGCTTCGAGGAGCAGCGCGCCACCTGGGAGGAGCAGTACGCCAAGGCGCACGCCCGCTGGGAGGCGCACGTCAAGCAGCAGGCCGAGGCCAAGGCTGCGGAGGCCGAGGCCGGCGAGTCCACCTCGTACTCCTCCGAGCAGCCCGCCGCCCCGAGTGAGACCGGCGCCGGTTCGCTGGCCTCGGACGAGGCGCTGCAGGCGCTTCGCGAGAAGCTCACCGGCGGTCAGTGACCTGCTGAGGCAGAGCGCGACGTAGTACGCGATGGGGCGTCCACCTTCGGGTGGGCGCCCCTTTGCGCTGCCCGTCGAGCATCGCGCGGACCTGCCGACACGGCCGCCGACCCGCCGGTTGCCGACTCGGCATCATTGGCAGGATCTTGCGTATGAGTGCTTTGACTGCCACGATGGCGGGGTGATCGAGAACGTGGCAGTGCTGGTCTACGACGGGGTCGCCCCGTTCGAGCTCGGGGTCCTGTGTGAGGCGTGGGGGACCGACCGGTCCGACCAGGGCCTTCCGATGTTCGACTTCGCGGTCTGTGCCGACCGGCGCGGGCCGATCTCCACGACCGGCGGGTTCACCGTGCAGGTCGACCACGGCCTGGACCGGGTGGCGGAGGCGGACCTGGTG
The DNA here is from genome assembly GCA_035457605.1 of Nocardioidaceae bacterium. GTDB lineage: Bacteria > Actinomycetota > Actinomycetes > Propionibacteriales > Nocardioidaceae > Nocardioides_C. Next base: position 891 of record DATIBI010000105.1, read on the forward strand.
GCGGTGCCCGCCGTGCCGCGCAACGACCCCGTGCCCGGGTCGGTGATCGACGCGCTGCGCGCCGCGCACGACCGCGGCGCCCGGGTGCTGTCGGTGTGCACCGGTGCCTTCGCGCTCGGCGAGGCCGGGCTGCTCGACGGCCGCAGCTGCACCACGCACTGGATGCACAGCCAGGAGCTGGCGGCCAGGTTCCCCAAGGCGAACGTGCTCCCCGAGGTGCTGTACGTCGACGCGGACCCGGTGTTCACCAGCGCCGGCTCCGCGGCCGGCCTCGATGCCTGCCTGCACCTGTACCGCAAGGAGTTCGGCGCGAGCGTGGCCGGCATGGTCGCCCGTCGGATGGTGGTGCCGCCGCAGCGCGACGGCGGGCAGGCCCAGTTCATCAAGAGCGTGGTGCCCGACTGCGACGCGGACACGCTCGGACCGCTGCTGACCTGGATCGTGGAGAACCTCCAGGAGCCGCTGAGCGTGGAGTACCTCGCCGCACGGACCAACATGTCGCCGCGGACCTTCGCCCGGCGGTTCCGCGCGGAGACCGGGACCACCCCGCACGCCTGGATCACCAGCCAGCGGGTGATCCGGGCCGAGGAGCTGCTCGAGACCACCGACCGCCCGGTGGACTGGATCGCCGGCGACGTCGGGTTCGGCAACGCCGCGACACTGCGGCACCACTTCACCCGGGCGCGCGGGATCAGCCCGCAGCAGTACCGCCGGACGTTCTCCTGCTCAGACGATGAGACCGAGCAGGCCGGGTAGGTCCAGCCTGCGGACCTTGCCGCTCGCGGTGCGAGGCAGGTCCGCGACCGGGTGGTAGCTCTTGGGCCGCTTCGGGGGCGCGAGCTGTTCGGCTGCGAACGCCGTGAGGTCCTCGGCCGAGACGTCGCCGACCACGGCCGCGCACACCCGCTGCCCCCAGGCATCGTCGTCGAGGCCGAAGACCGCGACGTCGACGACGAGCGGGTGCTCGGCGAGGACGCTCTCCACCTCGGCCGGGTAGACGTTGACGCCCCCGGAGATGATCAGGTCCTCGCGGCGACCGTCGAGGTAGAGGTACCCGTCCTCGTCGAGCCGACCGAGGTCGCCCACGGTGAAGGACGGCCCCTCCGGTGTCCCACGCCACGTCGCCGCGGTCTTCTCCGGGGCGTTCCAGTAGCGGAACCGGGCATGCTCGGGGACCGTGCACCAGATCGTCGAGTCGGGGTCGACGCTCAACGACCGTCCCGGCCGGGCCCGGCCGACCGTGCCGGGCCGTTCGAGCCACTCCTCGCTGCGGCACGCGGTGAACTGACCCTCGGTCGAGCCGTAGAACTCCCACGTGGAGCGGTCCGGGAACAGCTCCACGAGCCTGCGCTTGACGGCCGGTGGGCAGGCCGCGCCGGCGTGGGCCACGAGCCGGAACGACGACAGGTCGGGCACGCCGACCTCGTCCCAGTGCGCGAACAGCCGCTGGAGGTGGGCGGGCACGCAGAACACCGTGCTCGGCCGCTCCGTGGCGATGGCCTCGGTGGCCCGGGCCGGGTCGAACGAGCCGGGCACGACCAGCCTGCCGCCGGCCAGGAGGGTGCCTGTCGCGAAGCGCAGCGGTGCGGAGTGGTGCAGCGGGCTGAGCACCAGGTGCACGTCGGAACCGGTGAAGCCCCACAGGTCCCGTTCCTCGGCGACCAGCGCCTGCGCGGCCGGGTCGTCGAGCAGGCCGGACCAGACGCCCTTCGGCTGACCCGTCGTGCCGCTGGTCAGGTGCATGGGCCGGGCGCGCGGGAGACCGCGCCGGGCGTCCGCCGGTTGCGCGGCGAGCAGGGCGGCCACCTGGCCGGGCTCGTCGAGCACGACCGCGGGTTCGACGTCGTCGAGCACCGCGCGGCGTTCCCGCTCCGTCAGCCGCGGGTCGAGCGGGACCGGGACGATGCTCTGCGCGAGCAGGGCGATCACCAGGTCGACGTACTCCGGCGACCCCGGCACGAGCAGGGCGACCCGGTCACCGGGACGGAGCGAGGCGAACCGCATCGGGCCATCCTCCCAGCCGACCCCGCCGGCCGGGCCGAGGGGCCGGCTCAGCGCAGCGAGTAGCGCAGGTGCACGAACGTGCGCTGGGGGGAGGTCACCGACTCCAGCCGCATCGGGCTGGTCCGTCGGCGGGGGAGCAGCGGGGCGCCCCGACCGAGCAGCACCGGCGTGATGGACACCCACAGCTCGTCGAGCAGGCCGTGGTCGAGGAACTGCCCGACCAGCTCGCCGCCGCCGACGATCCACACGTTCTTCCCGTCCGCGGCCGCGACCATCTCCGCGTGCACCTCGGGCACCGGGCGCTGGGTGAACCGGACGTCGGCGCCCTCGACCGGCGCGAGCCGGCGGTGGGTGAACACCCAGCTCGGCGTCGAGGGGTAGGGCCACTTGTCCGGCACGTGCTGCAGGATCCACTCATAGGTGGTCGCGCCCATCGCGAGCGCTCCGACGTCGGCGAAGAACCGCTCGTAGAGGTCGTCGGTCTCGCCGGAGGCGGAGCCGTCCATCTGCAGGAGCCAGTCGAGGTTGTCGTTCTCGTCGGCGATGAAGCCGTCGAGGCTGGAGGCGACGAAGTACTGGGTCAGCGCGGGCATCCGCCCATGGTGGCACCGACCGCCGACACTCCGCGGACTCTTGACACCGCCCGCACCTCCCGGTTGATTGGTCTAGTCCAATGGTTCACTCAAGTATCTCGGGAGCGTGAACATGCACAGAACTCGACTGCTCGCCGCCGGAGCGGTGACCTCCGGCCTGGCCCTGACCTGCGGGCTGACCGTCGGCCCTGCCGGTGCGGCCGCCACAGTAGCGGGCGTCACGGGAGCGACTGCCACGGGAGCGACTGCCACGGGGGAGCGCCCGTGCGCCGTGTCCCCGGACGCGCCGAAGCGCCAGCTGCGGGCGGACTGGATCGCCAGCGTGGTCAACATCGACTGGCCCTCGCGGCCGGGGCTGAGCCCCGAGCAGCAGCAGGCCGAGCTCCGGGCGTGGTACGACCAGGCCGTCGAGCGCGGGCTGAACGCGGTGATCGTCCAGGTCCGCCCCACCGCCGACACGTTCTGGCCCTCCGACCTCGAGCCGTGGTCGCGGTACCTGACCGGCACCCCCGGCGGGGACCCCGGCTACGACCCGCTGCAGTTCGCGGTCGAGGAGGCGCACAAGCGCAACCTGGAGTTCCACGCCTGGTTCAACCCCTACCGGGTCTCCATGAACACCGACCGGTCCGCGCTGGCGCCGGACAGCCCCGCGGCGCAGCACCCGGACTGGGTGCTCGCGTACGGCGGCAAGCTCTACTACGACCCCGGGCTGCCCGAGGTCCGCCGGCACGTGGAGGACGTGATCCTCGAGGCGGTGGAGCGCTACGACGTCGACGCGGTCCACTTCGACGACTACTTCT
>DATIBI010000106.1:0-8451 GCA_035457605.1 Nocardioidaceae bacterium
TCCAGGCGGTGCCGCGCCTGCACGATCGCGGCGGTGCCGAGCACCTCGGCGGCACCGCGGAAGCCGGCCACCACCTCGGCCACGGCCCGGTCGCCGATGACGTGGAACCCGGCCTGCAGGTCGGCCTTGGTGCAGGCGATGACGTGCTCGGTGACCTCCTCGGCGGTCAGGTAGAGGTGGCCGGTGGTCTCGGCGTCGGCGTAGGGGCGGAGCATCGCCGCGGTCCGCGACCCGATCGCGCCGTCCGCGCACAGGTCCCCGGCGACGCCGGCGCAGCCGAGCTCGGCGGCGCGGTCTATGCCGCCGATCTCGCCCCAGTAGCCGACGACCTCGGGCAGCGCCTGCTCGGCCCTGAGGTGGTCGATGATCGCGAAGTCCTCGACCGGGGAGATGTGCGGTGCCGCGAGCTCGTGGACCATCCCGATGCCCTGCCGGGCCGCCTCCTGCAGCGCGCCCAGGATCGCGTCCTGCCGCGAGGAGTGCGGGACCAGGTGGAACATCGCCGCCCGCGCCTCGTGGTGGGCGTCGCGGGCGACCACCCCGTCGCCGTCGAAGCCGTCGAGGAGGCTGATGCCGGGGAAGGTGTCGAGGAACGTGGTGGACACGACCGCGGAGTGGACGTCCACCCGCGCCAGGTACGCCGGGCGCGCGCCGACGGCGCGGTCCACCTCGGCACGGGTGAACGGACGCTGCTCGGGCCACCCGGTCTCGTCCCAGCCGAAGCCGAGCACGACCGGGAACGCGGTGCCGCCCGCGTAGTCGGCGAGCAGGTCCAGGGCGTGGGTCAGCGAGGTCGCCTCGGACAGGTCGACGCTCCCCGCGGCCAGCCCCGTCTGCGCCAGGTGGACGTGCGCGTCGACGAACGCCGGCGTGACCAGCCGCCCGTCGAGCTCGACGACCCGGTCGGCGCCGTCGACGAAGTGGGTCGAGGCGTCGTCGTCGCCGGTCCACACCACCTGACCGTCGTCGAGGCACAGGGCCGTGGCGTGGGGGTCTGCCGGGGTGTGGACGTAACCGCCGCGAAGAAGGATCCGAGTCATTGGCTCATTGTCTACAACCGTGTCGAGCGCCGTGCCGGCGCCGGTCACAGCCTCCGCTCGAAGAGCCGGCGGACCCCGTCGTGGCTGCGCAGCAGGGACAGGGCGTAGTCGGCGTGGCCGGGCACGTAGCCGTTGCCGACGAGCATGGTGACGTCGGCGGCCAGCCCCTCGGCGCCGAGGGCGGCCGCGCTGAACGAGGTGGCCATGGAGAAGAAGACGACCGTGCCGCGGTCGGCGGTGGCGAGGATCGCGCCGCCCTCGCAGCCGGGTACGTCGACGCACACGACCGTGACGTCGGCGGGGCCGCCGGCGTCGGTGACCGCCCGGGCGAGGGCGACCGGGTCGCGGGCGTCGGCGATGGCCACCCGGTCCGCGACACCGGCCTCGGTGAGCAGGTCGGCCTCGGCCCGGTGCGGGACGAGCCCGATGGTGCGTCCGGCACCGGCGGCCTTGGCTGCGACGAGGGAGAGCGAGCCGGACTTGCCGGCCCCGCCGATGACGGCCACCGTCGGGCCGTCGGGACGGGTGCCCCGGCCGACGTACTCCTCCACCACCCGGGCGGTGAGGGCGGGCGCTCCGCACACGTCCATCACCGACAGGGACAGCTCGGCGGGCAGGTCGTCGGGGATCCGGGCCGCGATCGAGCGTCCGAACAAGATGGCGTAGCCGTCTGCGGGGGCCTGCTCGCTCCGGCCGTCCCAGCGGGCGAGTCCGTCCTCGATCACCAGCGGGGTGAGCGTGAGCGAGACCAGGGTGCTCACCCGGTCGCCGACCCGCAGGCCGAGCGGCGACTCCGGACCGACCTCCTCCACGGTGCCGACGAGCATGCCGCCGGACCCGGTCTCGGGGTTCTGCATCTTCCCGCGGGTGGCGACGATGTCGAGCACCTCGGCCCGCACGGCGCTGCCGGCGTCGCTGCCCTTGTCCTGGTGCTTGCGCTCGAGCTGGCGGAACGACGCAGCGTCGAGGTTGAGCCGCTCGACCCTGATCCGGACCTCGTCCGGCCACAGCTCACGGCGGGTGTCGAGCCGGCGCGCGGCCTGCGGCAGGACCCCGGCGGGCTCGAGGACGCGGTGCAGCCCGACCGGGTCGCCGGTCAGGGTGGCAGGGTTCACGGCGGTCACGGGCGTTCCTCCCAACAAGACAAACCCTCGAAGGAAATCTTACGGCGCGGCATTGGACGGGCCGGAGAATGTTTGCGTACTCTGGCATGTGAGTGAGGTGCGAGACAAACCGCCGCGCCTGCGTGACCGCCAAGTCCGTCGCCGCCCGTCGCGACCGGACCACCCGCAAGGAGCACCATGAGCATCGAGACCGCCATCGGCCTGGACACCGGGCAGCCCTACGCCTACCGCAGCGTCGCGCTGGTCGAGCCGGACTGGACCCGGTTCCCGGGCTGGAAGGACGTCACCGCGGCCGACTGGGAGTCGGTCCAGTGGCAGCGGGCGCACTGCATCAAGAACCTCAAGCAGCTGCGTGCGCTGCTCGGCGACCTCGTCGACGAGCGGTTCTACGAGGACCTCGAGCGGGACCAGCGCGAGCGCGCGACCATGTCGATGCTGGTGCCGCCGCAGATGATGAACACGATGGCCCCGCACGTCCTGCCCTCCGGCCCGGGCTCGTTGACCGAGGCGATGTACGCCGACCCGGTGCGGCACTACATGTTGCCGGCGTTCTCGGACCGTCGTACCGACTGGCCCTCGCACCCCCACGCCACCCGCGACTCGCTGCACGAGCACGACATGTGGGTGGCCGAGGGACTGACCCACCGCTACCCCACCAAGGTGCTCGCCGAGCTGCTGCCGACCTGCCCCCAGTACTGCGGGCACTGCACCCGGATGGACCTCGTCGGCAACTCCACGCCGATGGTCGACAAGCTGAAGTTCCTCGGCAAGCCGGTCGACCGGCACGCCGCGATGATCGAGTACCTGCGCACCAACCCTTCGGTGCGGGACGTGGTCGTCTCCGGCGGTGACGTCGCCAACCTGCCCTGGCCGCGCCTGGAGGACTTCCTCACCAAGCTGCTCGAGATCGAGAACATCCGCGACATCCGGCTGGCCACCAAGGCGCTGATGGGGCTTCCGCAGCACTGGCTGCAGGACGAGGTGCGCGCGGGGATGGAGCGGGTCGCCACGACCGCGCGGCAGCGAGGCGTGTCGATCGCGATCCACACCCACGTCAACCACGCCAACTCGGTCACCCCGTTGGTGGCCAAGGCGGCCCGGGCGATGCTCGACACCGGCATCCGCGACGTGCGCAACCAGGGGGTCCTGCTCAACGGCGTCAACGCCGACCCGCACGCGCTGCTCGACCTGTGCTTCGCGCTGCTCGACGGCGCGCAGATCATGCCCTACTACTTCTACATGTGCGACATGATCCCGTTCAGCGAGCACTGGCGGGTCTCGGTCGCCGACGCGCAGCGGCTGCAGCACCACATCATGGGCTACCTGCCGGGCTTCGCGACGCCGCGGATCGTGTGCGACGTGCCGTTCGTCGGCAAGCGCTGGGTGCACCAGCTCAGCGGCTACGACCGGGACCGCGGCATCTCGCACTGGACGAAGAACTACCGCACCTCCATCGAGGCCGACGACCCCGAGGCGCTGACCCGGACCTACGAGTACTACGACCCGATCCACACCCTGCCCGAGTCGGGCCAGCAGTGGTGGCGTGACCACGCGGCCGACTCGCTGGCGGAGGCGGAGAAGCACGCCGCCGCCTCGCGGGAGGCCTCGGAGTCGCAGAAGGAGCTCACCATCGTCTGAGCGGGCACCCTCGCTCACTGCGATCCGGAGAGTGGTCACACCCGGCGTCCGGACCGGCTCGGTCCGTGTCGGGGGTGACCACTTTCGGTGTCTGCGGCAGGGGTGGCCCGTCGTGGGCGGGCGGAGACGCCGTACGTCGGTGGCGGCCGGCCGTCCCGGGACTCAGCCCGCGGTCAGCGTGTCCACCAGCCGGGTCACCGAGCCGCCGAGCCCCCACCGCTCGGTCAGCTTCACCAGCGCGTCCGGGTCGGCGGGCGTGCGTGGGAGTGTCAGCGCCGACCGGTCCAGGTCGAGGTCCCGGGCCACGCCGACCACGGTCGGCGCCACTCGCAGGTACTCCGCGGCGTCCTTGAGCTTGCGGCGCGGCCCCGGCGCCAGGTCGGAGCCCGGGTCGGCGGCCGCGGCCAGGATCCCGGCCAGGTCCCCGAACCGGCCGAGCAGGGTCGCCGCGGTCTTCTCCCCCACTCCCGCGACGCCGGGCAGCCCGTCGGAGGCGTCCCCGCGCAGCGCCGCGAAGTCGGCGTACTGTCGGCCGTCGACGCCGTACTTGCTGCGCACCACCTCGTTGGTGACCCGCTCGTGCCGACCGACGCCGCGGGCGGTGTACAGCACCCGCACCTGGGCCTCGTCGTCGACGAGCTGGAACAGGTCCCGGTCGCCGGTGACGACGTCCACCGGCATCCCCGCACCCGTTGCGAGCGTGCCGATCACGTCGTCGGCCTCGTAGCCGTCCGCACCGACCACCGCGATGCCGAACGCGTCGAGCACCTCACGGATCACCGGCACCTGGGCCTCGAGCGGGTCCGGCACCTCCTCCACGTCGGAGCCGCCTGGCACGACCTGCTCCACCCGGTGTGCCTTGTAGGACGGGATCAGGTCCACCCGCCACTGCGGGCGCCAGTCGTTGTCCCAGCAGCAGGCGAGGTGCGTGGGGTGGTACTCCCCCACCAGCCGGCTCACGAAGTCCAGCAGACCGCGCACTGCGTTCACCGGAGTGCCGTCGGGAGCCCGCATCGAGTCGGGCACCCCGAAGTAGGCGCGGAAGTACAGGCTGGCTGTGTCGAGGAGCATCAGGCGCGCGGTCACGAGGGGGAGTCTCCCATGCCAAGAACGGCGTTCGGGCGTCGGCGCGACGGATAGGGTGTGCTGCGTGGAAGACCTCGACCAGCGGATCCTGACACTTCTCGCCGCCGACGGCCGGATGTCCTTCACCGACCTCGGCAAGGCCACCGGCCTGTCCACCTCGGCGGTGCACCAGCGGGTGAAGCGGCTGGAGACCAGGGGCCTGATCAAGGGGTACGGCGCGACGCTGGACTACGACCAGATTGGACTACCCCTCACCGCGTTCATCTCGATCCGGCCGATCGACCCGTCCCAGCCCGACGACTCCCCCGAGCGACTGCGCGGGATCGGCGAGATCGAGAGCTGCTGGTCCGTCGCCGGTGACGAGTCCTACATCCTCAAGACCCGGGTCGCCACGCCCGGCGACCTCGAGGACCTGCTCGCCCGGATCCGCTCGGCCGCCAACGTCTCGACGCGGACCACGATCGTGCTCTCGACCCCCTACGAGAACCGACCCGTCGGCTGAGCAGCGCTCCTCACCGCGCCCGGGCTCCGCTCCTCTGCCTCCTCAGCTGAGGTCGGCGGTCCAGATCGACACGCGCGGCTCCTGCGGCGGCGGGGTCCGCATCAGCTGGGACGGGCGGGTCAGGATCCGCAGGTCCCGCGCGATCCGGTCCGCGTAGTCCAGCGTGCTCTGCGCGGACTCCACCTTCTTCACCAGCCGGTCGTAGACCCGGGCGTCGGTGATCCTGCCCAGGCTGCTGTGCACGGTCACCAGCGCGACGCTGGTGGCGCAGCGCAGCCCCTCGACGGCAGCCACGATCTGGATCCGCGCCTTCGGGCGGGTGATCACCGTCAGCGTCGCCGCCACGTCGAGCAGCGCCTGGCAGACCTCCATCAGGGTCGCCGTCGCCTCGACCGCACCGGTCAGGGAGCGCATCAGCACCCGGGCCCGGTCCGAGGCGTCACCGCCCCCGGCGCGAACGCTGTCGCTGGCGCGCACGCAGCCGTTGAAGTCGGTCTCGAGCCGCTGGGCCACGTCGGCGAGCATCTCGATCTGGCGTCCGGCGACCCCGACCTGCTCGTAGGCCTGGCGAGGCAGTCCTGACCGCTCGTCGGCGACGCGCGCCAGCAGCTCCGCGGCCGCGAAGGTCTGCGAGAAGGGCGCGAGGGACTCACCTGCACCGTTTCCCCGTAGGACGAAGTCGTCGATCCACGAGTGCTGGATACGGTGCTGGAACAAGGTGGCCTCCACGATTGCCCGGGCAGCCCTCACTCCCGGAAATGCGGGGTGCCCGGCGAACGAGGATAGGGCACGTCAGTCCGCGACCGAAGAGTAGGCCACCACTCCACGGCGTAGCGAACCGGCTGCGCGGCGTGCGGTGGTGCGCAGCTCGGTGTCCCCGGCGGCGTCGGCCACCTGGTCGGCGAGATCGAGCAGCTGCTTCATCCACCGCACGAAGTCACCGGCCGCGAGGTCGGTCTCGTTGAGCACCTCGTCCAACGACGCGCCCTCGGCCCACCGGAACGCCGCCCACGCGAAGCCGAGGTCCGGCTCGCGGAGGAAGTCGAGGTGGTTCTCCCGCTCCAGGGCGTCGAGGTCGGCCCACAGCGACACCATGTCGGCGAGGGTCTGCTTCACCCGGCCGCCGGGGATCCTGGGCCCGACCGCGTCGTCCGCGCGTCGCGACTCGAACACCAGCGCGGACAGGGCGGCGGCGAGCTCGCTGGGCGACAGGTCGTCCCAGAGCCCGTGGCGCAGCGACTCCGCGGCGACGAGGTCCATGTCGGTGTAGATCCGGGTCAGCCGCTCACCGGTCGCGGTGACCTTGTCGCGCTCGAGGTAGCCGAGCGCGGTGAGCACGTCGCAGACCCGGTCGAACTGGCGCGCGATCGTGTTGGTGCGCTGCTCGATCCGGCGCCGCAGGGTGCGGGCGTCACGATCGAGCTTGTGGTAGCGCTCGGACCAGCGGGCGTGGTCCTCCCGGTCCGCGCAGCCGTGGCACGGATGCGCCCGCAGCTGCTTTCTGAGGCGCTCGATCTCCTTCTCCGAGTCCGAGGCCCGCCCCCCTCCTGCGGGGCCGCGAGAACCGCCTCTGCCGCCTCGTGAGGGGGGCGGGGTGAGGCCGTGGGTCTTGGCGCGCAGCGTCGAGGCGAGGTCGCGCCGTGACTGCGGGTTGCGGCCATTGAAGTTCTTGGGGATCCGCATCCTCGTGAACGCCTGCACCGGCTCCGAGAAGTCCACCATCGCCAGCCGACGTGCGTGCCGGTCGGCCGTGACCACGTAGGGGCGGGGACCCTCCCGGTCGCTGGTGATCCCGGGGTCGACGACCACGGCCATGCCGGCCCACCGGCCGCTGGGCACCTCGATCACGTCCCCGGGCCGCAGCGCCTCCAGCGAGGCCACCACCTCCGCGCGGCGGTCGGCCTTGCGGGCCTTGGCGATCGAGCCCTCCACGTCGCTGAGACGCCGGCGCAGCCCGGCGTACTCCATGAAGTCACCGAGGTGACACCGGGCAGCGTCGGCGTACCCCTCGAGCGCCTCCTCGCTCTTGCGCAGCTGCCGGGCGAGCCCGACGACGGCCTTGTCGGCCTGGAACTGCGCGAACGAGCTCTCCAGCAGCTCCCGTGCGGTGTCCCGGCCGACCTGCTTCACGAGGTTGACCGCCATGTTGTACGACGGGCGGAACGACGACCGCAGCGGGTAGGTGCGGGTCGACGCCAGCCCGGCCACGGACTTGGGGTCGGTGCCCGGCTGCCAGAGCACCACGCCGTGGCCCTCGACGTCGATGCCGCGCCGGCCCGCGCGGCCGGTCAGCTGGGTGTACTCCCCCGGCGTGACGTCGGCGTGGGTCTCGCCGTTCCACTTCGACAGCTTCTCCAGCACAACCGAGCGGGCCGGCATGTTGATGCCGAGCGCCAGGGTCTCGGTGGCGAAGACCACCCGGCACAGGCCTGCGGCGAACAGCTCCTCCACGCACTCCTTGAACGTGGGCAGCATACCGGCGTGGTGCGCGGCGACGCCCCGGCAGAGCCCGTCGAGGAAGTCGTGGTAGCCCAGGACGTGCAGGTCCTCCTCCGGGATGTTGCGGCACCGCTCCTCGACGAAGGCGTAGATCTCGTCCCGCTCCGCCGGCGAGGTCAGCCGCAGGTTCGCGTTCAGGCACTGGGTGACCGCGGCGTCGCACCCGACCCGGCTGAAGATGAACACGATGGCGGGCAGCAGGCCCTCGGAGTCGAGGCGCTCGACCACGTCGAACCGGCTCGGCAGGTAGGGCCGCCGGGGCCCCTGGCCGCGGGCGCCGGCCCGGCCTCTGGGCCCGCGCTTGTCGCGCCGGTCGCCGGTGCGGGAGCTGCGCCAGTCGTCGCGGGCGACCTTGAGCAGCTCGGCGTTGACCTTGGACTCGCCGCCGATGCCCGCGCTCTCCCGGTCCGCGAAGAGGTCGAACATTCGCCGGCCGACCATGACGTGCTGGTACAGCGGCACCGGACGGCGCTCCTCGACGATGGTCACGGTCGAGCCGCGGACCGTCTCGAGCCAGTCGCCGAACTCCTCGGCGTTCGACACCGTCGCGGAGAGGGACACC
>DATIBI010000107.1:0-13128 GCA_035457605.1 Nocardioidaceae bacterium
AGCTCTGGCGCCGCAACATCAAGAAGGCGACCAAGGCCGGGGTGGAGGTTTCACGTGCAACCACCGAGGACCTCGACGAGCGGTTGCGGGAGTTCCACGAGCTCTACGTGCACACCGCCGAGCGCGACCACTTCACCCCGCGGCCGCTGGCCTACTTCGAGACCATGTTCCGGGCCCTGCTCGCCGAGGAGCCGGACCGGATCCGGCTCTACCTGGCCCGGCACGAGGGCGACCTGGTCGCCTCCACGATCTGGATCCGGGTCGGCGGGCACACCTGGTACTCCTACGGCGCGTCCTCGACCGAGAAGCGCGAGGTCCGCGGGTCCAACGCGATCCAGTGGGAGATGATCCGGGACGCGCTCGCGGCCGGCGCCGACGTCTACGACCTGCGCGGCATCACCGAGACCCTCGACGCCGACGACTCGCACGTGGGCCTGATCCAGTTCAAGGTCGGCACCGGCGGCGAGGCGGTCGAGTACGCCGGCGAGTGGGACCTGCCGCTGAGCCCGCTGATCTACAAGGCGTTCGACGTCTACATGAGCCGTCGCGGCTGAGCCGTCCACCCGAGTCGCCCACCTGAGTCGTCCGCCCGAGTCGCCCGCTGAGGAGAGCTTGTGTCTTTGAGTCTGTACGTCGACGGTGACCGCTGGCGGTCCCACCTGCGCTCGGTGCTCGACAGCCACCCGGGGCTGGTCCCGGTCGCGAAGGGCAACGGCTACGGGTTCGGCCTGCCGCGGCTGGCCCGCAAGGCCGCCTGGCTGGGGGTCGACACGCTCGCGGTCGGCACGTACGACGAGGTCGAGGAGGTCGAGTCCCGGTACGACGGGTCGGTGCTCGTGCTCACCCCGTGGCGACCGTTCGAGCAGCGGGTGGTCATGGGCGAGCGGGTCGTGCACACGGTCGGCCGGCTCAGCGACCTCGAGGCCCTCATCGCCCGCGACGACCGGCCGCGGGTGGTCCTGGAGCGGATGACCTCGATGCGCCGGCACGGGTTCTCGGCTCGCGAGCTGGGCGAGGCGGCCACGCTGGCCATCGCCCGCGAACGCGGGGCCGGCCGGGGCGTGCGGGTCGAGGGCGTGGCGGTGCACCTGCCGATGAACACCGGCTCGCACCTGGTCGAGATGGAGCGGCTGATGACCGACATCGTCGCCGCCGGCGTGCCCACCCGCACGGTGTACGTCTCCCACCTCACCGACGCCGAGCTGGCCACGCTGCGCCGCACCTGGGCCGACTTCGAGTTCCGCCCCCGGATCGGCACGTCGTTGTGGCTCGGGGACCGGGGCGCGCTCAGGCCGCGGGCCACCGTGCTCGACGTGCACCGGGTCGACCGCGGCGACGTCTTCGGCTACCGCGGGCGCAGCGCCCCGGTGTCCGGCGCGATCGTCGTGGTCTCCGGCGGCACCGCCCACGGGATCGGCCTGGAGGCACCGACCGGCGGCGCCAGCGTCCGGCAGCGGGCGGTCGCGTTGGCCAAGGGCGGGCTGGACGCGGTCGGCTTCGTCCGCTCCCCGTTCGTGGTCGGCGGCAAGCACCGCCTGTTCGCGGAGCCGCCGCACATGCAGGCCTCGATGCTCTTCGTGCCCGACGGGGCGCGGCTGCCCGAGCCCGGGGACGAGCTCGACGTGCGGGTCCGGTTCACCACCACGCACTTCGACCGCACGGTGGTCAGCTAGTCGGGTCCGCGGTCAGGCGGGCACCTGGACGGGCTGCACCGGGTCGTCCGTCGTACCGTCTGCCCGGACCGGGTCGTGCCGCGGCGAGAGCACGTCGCGCACCACCACCGCCATCAGGTAGAGCTCGCACAGCACGCGGACCACGATGGCGACCCAGTAGAACCGGTCCTCGGTGTCGGCCGCACCCGGCGCGGTGAAGCCACCGAGGTAGAGCCACACGGCCGCGAAGTAGAACAGCTCCCCGGCCTGCCAGATCAGCAGGTCCCGCCATCGGGGCCGGGCGAGCACGGCCAGCGGCAGCAGCCAGAGCACGTACTGCGGGGAGTACACCTTGTTGACCAGCAGGAAGCCGGCCACGACCAGGAACGCCAGCTGCGGGATCCGGGGGGTACGACGGGCGAGCAGCCCGAGCACGAGGACGCCCAGGCAGACCGCCGCGAAGAACACCCAGGAGCCGAGGTTGATCGCGTCCGAGGTGACGGTGTGCCCGGCCTGCTGCCAGACCAGCCACAGCGAGCCCAGGTCGGCACCGCGGTCGGAGTTGAACGACCAGAACACCCTCCACTGGTCGAAGCCCCACAGCATGGCCGGGGCGTTCGCCACCAGCCAGGTGAGCACCGCGGCGGCCGCGGCGGCCAGGAACCTGCCGACCTCGCGACGGCGCAGGCAGACCACGAGCAGCGCCCCGAGCAGGAACAGCGGGTAGAGCTTGGTCGCCGTGCCCAGCCCGATGAACACTCCGGCGAGGACCGGACGCCCCCGCGCCCAGGCCCACAGCGCCCCGGCGACCATCGCCACGGCGAGCAGGTCCCAGTTGATCAGCCCGGTCAGCACCAGCGCCGGCGAGGCGGCGAACAGCATCGCGTCCCAGGGCCGGCCCCGGTGCGCGCCTGCGAGGAACCAGGCGGCGAGCAACGCCGCGCCGGCGAGCAGGACCGCGGTGACCACGAAGTACAGCCCGGTCTCCTCGGCCACCCCGGGCACCGAGAAGACCCGGTCCGGCGGAAGGTCGTAGCGCGGATCGAGGTCCGGCCATCCGCTGAGCAGGTGGGTCAGCAGCGCCGCGCCGTAGGCGAAGTAGCCGATCGTGACCGGGTACTCCATGACCTCGAACCGGCCGCCGGTGTCGCTGAACGGCAGGACGCGTTCGACGAAGCCGCGGCCGGTGTAGAGGTAGGGAACGTCGGAGTAGCACATCGCGGCGTAGCGCAGCTGCCCGTCCGACCAGTTGCTGGCCACGCACGGCGCCTTCTGCACCATGCCGAGCACGAACGCCAGGCAGGCCACGGCGAGCACGACCCGCACCGGCGTCCACCACGGGTGCGGCGCGGCGCGCTCCCCGACCGGACCCCCGATCGCCTCGCTCGCGGCCTCGGCGACCGGGTCCTCCCACGTCGGGCGTGCCACCTCACCCACGGGCGGTCACGCCCGCCCGGCGGTCGTCACGGTCAGCCGCCGTTGTTGCCGTTGCCCGGGCCGCCCCCGCCGCCACCGTCGTCGGTGGGGCTCTCGGTGGGTTCCGGCTCCGACGACTCCGACGGGCAGAGGATGCCGTTGCAGTCCGTCGGCTCCTGGGTCGGCTCCTCGGTCGGCTTCGGCTCCTTGGTCGGCGGACCGGGTTCCTTCGTCGGCGTCGGCTCCTCGGTGGGGGTCGGCTCCTCGGTGGGGCTCGGCTCCTCGGTCTGCGTCGGGGACGGCTTCACCGTCGGGGTGGGCGAGCCGTTCACCCAGTCGACCTCCGGGAACTCCTCGCACTCCTGGCCCTCGGTCGCCTTCTGCATGAAGGTGGTGAAGGTGCGAGCGGGGTAGGAGCCGCCGAAGAACGTGGACAGGCCGCCCACGCCGTCGAGGTTCTGGGTGCCGGACTTGCCCTTGACGTACATCACCGAGGCGGACAGCTTCGGCGTGAACCCGGCGAACCAGGCCGAGGTGACCGTGTCCGGTCGCAGGGCCGCCGTACCGGTCTTGCCGGCCACGTCGCACTCGTAGGCACGGGCCTCCGCGCCGGTGCCGGCGTCGCCGTCGACCACCTCGCGCATCGCCTCCACGACGTTGCCGTTGACGTCCTCGGCGAACGCCCGCTTGTCGCTGACCTTCTGCCGGAACAGGGTCTGCCCGTTGGCGTCGGTGACCTTCTTGATCACGAACCAGTCGGTGGCCTTGCCCTCGTTGGCGAAGGTGGCGTAGGCGTTGGCTAGGTCCACCGGCGTGACGTCGGCGGTGCCCAGGGTGATCGTGGGCACCGGGTCCATGCCGGGGGCGTTCTCCGGGATTCCGGCGCGGACCGCGGAGTCGATCACCTTCTTCGGGCCGTCCTCCATCTGCATCGTCAGGTCGATGTAGGCGGTGTTGATGGACTCCTCGGTGGCGCGGAGCATGTTGACCGGGCCGTACTCGTTGTCGAACTCGTTGCCCACCTCGGTGCCGTCGGGCAGCGTGTAGGTGTTGCCGTCGAAGATGTCGAAGAGGCTGAAGTCGTTCTCCAGCCCGGCCTCCAGCGCGAACGGCTTGAACGTCGAGCCCGGCTGGCGGCCGGTCAGCGCCCAGTTGCGCTGGTCCTTGACGTAGTCCGGGCCGCCGTACATCGCGCGCAGCGCACCGGTCCCCGGCTGGGTCGCGGCCAGCGCGATGTGCACGCCCTTGGCGTTCTCACGAGGACGCTCCTCCTTGACGGCCTGCACCGCCGCCCGCTGCGCCTTCTTCGAGATCGTGGTGGTCACCCGCAGGCCACCGCCCTCGATCTCGGCGTCGCTGAAGCCCTCCTTGCGCAGCTCCTGCTTGACCAGGGAGAGGATGTGCCCCTTCGGTCCGCCGAACCGGTCGGCGACCTCGATCTTGGGGAACTTCGGCAGCTTCTGCTTGGCCTTCTCGGCCACCTCCGGGTCGAGCGCTCCCATGTCGGCCATGCCGCCGAGCACGTACTGGTAGCGCCCGAACAGCCGCTGCTTGGCCTCCGGCCCCTCCGCCGGGTCCATGTAGGACGGCGAGTTCAGGATCGAGGCGAGGGCCGCACCCTCCTTCACCGACAGGTCCCTGACGTCCTTCTCGAAGTACGCCTGGGCCGCGGCCTGGATGCCGTAGGCACCGCGTCCGAAGTAGATGGTGTTCAGGTAGCCCTGGAGGATCTCCTCCTTGGACATCTGGTTCTGGATCTTCAGCGACAAGAAGGCCTCCTTGGCCTTCCTGGTCAGCGTACGGTCCTGCGACAGGTAGAGCACCTTGACGTACTGCTGGGTGATCGTCGACGCCCCCTGCGTCGACTCGCTGGTCGCGTTGCTGAACGCCGCCCGGATGATGCCCTTCGGGTCGAGCCCCTTGTCCGTCCAGAAGGTCCGGTTCTCCGCGGCCACCATCGCGTCCTGCACGTGCTGCGGGACCTCGCTCAGCGCCACGTTCTGGCGGTTCTGGGTGGCGAACCTGCCCAGCTCCGACTTGCCGTTGTCGTAGTAGACGAACGTGGTCTGGGTCTGGAAGTCCTCGTTGGGGTCGGGGATGTCGGTGGACGCGTAGCCGTAGGCGAGCGCCGCGGCCCCGAGCACGAAGCCGACGAAGCCGACGATGAACATCCACTTGAGGAGGCGTCGGGGCAGGCTCTTCTTCGGCTTGCCCGGTGCCTTGGCCCGGCTACCCGTGCTCTTGGCAGCCCGGGTCGGCGCCTTGCGCTTTGCACTCAAGAGTTCTCTCCGGAGGGGGAAGAGGGGACAACTGCTCCTAGGCAGGGTACGTGGAGGCCCACGAAACGGACACTTCACCCGTGCTCGCGCCGCGCGACCTGTGACCGGCACAACTGGTTCTCCCGGGTCATGGCGCGAGGTTGATATATCGATACGATAGGTTTCACCGATAGTCGTCCAGACCCCCCAAGCCTGCAGGAGACCCCGGTGGCCCGTCGTGGTGAGGCCCTCGAGCTCGCAGTCCTCGGACTGCTGCACGAGTCACCCATGCACGGGTACGAGCTGCGCAAGCAGCTCAACGCCGTGCTCGGCTGGGGACGGGTGCTGTCCTACGGCTCGCTCTACCCGGCCCTGAAGAAGCTGTCCAAGGCCGGGTGGATCACCGAGCACGTCGGCGGCAGCGGCGTGGAGCCCGGGGCCGTCAAGAACCGGCGGCAGCGGATCGTCTACGAGCTGACCGACGCCGGGCACGCCCGGTTCAACACGCTGATGGCCGAGGCCGGGCCGGCCGCGTGGGAGGACGACAACTTCGGCGTGCGGTTCGCGTTCTTCAGCCGCACGCCCATGGAGATCCGGTTGCGCATCCTCGAGGGTCGCCGTACCCGCCTCGAGGAGCGTCTGGCCCGGGTGCAGAGCCAGCTCGAGCGCACGCAGAAGCAGATGGACCGCTACGCGATGGAGCTGCAGCGCCACGGCGTGGAGTCCGTCGAGCGCGAGGTGCGCTGGTTGTCGGACCTGATCAACGCCGAGCGCAACGCACACGTGAAGACAAACCAGGCAGAGACCAAACCAGCGGAAAACGCATGAGTATTAAGGAGAGCCCGATGGGTTCGGTACGTGTCGCAATCGTGGGGGTCGGCAACTGCGCCACCTCCCTGATCCAGGGTGTCGAGTACTACAAGGACGCCGACCCCTCCGGGTCGGTCCCCGGGCTCATGCACGTCACCTTCGGCGACTACCACGTCTCCGACGTCGAGTTCGTGGCCGCGTTCGACGTCGACGCCAAGAAGGTGGGCTTCGACCTCTCCGACGCGATCAACAACTCGGAGAACAACACCATCAAGATCGCCGACGTCCCGCCGACCGGGGTCACCGTGCAGCGGGGCCCGACCTACGACGGCCTGGGCCGCTACTACCGCGAGACCATCGAGGAGTCCGAGGTCGGTCCGGTCGACGTCGTCGCGGCGCTCAAGGAGTCGCGGGCGGACGTCCTCGTGTCCTACCTGCCGGTGGGCTCGGAGGAGGCCGACAAGTTCTACGCCCAGTGCGCCATCGACGCCGGCGTGGCGTTCGTGAACGCGCTCCCGGTGTTCATCGCCTCCGACCCGGTGTGGGCGAAGAAGTTCGAGGACGCCGGCGTCCCGATCGTCGGGGACGACATCAAGTCGCAGGTGGGCGCCACGATCACCCACCGGGTGATGGCCAAGCTGTTCGAGGACCGCGGCGTGGTGCTGGACCGCACCTACCAGCTCAACGTCGGCGGCAACATGGACTTCAAGAACATGCTCGAGCGTGACCGCCTCGAGTCGAAGAAGATCTCCAAGACCCAGGCCGTCACCTCGAACATCGGGCACGACCTGGGCGCCCGCAACGTCCACATCGGCCCCTCGGACTACGTCCAGTGGCTCGACGACCGCAAGTGGGCCTACGTCCGCCTCGAGGGTCGGGCGTTCGGCGACGTCCCGCTGAACCTGGAGTACAAGCTCGAGGTCTGGGACTCCCCGAACAGCGCCGGCATCATCATCGACGCGATCCGGGCGGCGAAGATCGCCAAGGACCGGGGCATCGGCGGCCCGCTCCTGTCCGCGTCGTCCTACCTGATGAAGTCCCCGCCGGTGCAGCGCCCCGACGACGAGGGCCGCGCCAGCGTCGAGGCGTTCATCCGCGGTGAGGTCGAGCGCTGACCCTGCCGCCACGACAGCGACGAAGGGGCCCGGCACTCCACCGGGCCCCTGTTGCGTGTCCGCCCCGGCCCGGACCGGACGGAACGGGGTTCCCGGCCGCCCGCGCGGGGTATGCCGCGTGTGGACGTCCGACAGACTGAGTACAGACCCGACAGACACCGTGAGGTCCGGGAAGGAGCCGGCGCGATGACCGCAGCGCGGCACCTGGCACACCTGCTGCGCGGCCGGTGGTTCAGGAGGCTGTTCGCGGTCCGCGTCACCAGCCAGTTCGCCGACGGTGTGTTCCAGGTCGCGCTCGCGTCGTACGTCATCTTCTCTCCCGAGCGGCAGCCGTCCCCGGCCGCGATCGCCGGCGCCCTGGCGACGGTGCTGCTCCCGTTCAGCGTGCTCGGCCCGTTCGTCGGGGTCTTCCTCGACCGCTGGTCCCGCCGGCAGGTGCTGGCTCTCGCGAACTTCGCCCGGGTCGGGCTGGTCGGCGTGCTCGCCCTCGGGGTGGCCACCGACCTCGAGGGCGGCGCGCTGTTCGGCCTGATCCTGGCCTGCCTCTCGGTGAACCGGTTCCTGCTGGCCGGCCTGTCCGCGGCGCTCCCGCACGTGGTCGACGCCGACGAGCTGCTGATGGCCAACGCGGTCACCCCGACCAGCGGCACCCTCGCGGCGATCCTCGGGCTCGTCGGCGGCACGACCAGCAAGGTGCTGTGGGAGCAGGTCGGCGCGGACAGCGACGCCGCCGTGCTCGTGATGGCGGCCGTGATCTACGGCATCGCCGGGGCGCTCGCGCTGCGGATCCCCCGGGACCTGCTCGGCCCGGACTTCGACCCCGACCGTCCCGCGGTCCGGGAGGCCGCCCGCCACGTCGCCGCCGGGCTGGTCGACGGCCTGCGCCATCTCGCCCGGCACCGCAGTGCCGCCTACGGCCTGGCCGCGATCGGCTCCCACAGGTTCTTCTTCGGCATCGCCACGGTGATGCTGATCCTGCTCTACCGCAACTACTTCTTCGGTACGACGGACGTGGAGGCCGCGTTCGGCGGGCTGGCGCTGGCCGTGATCGCGAGCGGTGCGGGCTTCGTCGTCGCGGCGCTGGTGACCCCCGTCGTGACCGAGCGGGTGAGCAGGCGTTCGTGGATGCTCTTCCTCTTCGGCGCGGCCGCGTTCACCCAGCTCATGCCCGGGGCGTTCTTCACCGAGCCGGCGCTGATGGTGACCTCGTTCTTCCTCGGCGTGGCCTCGCAGGGCATCAAGATCTGCGTGGACACGCTGGTCCAGGAGGGCGTCGACGACGCGTTTCGCGGACGCGTGTTCTCGCTCTACGACGTGATCTTCAACGTCGCGTTCGTGGCGGCGGCGGCCGTGGCGGCCGTCGTACTCCCCGAGGACGGCAAGTCCTACGTCGTGCTGGTCCTCATCGCCCTCGGGTACCTCGCCACCGGATTCGGCTACGCCCGGGTCACCCGCGACCTGGCTCGCCGCCCCTGAGGTCGCCGGCCCTGAGGCTGCCGCCCCTGAGGCTGCCGGGCGAGCACCCTGCCCATCCCGCCCGCCGCGGGTCCTCCCGGGCTCACTTGTCACGAGTTGCACCAATCTGCTGGCCAAGCACCCGCAACGTGCTACATCTCGAGTGAGCCAGGCCAGAGCAGGGCGGCCCAGGCCCACCGACCGTTACGGCGGCGCAGCGACCGGAGACGGTGGCCTGGACGATGCAATGTCAGGACTTTGTCATTCATTACGCCAAGGCATGCCGCACCAGGCTCCGCGCCGCCTCCTGCGCTACCGCCGGCGCATCCGGGCGGGCATCGAGGGCACCGCTGGCCAGGCCGCCGTCCAGGAGCAGGGTCAGCGACCGGGCCAGCCCCTCGGCGTCCTTTGCCCCCGCCGCCGCGGCGAGACCGGTCACCCAGGTCCGGACCGCGTCCTTGTGCGCCACCGTGCGCTCATGCACGGCCGACCCCGGCACCGCCTCCGCGGCGGCGTTGATGAATGCGCAGCCCCGGTAGCCGTCGCGACGACAGGCGGTGGTGAGCGCGTCGAACATCCCGACGAGCTGGTCGGCGGGGTCGTCCCCGGCAGCGGCCGCAGCCTCCCGCAGCTGCCCGCTCCACACCGCGTCCACCCGGTCGAGGTAGGCAACCACGAGGTCGTCCTTGGCAGGGAAGTGCTTGTAGAAGGTCGCCTTGGCGACCCCGGACTCGGCGATGATCGTGTCCACCCCCACCGCGCGGATGCCGCGCTCGTAGAACAACCGGTACGCCGTGTCGAGGATGCGCTGGCGTGCGGGACTCGCAGGACGGCTCTCCGGACGGCTCGCTCGGTGACTCTGAGTGCTCACCTCTTGATAGTAGACAGATCTGTCTGCTAACGTCCATGCCGTAGCAGACAGATCTGTCTACCCCTCCTCTTTCGAAGGACTTCACATGCGCATCGCAGTACTGGGCACCGGCATGGTCGGTCAGGCCCTCGCCGGCCGTCTCTCCGAGCTCGGCCACGCCGTGGTGGTCGGCACCCGGGACCCGCAGGCCACGCTCGCCCGCACCGAGCCCGACGGCATGGGCAACCCGCCCTTCCCGGTGTGGAAGGCCGACCACCCCGCGGTGGACCTGACCACCTTCGCCGAGGCCGCGGCCGGCGCCGAGGTCGTCGTGAACGCGAGCTCGGGCGCCGCCACGCTCGACGTCCTGTCTCTCGCCGGCGCCCAGAACCTCGCCGGCAAGGTGCTTGTCGACATCTCCAACCCGCTCGACTTCTCCGCGGGCTTCCCGCCCACCCTGTTCGTCAAGGACACCGACTCGCTCGGCGAGCAGGTGCAGCGCGCCTTCCCCGCGGCGAAGGTCGTCAAGACGCTGAACACGCTCACCGCCTCGCTCATGGTGCAGCCGAAGACCCTCGGCGAGGAGAGCAGCGTGTTCGTGTCCGGCGACGACGCGGACGCCAAGGCGACCGTGGTGGGCCTGCTCGAGTCCTTCGGTCACGCGGACGTGATCGACCTCGGCGGCATCGAGAGCGCGCGCGGCGCCGAGATGATCCTGCCGGTCTGGCTGCGGCTCATGGGCGCGCTGGGCACGGCGACGTTCAACATCAAGGTGGTCCGCTGAGCGTCCGCTGACGCGGCGGCGGTGCCGGTCAGCTGAACAGGTCGCCGATGATGCCGCCGCTGCTGCTGCCGCTACCGGACTGCTGCGCGGCGGCGAGGAACTCGTAGGGCTGGACCACGACGAAGCCCGGGCCGTGGAAGGCGTACTGGAACGCCTCACCGGTGCCGCCGCGCAGCATCGACTTCATGTTCATGCTGGACACCACGTTCGGGACGAGGTTCGCCGACCACGCCACCGCCGCCTGCACGTCGACGTAGGTCGGCTGCTGCGAGCAGTCGAGGACCACCGGCTTGCCGACGGTGCACAGGGCGACCGTGCCCTGGCCGGCCACCGTGGTGTTGAACAGCCCGCCGGCCATCATGCCCGCGCCCCGGACCCGGTTGATGTCCCACTGCAGCTCCGCGTCGAAGGCGAGCAGGTTGCGGCCGTTGACGCTGATCCCCTCGCCGCCGAGCTCCACGAGGTAGACGTAGCCGGCCTCGTTGGCGAAGAACACCTCGCCCTGGCCGGTGACCCGCATCAGCGGCATGTCCTCGCTGGTGACCATCTTCTTGAGCAGCTTGGCCATCGAGCCGGACTTCTCGTGGTGGAACTGCACCTGACCCTGGAAGGCCACCATCGAGCCCTTGACCGCCAGCACGTCCGGGCCGAGCGAGACCCGCAGCATCTGCGAGTTCTGCAAGGCAAAACGCTGGTCGGCCTGGACCTCGAGGTTGGACTGGGCGAAGAGCTCACTCTGCATGCGTGCAGCCTAGACGGCGATCCGCCCGGCGGAGCGCACGACGCTCAGCCCTGTCCCCCGCCCCCGCCGTGCCAGGCGAGGAGCGCATCCCGGGCGACCTCGAAGGACATCGGCCCGTTCTCCATGCGCAGCTCGAGCAGGTACTTGTAGGCCTCCCCGACCTCCCGACCCGGCCCGATCCCGAGGATCTCCATGATCTGGTTGCCGTCGAGGTCGGGGCGGATCGCGTCGAGCTCCTCCTGCTCCCGGAGTCGTTCGATGCGGGCCTCGAGGTCGTCATAGGTACGTCGGAGGCGCTCGGCCTTGCGACGGTTGCGGGTCGTGCAGTCGGCCCTCGTGAGCACGTGCAGCCGCTCCAGCTGGTCCCCGGCGTCGCGCACGTAGCGGCGGACCGCGGAGTCGGTCCACTCGCCGGTCCCGTAGCCGTGGAACCGCAGGTGCAACTCGACCAGCTTGGACACGGCGTCGATCTCGTCGTTGGAGAAGCGGAGCCCCTTCATCCGCTTCCTGGTGATCTTCGCGCCCACCACGTCGTGGTGGTGGAAGGTGACGGTGCCGTCCTCGGCGAAGCGGCGCGTCCGCGGCTTGCCGACGTCGTGCATGAGCGCGGCGAACCGGGAGACGAAGTCCGGCCCGTCGCCGGGCAGCCGGTCCTCGAGGTCGATGGACTGCTCCAGCACGGTCAGGGTGTGCTCGTAGACGTCCTTGTGCCGGTGGTGCTCGTCCCGCTCGAGAGCGAGCGCGGGCAGCTCCGGCAGCACCAGGTCGGCGAGTCCGGTCTCGACCAGCAGGCTCAGTCCGCGTCGCGGCCACGGCGAGCACACCAGCTTCACGAGCTCGTCGCGTACCCGCTCCGGCGACACGATCTCTATCCGGTCGGCCATCGCGGTCATCGCGGCCACGACCTCCGGCGCGACCGTGAAGCCGAGCTGGGCGGAGAACCGGGCCGCGCGCATCATCCGCAGCGGGTCGTCGGAGAAGGAGTCCTCGGGTCGGCCGGGGGTGCGGAGCACGCCGTGCGCGAGGTCCACCAGCCCGCCGTACGGGTCCTCGAACTCGCGGCCCGGGAGCGAGACCGCCATCGCGTTGACGGTGAAGTCGCGCCGGCCCAGGTCGCCGGCCAGGGTGTCGCCGTAGTCGACCGACGGCTTGCGCGAGTCGGGGTCGTACTCCTCGGACCGGTAGGTGGTGATCTCGATCTGCCAGGGGCCCTTGCGGCAGCCGATCGTGCCGAACGCGCGGCCCACGTCCCAGGTGGCGTCCGCCCAGCCCTTGAGCAGTCGCTCGGTGACCTCGGGGCGCGCGGAGGTGGTGAAGTCGAGGTCGTTCTGCAGCCGGCCCAGCATCGCGTCCCGGACCGGGCCGCCGACCAGCGCGACCTGCTCCCCGGCCTCGGTGAACCGGGTGCCGAGGTCGTCGATCACAGGAGCGATCCGCAACAGCTCGCGCAGGGCGGTCTCCTGCACCTCGGACATGCTCAGGGACTGTTCAGGCTGGTCGGACACGGAAGACCACTCTAGTTGCGCGGCACGCGCGGTCGGTCAGGCGGGAGGACCCGGCAGACGTCCGGTTCGTTAGCATCGACCGCGTGACCCGGCCCTTTCTCGCACGCATCGCCGCATGCCTGTGTGCAGGTCTGGTCGGGGCCTCGATGCCGGCCGCGTCAGCCGTCCCCCCGGCCGCCGAGGAGCCCTCCCCGCTCGCGGTCACCATCACGTCCATGTCACCGTCCACGGTGCCGCGCAACGGCACGGTGACGGTGACCGGCGAGGTCACCAACCGTTCCGAGAGCAGCTGGACCGACCTCAACGTCTACCTGCTCACCTCCTCCGAGCCGATCACGAGCGAGGAGGAGCTCGAGGCCGCCGCCCAGAGCCCCGCCGAGGAGGAGGTCGGCGGCCGGATCACCACGCCGGGCCTGTACCAGGACATCGACGACCTCGAGCCGGGCGAGAGCACCGGCTACCGGCTGAGCGTGCCGGCCTCACAGCTCTCGATCGGTTCCGAGCCCGGCGTGTACTGGCTGGGCGTGCACGTGCTCGGGGC
>DATIBI010000108.1:0-47909 GCA_035457605.1 Nocardioidaceae bacterium
GTCTCGACGAGCGGTCTTTCACGAACCTGCTCGACCCGCTACGCGAGCTGCTGGCGAAGGCGTCCGCGTCCTCCGAGACGGCCGTCCCGTTCCTCCTCGTCGTGACCTCGGCGCTGGTCCCCACGGCCTCGGCGGTGGAGAGGTTCGAGGTCGGCGGCCGGACGGGCTGGACCGACATGCAGGACGAGCTCGCCGACTACCGGCCGATCCCGGGTGTGGAGGTGCCCGAGTCGCCGGTGTACCTGGTGGTGGACGTCGAGACCGGCGCGGACACGCTCGACGTCCGGCCCGACGACGCGCTGCCGGTGATCACCGGGCGGGGACGCACCCCGATCACGGTGGACGAGGGGGTCGCGCTGGTGACCCAGTTCCCGGAGGTCTTCACCGCCCGCAACGCGTTCCAGGCGCTTGCCTCCCGTGCCTCCAACAGGCGGATCCCGAGCTTCTGGGTGAGCAAGGGGGCGCCGCGGCTCGGCTGGTGCTGGGCGGGCAACCCGCACACCTGGCTCGGGGCGGCCTCGGCCGGTGCCCGGCTCGACCCGGGGCCGCTCCCGGCTCAGCCCGGCAGGTCGTAGACCGCGAACTTCTCCCCGAGCCGGCCGGGTCCGAGGTCGTACTCGACCCCGGTCGCGGTGAGCTTGTCGCGCATGACCCGGCGGATCTTCGCCGGGTCGGGGTGCTGGCTCTCGTGGCTCAGCAGCGCCGCGATCTTCGCGCCGTAGTGGTCGGTGACGTCGACGGCGTGGTTGCTGGTCGGGTGCTCCATCAACCACACCTCGGAGGGCGACCACGCCTCGAGCCCCTCCTCCTCGAGCAGCTCGGGGAAGGCGAACGGGTTGCCCGCGGCCGGGTACAGCGCCTGGGTTGCGGCTTCGCCACCAGCGAGATGGTCCGGGTGGGACGGCGCCAGCCGCTCCCAGCTGCGCTCCGGGCTCTGGATCAGCACGCGGTGCGGGCGCACCTGGCGGACGGTGCGGGTCAGGTCGCGGACCAGGTCGCGGGTGACGGTCAGCTCCCCGTCGACGTACCCGAGGAACCGGACGTCGTGCACGCCGACCTCGGCCGCGGCGTCGCGCTGCTCGCGTCGCCGGATCCGGGGCATCTGCGCCCGGTCCAGCCCGGGGTCGAACCCGCCGGCCTGCCCGTCGGTGATCACGCAGTAGGTCACGGTGATGCCGGACTTGGTCCACGCGGCGACGGTCGCGGCGGCTCCGAAGTCGACGTCGTCGGGGTGCGCGGTGATGACCAGCGCCCGCTCGACCGGTGGTGTGCTCCCCATGCCCACCAACATAGGTGGTGGCGGGTTCCCGCGGCGTGAACCGGGGCCGCGGCCGACCCGGGAGGCGGTGTAGTCTCGACCGCAGAACGACAGGGGAGCGCCGCCCGGCGCTGAGAGTGCGGAAAGGCCGCAGACCCTCGAACCTGATCCGGCTCATACCGGCGAAGGGAGTCGAGTCTCAATCGCCTCATGGCGATTCCCTCCCTGTACGACAAGGGAGTTGCGTATGTCTTCTTCTGTGGGAACACCCGCCGCGGGATCGGCGCACGGTCGCAAAGGCACGGTGCTGGCCACCCGGCCGCTGCTCAGGTACCGCACGATCGATCTCGTCAGCGCCGCCATGCTCGGGGTCGCCTTCGGGGTGGTCTTCTGGGCGTGGGGCCTGGTCTACAACGGACCGTCGGAGGCGATGGGTGCGATCTTCGCGCCGATGGCCGGCCTGTGGTACTCGCCCTGGCTGATCGCCGGCGTCGTCGGCGGCGTGCTGATCCGCCGGCCCGGCGCGGCGCTGATCACCGAGGTGGTGGCCGCCACCGTCTCGGCGCTGATCGGCACCCAGTGGGGCTGGCTCGTGCTCGCCTCGGGTGTCCTCCAGGGCCTCGGCGTGGAGCTGGCGTTGGCGCTGTTCGCGTGGAAGCGGTTCGGGCCCGGCGTGGTGATGCTCGCCGGCTTCCTGTCGGCCACCTTCGAGGTGTTCCTGGAGTGGAACCTCTACTACGCCGACTGGAGCTGGACCTACAAGCTGGCCTACCTCGGCTTCTTCGGGGTCTCGGGAGCCGTCGTCGCCGGTCTCGGCGGCCTTGCCCTCGTCCGCGCGCTGGCGCGGGCGGGTGCGGTCAACGCGATGCCCCCGGGGCAGGAGGAGCTCGAGCGGACCGCGGTGTGACGGTGCGCGTGCGCACGCCCGGGGCCCCGGTGGCCCGCGCAGGACCGGAGGCGCCGCCCGGCGGCGGCGCCGACATCGCCGTGCGCGGGTTGCGGTGGCGTCCCTCCGGCCGGCGTGAACCGGTCCTCGACGGGCTCGACCTGCACGTCGCCGCGGGGGAGAAGGTGCTGCTCGCCGGGCCGAGCGGGGCCGGGAAGTCCACGCTGCTGCGTGCGGTCGCCGGCCTCCTCGAGACCGCGGACGTCGGCGAGCTCTCCGGTGAGGTCGACATCGGCGGACTGCCGCCCGGCGCGCAGCCGGGCGCGGTCGGCATGCTGCTGCAGGACCCGTCCGCGGCGGTCGTGGCCGCCCGGGTCGGGCGCGACGTCGCGTTCGGACTCGAGAACGTCGGTGTTCCCCGCGAGCAGATGCCGGCGCGGGTGCGCGCGGCGCTGGAGGCCGCGACCTTCCCCTACGACGAGCAGCGGCACACCGACACCCTGTCGGGCGGGGAGACCCAGCGGCTCGCCCTGGCCGGGACGCTGGCGATGCTGCCGCGTGTGCTGCTCCTCGACGAGCCGACCTCGATGCTGGACCCGGTGGCGGCAGAGCAGGTACGACGGTCCGTCCTCTCCGCGTGCGAGCGCGAGGGCACCACGCTCGTGGTCGTCGAGCACCACCTCGAGCCGTGGATCGGGCACGTCGACCGGTGCGTGGTGCTCGACACCCGGGGACAGGTCGTCGCTGACGGGCCGCCGGAGCGGGTCTTCGCCGAGCAGGGGCGGGCGCTGGCCGACGGCGGGATCTGGGTGCCCGGCCTGCCGGTGCCCACGCCGCTGCAGGTCGAGCCGGACCTGGTCCTGCCGTCGTCCGACCTCGACGGCTCGGGTCCCCTCGTCCGGGCGGACGCCGTGAGCGTGGACTACTCCCCGCCCTTCGGGCGACGCCGCCCGGCCGGGGAGCGTTCCCTCGCGCTCGACGGGGTCAGCGCCGACCTGCGACGGGGGGAGGTCCTGGTGCTGCGCGGGCAGTCCGGGGCGGGCAAGTCCACGCTGATGGGTGTCCTGGCGGGACTGCAGGCACCCGACACCGGTGCGGCGCTGATCCATCCCCGGCTCGCCGGGCGCCGGGGGCGCGCTCTGCACCGGCTGACCTCGCGCGAGCTGGCTGCCCGGCTGGCCTGGGTCCCGCAGCTGCCCGAGCACGGCCTGGTCCGACGTACCGTCCTCGACGAGCTGCTGGCCACCACCGGCGCCCTCGACCGTGACGTGCTCGCCGCGGAGAAGCGGGCCCTGCGGCTGCTCGAGCTGCTCGGGCTCGCGCACCTCGCGCCCGCCTCGGTGCACCACCTCTCCGGCGGTGAGCAGCGCCGGCTGGTGGTTGCCGCGGCGCTGGTGCACGGACCGTCCGGCCTGCTCCTCGACGAGCCCACGGTCGGCCAGGACCGGCACACCTGGGCCGCGGTCGCCGGTCTGTGCGCCGCAGCCGGTGAGGCCGGCGCGGCGGTCGCGGTCGCCACCCACGACGCGCACCTCACCTCGGTGCTGTCCCGCCGCGGCCAGGTGCTCACGCTCGACGCGGGGCGTGCGGCATGACCCCCCGCTACGGGCCGCTGTCGCTGCTGCTCGCCGCGCTGCTGCCGATCCTGGGTGCGCCGGCGATCCACTCCACCCGGCACGGGCTGGCGTGCGTGGCCGTGCTGGCCGTGGCGTCGCTGCTGGTGGTGCGCGACTGGCCTGCCACCCTCCGGCGGCTGGCTCTCGTCGCGCTCGCCGCCGGCTCGGTCACGCTCTCGACCTGGCTGTACGGCGGACGCGACCTCGACGTCTCCGTCGGCGCCGGCCTGCGGATCCTCTACCTGGTGATCCCGGCGGCGGTGCTCACCCCCTTCATCGACCCGTCCCGGCTGGGTGACCACCTGGCCCAGCGCGTGCGGCTGCCGGCCCGTCCGGTGGTGGCGGGCACCGCCGCGCTGCAACGGCTGGAGTCGATGGGCCGGCAGTGGGAGCAGATCAGCCGGGCCCGCCGTGCCCGTGGTCTCGGCGCCGACGGCGGGCTGGTGTCCCGGGTCCGTGGGGCCGCGGCGACGTCGCTGACCCTGATGGTCTCCACGATGCGGATGTCGGCGTCGATGGCGCTCGCGATGGACGCTCGCGGATTCGCGGCTGCGCAGCGACGGACCTTCGCCGAGCCCGCACCCTGGCAGTGGCGGGACACCGCGATCCTGGGGGCCGGTGTGCTGCTCGCAACACTGCCGTGGGTGCTGCTCTCTCCAGTGGGAAACCTGCTGTTGGGCGTTCGTTAGACTCCGCGATTGTGAATCGGCGGGCATACGGACTCCTCGTGGGGGTCGCAATCATGACGGGTGTGCTCGCCGTCGTCGCCAGCCAGGCGCTCGGCCTCCCGATCCGCGACCCCGAGGGCTTCCTCGGTCCGTCGTGGATCCGGCTCCCGCTCCTGTGCCTCGGCGCCTTCCTGGCCGACGTGGTGCCCCGCTCCCTGTGGCGGGCGAGACGTGACCCGCGCCGCTTCATGATCGAGGCACGCACGATCATCGACGAGCACTGGACCCGCGAGCGGATCACCTTGGTGGTCATCGGGCTGGCCAGCTTCTACGTCACCTACGTCGGGTACCGGAACCTCAAGAACTTCCTCCCGTTCATCAGGGAGGGCACGCAGGACCCGATGCTCAAGGCGATCGACGAGGCGATCTTCTTCGGCGGTGACCCCGCGATCTTGATGCACAACCTGCTCGGCGAGGGAATCAGCGCTCACGTCCTGTCCTTCGTCTACCTGATCTTCCTGCCGTTCGTCCCGATCTCGGTCACCGCGTGGTTGGTCTGGTCCCGCAACATCAGCTTCGGCTACTGGTACGTCACGGCGCAGTGCCTCTGCTGGGCTCTGGGTACCGCGAGCTACTACGCGATCCCGTCGCTGGGCCCGGCCTTCTACTACGTCTGGCTCTACACCGACCTGGAGTACACCGGCGTCACGCAGCTGCAGGAGGCGCTGTTCTCCGGCCGGACCGACGTGCGCTTCGACCCGTTCAACGCCGACGGCGTGCAGAGCGTCGCCGGGTTCGCGTCCCTGCACGTGGCGATCGTGCTCTGCGCGGCGCTCGTGGCGCACTACACCGTGCGGCACGCCTGGATCCGCTGGGGCATGTGGGTGTTCTTCGTGCTCACGGTGATCGCGACGATCTACTTCGGCTGGCACTACCTCGCCGACGACATCGCCGGTGCCCTCATCGCGATCGTCTCCGTGTGGCTGGGCGGGCTGGCCACCGGCCAGAAGTTCGAACGACACGGGATGGCGTCGCGGCCCACGACGAGCACGGCCAACGTCCCGGTCGACGAGCGCGCCGCGCAGGTGTAGTCCCGCCGGGCCAGGTGGCATGGCCTGACCCGGTGGTCCTCACCTTCTGCTCGGTCAAATGTTCGCTCCCGCCCGAAGTCGGGCACTTTGCGGGGATACAGTGCTGTTGGGATGAAATGAGAAATTGGGGAATTTCTCGGGGAAGCCGACCGGGGGGTCGGCTGACTAATCAGCAAGCCGGTGGGGGCCGGCTCTTCAACTGACTGGCCTACGGGCCGGGGGGAGATCTAGACGTCATGTCTACGTTCCTTGGCGTGCGCTCGCACGCATGCAGAGTCCTGGCGACAGCTGTCGCCGTCTATCTCACGGTCGGTTTCGGTAGCGCGGCGATGGCCGAAGCTCCCGAGGGCGTGGGCAACGCCTCCGGCGCCGCCGGAGGCCCAGTCGAGGCCGGTGGTGGTTCGGAGAACGCTGGTGGTGGTTCCGAGAACGCTGGCGGTGGTTCCGACAACGCTGGTGGTGGTTCGGAGAACGCTGGCGGTGGATCTGAGAACGCCGGTGGTGGATCTGAGAACGCCGGTGGTGGTTCCGAGAACGCCGGTGGCAACGGTGGCGGTTCCGAGAACGCTGGCGGTGGATCCGAGAACGCCGGCGGTGGTTCGGAGAACGGCGGCGGTTCCGAGAACGGTGGCGGCAACGGTGGCGGTTCCGAGAACGGTGGCGGCAACGGTGGCGGCAACGGTGGCGGCAACGGTGGCGGTTCCGAGAACGGTGGCGGTTCCGAGAACGGTGGCGGTTCCGAGAACGGTGGCGGTTCGGAGAACGGTGGCGGCAACGGTGGCGGTTCGGAGAACGGCGGCGGCAACGGCGGCGGTTCCGAGAACGGCGGCGGCAACGGCGGCGGCGGCAACGGCACGCCCTGCAACAGCGGCAACGGCGGCGTCAACAACGGCAACGGTCAGGGCAACACCGGAGAGCCGGACTGCGACGGTGGCGACGGCGGCGACGGCGGTGACGGCGGCGACGGCGGTGACGGCGGTGACGGCGGTGACGGTGGCGACGGCGGCGACAACGGTGACGGTGGCGACCTGGGCGGCGGCGACGGTGACGGTGGCGCGACCCCCGGTGACGGCGACGGTGGTACCACCCCCGGCGACGGTGACGGTGGCACGAACCCTGGCGACGGACCCGACACCCCGGTGACCAGCGACGACCCCGCGCCCGGCCCGGCCGGTGACCCCGGTCACGGCCCCGAGGTCCTGGGCGCCGAGGACGGTCCCGAGGACGGCGACGACACCGACGCCGAGCCCCGCAACCGCCCCGCGGCCGCGGTGCTCCCGCAGACCGGCATGGTCGATGACCTCGAGCTCGTGCGCAGCACCGGCATCGCGCTGATCCTGGCCGGCGCCCTGGTCCTGCTCGCGCAGTACAGGCCGCGTCGCCAGCGCTGAACCCACGACCGGTCCACGCGACCGGTCACCGAACTTGGCCCCGCCCTTTCCTCCCAGTCGGGCGGGGCCAAGCATCAGCAGGCGCCGCCGATCATCAGCGGCGCCCGGAAGGCCCCGTCCTCTCTCCCAGAGGGCGGGGCCTCTTTCGTGCCGAGAACCGACCCGCGGAGTTACAAGCATGTAGTTTGTCAACGGGACACGCCGTGGTGCTGGTGTTTTTTCTGTGAAGACTGTTCCGTTTGGTGCTGATGAGCATTACGGTTCCGGAGGTGGCACGGGAGATCCCGATGCCGCAGGACCGGAACGCTGCTGGCTTTGGGAGGGCGAGCAGCTACTCCCGGTCCGCCGGGCAGGGGGTCGCGAGCCGACGGGGAAGGGGCTCGGGACCGGACGAAAGGGAACTCGTGCAGACCCAGCGGCAGAGCAGGTGGCAGAACAGAAGAGCCGGCGCCCCCAGGCGGACGGTCGCGGCTCTGACCGTGACCACGGCGGTCGCACTCACGCTGGGCGTGATGCCCGCCGCCGTCGCTGACAAGGACGACCGCGCCTTCCCGAGCAGGGACCAGGTCGAGGCCGCCGAGCGTGAGGTCGCGCAGAAGACCCGAGACGTGGGCGCCATCAAGGCGTCGCTGCTCCTGGCCAACCAGCGGTTGGAGGACGCGGCCATCGAGGCGGAGAAGGCGTCCGAGGCCTACAACGGCGCGATGTGGAAGCTGGAGCAGGCCAGGCAGGCGGTGGCGCAGGCCCAGGTCGAGGCCGCTCGTGCCCGCCGCACGGTGGCCCAGCAGCGCGACGCCATCGGCGCGCTCGTCGCCACGTCGTACCGGCAGGGCGGCGAGCTGAACGCGATGAGCGCCTTCGCCGGTGCGGACGGGCCGGAGGGCGTCCTCGACCAGTACGTCGCCTTCCAGGGTGCCTCGGACTCGCTGCAGGCCGACTACGACCGGTTCGCCGCCGCCGACGCGCTGGCACAGGTCTTCGAGGACAAGGCGGAGGATGCCCGCCGGGACCAGGCCGAGCGGGCCGCGGAAGCGCGCGCGGCCAAGGACGTGGCCGCGTCGGCCGCCGCTGCTGCCCAGGCCACCGCGGAGCAGATCGCCGACGAGAAGGACGCCCTGATCCGCGAGCTCGCCCGCGCTCAGGACATCTCCGTCGAGCTGGCCCGCGAGCGGCAGGCGGCGCTGGAGGAGATCGCACGGCAGCGTGCCGCGGCACGCGCCCAGGCGGAGGCGGAGGCAGCCGCACGCCGGGAGGCGCGCGAGGCGGCCGAGCGCGCCCGCGCTCAGGAGCGGGCGGACCGTGCCGCCGCCCGCGCCGAACGCAAGCAGGAGCGACAGGAGCGTCGAGAACGCGACCGGGACGACACCCCCCGGGCCGACCCACGGCCTGCCCCGGTCCAGCCGGCCCCCCAGCCGGCGCCGACACCCCCTCCGCCGCCCCCCGCTCCGCCGGCCGGCAGTGGCGGCGCGGGCCAGGCCATCGCGTTCGCCCGGGCCCAGCTCGGTGAGCCCTACTCCTGGGGCGCCGCCGGTCCTGACGCGTGGGACTGCTCGGGCCTCATGCTCGGGGCGTGGGGCGCGGCGGGGGTCTACCTCCCCCACTACTCCGCCGCGCAGTACTACGCGGGGACGCCGATCTCGGCCGGCGACCTCCGTCCGGGCGACCTGGTCTTCTGGGGTACGTCGAACGACCCGGACACCATCCACCACGTCGCGATGTACATCGGCAGCGGACAGATCATCCACGCCCCGCGCACGGGACGCCCGGTGTCGATCGACAGCATGTACTACTGGACACCGCCGAACCTCTTCGCCCGGGTGTGACCGACCAGACATCTAGGTGTGGCCGGGGGGCCGGTGGGAACATGACACCATGCTGTCCACGACCCCCACGGTCGACGTACCCGCTCTGAGCGCGCTGCTCGACGGCAGGTACGCCGAGGTCCGCCAGCTGGTCCGCAAGAACCTCGCCGAGCACGCCGACATCCTGGTCGACGCCGAGGAGATGAGCCGCCCCGAGTTCCGGGAGCGGGTCCGCGACGTCGTGGTGATGATGGCCGAGACCGGCCAGACCGGGATGGGCTTCCCGACCGAGTACGGCGGAGGCGGCGACATCGGGGCCTCCGTGGCCGCGTTCGAGACCCTGGCGTTCGGGGACCTCTCGGTGCTCACCAAGGTCGGGGTCCAGTTCGGCCTGTTCGGCGGCGCGATCCTCCAGCTGGGCACCCGGCGTCACCACGACGCCTATCTCGAGGACCTGGTCACCGGCCGGCTCATGGGCTGCTTCGCGATGACCGAGACCGGTCACGGCTCGAACGTGCAGGCGCTCGGCACCACCGCGGTCTACGACCGGGAGGCCGGGGAGTTCGTGATCACCACGCCTGACGACGCCGCCCGCAAGGACTACATTGGCAACGCCGCCCTGCACGCAAGGCTCGCCGTCGTGTTCGCGCAGCTGGTGGTTGGCGAGGAGTCGCAGGGCGTGCACGCGTTCGTCGTACCCCCGCGCGACGAGGAGGGCGGGACCCTGCCGGGCATCCGGATCGAGGACTGCGACGCCAAGATCGGCCTCAACGGCGTCGACAACGGCCGGATCTGGTTCGACGGCGTCCGCGTGCCGCGCACCGCGCTGCTCGACCGCTACGCCGAGGTGACCGAGGAGGGCGTCTACACCTCGCCCATCGACAACCCCGACCGACGCTTCTTCACCATGCTCGGCACGCTCGTGCAGGGCCGGGTGTGCGTGGGCGGGGCGGGCATCAACGCCAGCAAGGTCGCGCTCGCCGTGGCCGTCAAGTACGGGCTGCGTCGACGGCAGTTCGGCGCGCCCGGCTCGGGTCGGGAGGAGCTGCTGCTCGACTACGGCATGCACCAGCGTCGGCTGCTCCCGCTGCTGGCACGCACCTACGCGCTGCACTTCGCCCAGGAGCGGGTCGCCGCCGACCTGCACGAGGTGTTCTCCCACGACGCCGGCTCCGAGCACGACCGGCGGGCGCTGGAGTCCCGCGCGGCCGGGACCAAGGCGCTCGGCACCTGGCACGCGTCGACCACCATCCAGCAGTGCCGGGAGGCCTGCGGCGGAGCCGGCTACCTCTCGGCGAACCGGTTCGACGCCCTGCGTGCCGACACCGACGTGTTCACCACCTTCGAGGGCGACAACACCGTCCTCATGCAGCTGGTCGCCAAGGGCCTGCTCACCGACTACCGGGACGCGTTCGGCGACCTCGACCAGCTCGGCATGGTCCGGTTCGTGGCGTCGATGGCGGTGGAGTCGGTGATGGAGCGCACCAGCGTGCACAAGATCCTCGAGCGGCTCCGCGACGCGGTCCCTGCCGGTGACCCCGACACCGACCCCGACGCCGGGCTCCTGGACA
This sequence comes from Nocardioidaceae bacterium, assembly GCA_035457605.1. Classification (GTDB taxonomy): domain Bacteria; phylum Actinomycetota; class Actinomycetes; order Propionibacteriales; family Nocardioidaceae; genus Nocardioides_C. The sequence goes on from DATIBI010000108.1 coordinate 10,284, forward strand.
CCGCCTACCACCTCGACCTGTTCCGGTGGCGGGAGGAGCACATGCTCGCCGCGGTCGCCCGCCGGCTGAAGCGAGGCATCGACAACGGCGAGGACGCGACCGCGGTGTTCAGCCGCTGCCAGGACCACGTGATCGGCGCGGCCTGGGCGCACGTCGAGCGGCTGGTGCTCGAGGCGTTCGTCGACAAGATCGAGTCACTGCGGATCGGCCCGAACCGCGACGCGCTGCACCTGCTGTGCGACCTGTTCGCCCTCTCGGCGATCGAGCGGGACCGGGCCTGGTTCATGGAGCACGGCCGGCTCTCCAGCGCCCGGTCCAAGGCGGTCACCGCGATGGTCAACGAGCTGTGCCGCCGGGTGCGACCGATCAGCGGCGAGCTGGTCGACGCGTTCGACGTACCCCCGGAGATGCTCCGCGCGCAGGAACTGCTCGGAACCGCGTAGACCGACGGGCACACCTGCCCGGAAACGGCAGAACCCCGGCCTCGGCCGGGGTTCTGCACGTCGGTCTGCGAGCCGGGCTCAGTGGCCGCCGTCCTTGGCGCGCTCGAAGGACGCCTTGACCTCGGCCTCGGCCTCGGTGCGCCCGACCCACTCCGCGCCCTCGACGGACTTGCCGGGCTCGAGGTCCTTGTAGACCTCGAAGAAGTGCTGGATCTCCAGCCGGTCGAACTTCGAGACGTGACTGATGTCGCGCAGGTGCTCCAGGCGCGGGTCGTGCGACGGCACGCACAGCACCTTGTCGTCGCCACCGGCCTCGTCGGTCATCCGGAACATGCCGATGGCGCGGCAGCGGATCAGGCAGCCCGGGAACGTGGGCTCCTGCAGGAGCACCAGCGCGTCCAGCGGGTCGCCGTCGAGCCCGAGCGTGTCCTCGATGAACCCGTAGTCGGCGGGATACTGGGTCGAGGTGAACAGCGTGCGGTCAAGCCGGATCCGACCGGTCTCGTGGTCGACCTCGTACTTGTTGCGCTGGCCCTTCGGGATCTCAACCAGGACGTCGAACTCCACTGCTGTTCCTCCACTCGGAATCTCTACTGCGATTTGGCTAGTGTCCCGCACAACCAGGCAAAATGCGCAGTCGAGAGGGGTGAGACATGGCTGAGCGTGACCTACGCCACTCCGATCGTCCCTCCGAGGTACCCGGCAAGCGACGGGCCAGACGGACGGACCGTCGGCCGCGCAACCGCCAGGGTCGGTGGCTGCGCCGCAGCACCGCCGCGCTGGTGGTGCTGCTGCTCGCGCTGGGCGGGGTCTCCCACCAGCTCCAGCTCGGTCCGCGCTGGCTCGGCTGGGACTACCCCTCCCCGCAGGACGAGCCCGCCGAGGTCTCCCCGCCGCCCGGGCTGACCCTGCCCGAGCAGTCGGCCGCCCCGGCGGTGGCGGCGGCGGTCGAGGACCGGTCCGCGGACCCGACCGAGGTGCGCAGGGCGGTGTCCGCGCTGCTGCGGGACCCCAAGCTCGGGGGCAGCGTGGCGGTCGCGGTCCACCAGCTCAGCGACGGTTCCTCGGTGTTCCGCACCGGGCCCGACCTGGTCACCCCGGCGTCGACGATGAAGCTGCTGACCACGGTGTCGGTGCTGGCTGCGCTCGGGCCCGAGCACAGGTTCGGTACGACGGTCGTGACCGGCGCCTCGCCGCGCGACATCGTCCTGGTCGGCGGAGGCGACCCGCTGCTGGCCAGCGGGCCCGTCGACGACGACACCTACCCGCCCCGCGCGGACATCCGCACCCTGGCTCGCGCCACGGCCGCCCGGCTCGACGACCTCGGCAGGACCACGGTGCGGCTCGGCTACGACACCTCGCTGTTCACCGGGCCCGAGGTGAGCCCCGACTGGCGTGCCTCCTACGTCCCCGACGACGTGGTCAGCCCGATCTCGCCGCTCTGGGTCGACGAGGGGCGCACGGCGCCTGGCGCGAGCGACCGGGTGCCCGACCCCGCCGCGGCCGCCGCGGAGACGTTCCGGGTCGCGCTGCGCAAGCAGGGGATCACCGTCAAGGGGACGCCGCGACCGGTCACCGCTCCGGAGGGGGCGATGCGGCTCGGCGCGGTGCAGAGCGCCCCGCTGGCACAGATCGTGCAGTGGGTGCTCGAGGTCAGCGACAACGAGGGCGCCGAGGTGCTCGCCCGGCACGTGTCGCTGGCCGAGGGCCTGCCGGCCTCGTTCGACGGCGCCTCCGACGCGATGCGTCGGGTCCTCGCCGACCTCGGCATCGACACCACGGGGGAGCGGCTGCTCGACGGCAGCGGCCTGTCCCGGAGGAACCGGCTCGACCCCGAGACGCTCGTTGCCGTGCTCGAGGTGGCCGCCTCCGGTGAGCACCCCGAGCTGCGCTCGGCCGTCGCCGGGCTGCCCGTCGCCGGGTTCACCGGTTCCCTGGCGTCGCGGTTCGGCACCGGAGACCCCGCCGGCCTGGGTGCGGTCCGGGCGAAGACCGGCACGCTGACCGGGGTGCACGGGCTCGCGGGCGTGGTGACCGACCGGGACGGCACCGAGCTGGCGTTCGTCGCCGTCGCGGACCGGGTGAAGGTGGCGAACACCCTCGACGCGCGGGCGACGCTCGACGAGGTCGCGGCCGCGCTCGCCGGCTGCCGGTGCGGCGGCTGACCGGGGCCGACGTACCCGGACGGGCTCTCGCCGACGATTCCCGTGACCACGTTGGTTGCGGTCCCGAACCTGCGTAAGGTCGAGCCATGTCAGGCAACCGCTCCACGATGATCGACTGGGACCTCGCTGTCAGCGCGGCCGCCACCATGGCCGGTCCCGGCCCCGAGGTCAGCCGCGCCGACGCGGACGCAGTCGTCGCGGAGCTGCGGGACGGTGCCACCCGGTCCACCTCGTTGGTGCGTGAGTACACCGGCCTGGTCGCCCAGGACCGCACCGCCCCCATCCTCGTCGTCGACCGGCACGGCTGGATCCGCGCCAACGTGGACGGGTTCGCCACCGTGATCTCTCCGCTGGTGCACAAGCTGCAGGAGAAGAAGGGCGCGCCCGGGCCGATGGCCGAGGCGATCGGGTCCCGGGTCACCGGGCTCGAGCTCGGTGCCCTGCTCGGGTTCATGTCCTCGAAGGTGCTCGGGCAGTTCGACCCGTTCTACGCCCCGGTCGGCTCCGACACCGTCGGCCGGCTGCTGCTGGTCGCGCCGAACATCGTGCACGTCGAGAAGGAGCTCGACGTCGACCCCACCGACTTCCGGCTGTGGGTCTGCCTCCACGAGGAGACCCACCGGGTCCAGTTCACCGCGGTCCCGTGGATGCGCGACCACATCCACGCCGAGATCGCGAACCTGGTCGGCTCGGTCGAGGTGGACGGGTCGAAGCTGGCCGCGATGATCGGCGAGGGGGTCCGGCGGCTCGGCGACGCGGTGCGCGGCGGCGAGGACGTGAGCCTGCTCGACCTGCTGCAGACCCCGGAGCAGCGGCAGGTGCTCGACCGGATCACCGCCGTGATGTCCCTGCTCGAGGGGCACGCCGACGTCGTCATGGACGGGGTCGGCCCCGAGGTGATCCCGAGCGTCGCGGAGATCCGCCGCAAGTTCAACCAGCGCCGCAAGGGCGCCGGCACCCTGGACCGGGTGCTGCGCAAGCTGCTCGGGCTCGACGCCAAGATGGCGCAGTACCGCAACGGCGCGATCTTCGTGCGCGGCGTGGTGGACCAGGTCGGCATGGACGGCTTCAACAAGGTCTGGGTGTCCCCGGAGAACCTGCCCTCCAAGACCGAGATCGCCGACCCGGAGGCGTGGGTCCGCCGGGTGCACGGCTGACCCACGGGGCTTTCGTCGATGGGCTTGCACCCGACCGTCGCGGCGGTCCGGCTGGCGGTCCGGCGAGCCGTCGCCGACCTCGACCCCGGTGCCTGCGTGCTGGTCGGCTGCTCCGGCGGCGCCGACTCGCTGGCGCTGCTCTCGGCCACCGTCTTCGAGGCGCGCCGCGCTGCGTTCCGGGTGGTCGGGGTGACCGTGGACCACGGCCTGCAGGCCGGCTCGGACCGGCGGGCCCGCGACCTGGCCGGCACGATGCGCGCCATGGGGGCCGACGACGCGGTGGTCGCGACCGCGACGGTCGGCACCCGGGGCGGGCCCGAGGCCGCCGCACGGACGGCGCGCTACTCCGCTCTGGACCGGGTCGCCGACGAGCAGGGCGCCGACGTGCTGCTGCTGGGCCACACCCGCGACGACCAGGCCGAGACCGTGCTGCTCGGTCTGGCCCGCGGCTCCGGCGCCCGCTCGCTGGCCGGGATGGCACCCCGGGCCGGCCGGTACCGCCGGCCCCTGCTCGACCTCGGCCGTGACGACACCCTCGCCGCCTGCCGCGCCGAGGGGCTGGAGGTGTGGGAGGACCCGCACAACGACGACCCGTCCTTCACCCGAGTGCGGGTGCGCAGGTCGGTGCTCCCGGTGCTGGAGCGTGAGCTCGGCCCGGGGGTGACCGACGCGTTGGCGCGCACGGCCCGGCTGCTGCGCGACGACGCCGACGCGCTGGACGAGCTGGCCGCCGAGGCGCTGGGCCGGGCCCGCGCCGAGGACGGCGGGCTGTCGGTCGGGGTGCTCGAGCCGCTGTCGCCCGCCGTACGCCGCCGGGTGCTGCGCCGCGCCGCGCTGGAGGCCGGCTGCCCGGCGACCGAGCTGTTCGCGGTCCACGTCGACGCCACCGACACGCTGGTGACCCGGTGGCACGGCCAGGTGGGCGTGGATCTGCCCGGGCACGTGCGGGTACGACGGACGGGGGGCTCGATCCGCTTCGAGCGGAACCCTGTGGCAGGCTGACGCCCATGGACGAATCGCACGTCTCCGGCGACCTGGTCAACGTCCTCTACTCCGAGGAAGAGATCCAGAACCGGCTCGCGGAGCTGGCCAAGGCCATCGAGACCGACTACGAGGGCAAGGAGATCCTGCTCGTCGGCGTGCTCAAGGGCGCGGTGATGGTGATGGCGGACCTCGCCCGGCACTTCGGCCGGCACGTCGAGATGGACTGGATGGCCATTTCGTCCTACGGCGCCGGCACCAAGTCCTCCGGCGTGGTGCGGATCCTCAAGGACCTCGACACCGACATCAGCGGCCGTCACGTGGTCGTGGTCGAGGACATCATCGACACCGGCCTGACCCTGTCCTGGCTCATCTCCAACCTCAGCTCCCGCGGTCCGGCGTCGGTGGAGATCTGCACCCTGCTGCGCAAGCCGGAGGCGCAGAAGATGAGCGTGGACGTGAAGTACGTCGGCTACGACATCCCCAACGAGTTCGTCGTCGGATACGGGCTCGACTTCAACGAGAAGTACCGAAACCTGCGCTGCATCGGCACCCTCGCGCCGCACGTGTACTCCTGAATTCCCGCGAGATTGGTGTCAGCCGCCGATTTCGCGGGACAATGAAGGCCAGAGGGACGGCTCGGGACGGCTGCGCTCCCCGTTGGAGGCGGCGTGTACCTTCGGTACGTCTGGAGCATTTGAGCTGGCAGGAGGGCGGGGTTCAGACCCCGGTACATGGACGTGAAGCGTATTTTCCGAGGTCCGTGGTTGTGGATCGTCGTTGCGGTCGTTGGCGTGCTGGTCGCACTGCAGTACCTCGCACCCAACGGTGGCTACGAGGAGGTCGACACCTCCACCATGGTCGGCCACATCGAGGACGGCTCGGTGGAGAGCCTGCTCTTCGTCGACGGCGACCAGGAGATCCGGGCAACCCTGGACAACGGGGACGAGGTCACGGCGTCGTGGGTGACCGGTCAGCAGCGTGACCTGGTCAACCTGGCCGAGCAGAAGGTCGAGGCCGGTGACATCGAGAAGTTCAACGTCGAGGTCCCCAAGCCGAGCCTGCTTGGGTCGATCCTGGCCACACTGCTCCCGTTCGTCCTGATCATCCTGCTGTTCCTGTTCCTGATGAACCAGGTCCAGGGCGGCGGCGGCCGGGTCATGCAGTTCGCCAAGTCCAAGGCGAAGCTGATCAGCAAGGACATGCCGAAGACCACGTTCAGCGACGTGGCCGGCTGCCAGGAGGCGATCGAGGAGCTCGGCGAGATCAAGGAGTTCCTCCAGGAGCCGGCGAAGTTCCAGGCGGTCGGCGCCAAGATCCCCAAGGGCGTGCTGCTCTACGGCCCGCCCGGCACCGGCAAGACGCTGCTGGCCCGCGCGGTGGCCGGTGAGGCCGGCGTGCCGTTCTACTCGATCTCCGGCTCCGACTTCGTCGAGATGTTCGTCGGCGTCGGCGCCTCCCGGGTCCGCGACCTGTTCGAGCAGGCCAAGGAGAACGCCCCCGCGATCGTGTTCATCGACGAGATCGACGCCGTGGGCCGGCACCGTGGGGCCGGCATGGGCGGCGGCCACGACGAGCGCGAGCAGACCCTGAACCAGCTGCTCGTCGAGATGGACGGCTTCGACGTCCGCGGCGGCGTCATCCTGATCGCGGCCACCAACCGTCCCGACATCTTGGACCCGGCGCTGCTGCGTCCGGGCCGGTTCGACCGGCAGATCGGCGTCGAGGCGCCCGACCTGGCCGGCCGGCACATGATCCTCCAGGTGCACTCGCGCGGGAAGCCGATGGCCCCGGACGTGGACCTGCTCTCGGTGGCCCGTCGTACCCCCGGCTTCACCGGCGCCGACCTGGCCAACGTGCTCAACGAGGCGGCGCTGCTGACCGCGCGGCAGAACCAGAAGCTGATCGACGACGCCGCCCTCGACGAGGCCATCGACCGCGTGATCGCCGGCCCGCAGAAGCGGACCCGCCTGATGAGCGAGAAGGAGAAGCTCATCACCGCCTACCACGAGGGCGGACACGCCCTCGTCGCCGCGGCGCTCCCGGGCACCGACCCGGTGCACAAGGTGACGATCCTGCCGCGCGGCCGGGCGCTGGGCTACACGATGGTGCTGCCCGACGAGGACAAGTACTCCCAGACCCGCTCGGAGATGCTCGACAAGCTGGCCTACATGCTCGGTGGCCGGGCCGCCGAGGAGATGGTCTTCCACGACCCCACCACCGGCGCCGGCAACGACATCGACAAGGCGACCGCGCTCGCCCGGGCCATGGTCACCCAGTACGGCATGACCGAGCGGCTCGGCGCGATCAAGCTCGGCGACAACAACTCCGAGCCCTTCCTCGGCCGCGACCTCGGGCACACCCGCAACTACTCCGAGGACGTCGCCGCGGTGGTCGACGAGGAGACCAAGAAGCTCCTCAGCACCGCCCACCAAGAGGCGTTCGACATCCTCGAGGAGAACCGCGACGTCCTCGACTCGCTGGTGCTCGCGCTGATGGAGCACGAGACGCTCGACAAGGAGGAGGTCGCCGCGATCTTCGAGCCGCTGCGTCGCCGTCCGGTCAGGCCCGCCTGGACCGGCTCCCCGACCCGTGAGCCGTCGGCGATCCCGCCGGTCGAGGTCCCCAAGTCCGCGTCCAACGGCGCCGTGCCGGAGTCGGAGGGGGCGGTCATCCTCACGCCTCCGGGCAGCGGGGGTGACGTGCACGGCGACCCGTCGGTGTCATGACGGTCAACCGGATCAGCCAGGACCCCCGGGAGACCATCCCCGACTTCGACCTCGTGCGGGCCGAGGCCGCCGTCCGTGAGCTGCTGATCGCCGTCGGCGAGGACCCGGACCGGGAGGGGCTGCTGGACACCCCCGCCCGGGTCGCCCGCGCCTACAAGGAGCTGCTCAGCGGGATGCGGATGACGCCGGAGGAGGTGCTCACCACCACCTTCGACCTCGGCCACGACGAGATGATCCTGGTCCGCGACATCGAGCTGTGGTCGATGTGCGAGCACCACCTGGTCCCGTTCACCGGCGTCGCGCACATCGGCTACATCCCGAACGAGGACGGCCGGATCACCGGCCTGTCCAAGCTGGCCCGGCTCGTCGACCTGTTCGCGCGCCGCCCGCAGGTCCAGGAGCGGCTCACCACGCAGATCGCGGACTCGCTGATGGAGATCCTCCAGGCCCGGGGCGCGATCGTGGTGATCGAGGCCGAGCACCTGTGCATGACCATGCGCGGGGTCCGCAAGCCCGGCTCGAAGACGGTCACCTCAGCGGTCCGCGGGATGATGCACAACGCCGCTACCCGGTCCGAGGCGATGAGCCTCATCATGCACGGCACCCGCTGACCAGCCCCTGACCGGCACCCCTCACCGGCGCCCTCGGACGGGCGCCTGGCCGGCACCCCTGACCGTCGTCTGACCGGTCCGCCCTCGCCCGGTTCGCGTTGCGGCCGGCGTACTAGGGTCGAGCCATGTACTCCCGACCACCCCGGTCAGTCCTCGGCCTGCCCGACCCCGGCCGCTGCCTGGTGATGGGCGTGGTCAACGTGACCCCCGACTCGTTCTCCGACGGCGGGCGCTGGGCGGACCCGGCCCGCGCCGTCGAGCACGCCCGCGAGCTGGTCGCCGAGGGTGCGGACATCATCGACATCGGTGGCGAGTCCACCCGGCCCGGAGCGTCCCGCCCGAGCGTCGAGGAGGAGCTGGCCCGGGTGCTCCCCGTGGTCACCGCGCTCGCCGACGCCGGCGTGGCCGTGTCCGTGGACACCATGCGGGCCGAGGTCGCCGAAGCCACGCTGGCCGCGGGCGCGACGCTGGTCAACGACGTCTCCGGTGGCAGGGCGGACCCGGCGATGTTCGGGGTGGTCGCGAGGGCCGGTGCGCCGTACGTCCTGATGCACTGGCGGGCGCACTCGACCACGATGCAGGAGCACACCGGGTACGACGACGTGGTCGGCGACGTGGCCAAGGAGCTGATCGAGCAGCGCGACCTGGCCGTCGCGGCGGGGATCGCGCCGGAGCGGATCGCGCTCGACCCGGGGATCGGGTTCTCCAAGACCGCGGACCAGAACTGGGACGTGCTCGCCCGGATGGAGGAGCTGCACGCGCTCGGGCACCCGCTGCTGATCGCCACGAGCCGCAAGCGCTTCCTGGGGGTCCTGCTCGGAGACGCCGACGGCACCCTGCGGCCGCCGCTGGAGCGGGACGACGGGACGACCGCCACCTCGGCGTTGGCCGCTGCGGCCGGGGCCTGGTGCATCCGCGCGCACGCGGTGCGGCCGACCGCGGACGCGGTCCGGGTGGCGGCCCGCTGGGCGGCAGGTCAGGAGGCGGGGCGATGACCGACGAGAAGGACCTGGCGGCGGTGGAGGAGGCCAACGCCGCCTTCTACCGCGCCTTCGAGTCGGCCGACCTCGACGCGATGCGCGCACTGTGGGTCGACGACCCCGAGGCGCTGTGCGTGCACCCCGGCGCCACCCCGGTCCGCGGATCGGGGGCGATCAACCGGTCGTGGGCGCTGATCATGGCGAACACGCCCTACATCCAGTTCTTCCTCACCGACGTCCGGGTCAGCGTGCTCGGCGACGCGGCCTCGGTGACGTGCACCGAGAACGTGCTCACCGCCGCCGAGTCCGCCGACGAGAGCACCTTCAACGGGGCGAAGGCGGTCGCGACGAACGTGTTTCTCCGGACCGCGGAGGGATGGCGGTTGTGGATCCATCACGCGTCCCCGGTACTCTCGGGGGTCGATCATGAGGACTGAACCCGAGCAGCGCCCCGCAACCGACCGCCTTGCGGTGCTGGGGATCGAGGCGTTCGGCCGGCACGGAGTCTTCGACTTCGAGCGGCGCGAGGGGCAGATCTTCAAGATCGACCTGGTCCTGGGTGTGGATACGCGCCCGGCTGGGAAAAGTGACGACTTGCACGACACCGTCGACTACGGAACCCTCGTGGCGGCGGTGAGGAATGCGGTGGAGAACGACCCCGTTGATCTCATCGAGACCCTGGCTCAGCGCATCGCCGACGTGTGCCTGCGCGACGGCCGGGTGCAATGGACAGAAGTGACCGTGCACAAGCCGAACGCCCCCATCGAAGCCACGTTCGCGGACGTGGCCCTGACGATCTTTCGGAGCAATCGTGACTGAGACCCCGAACCCGAACATCGTGGACACCGACACGCTGACCGGTGAGATGCACCCCATCCGCCGCTCGGTGCTGGCAATCGGGTCCAACCTGGGTGAACGGCTGGCGAACCTCCAAGGGGCGGTGGACTCGCTGGCCGACACCCCGGAGGTGTGGGTCACGGCCGTGTCGCCGGTCTACGAGACCACGCCGGTGGGGGCGCCGGCGGGCTCGCGGGACTTCTTGAACGCGGTCGTGCTCATCGACACCACGCTGTCCGCGCGCACGCTGCTGGACCGGGCGCTGGCGATCGAGGACGCCTTCGGGCGCGAGCGCGGCGAGCCCAACGCCCCGCGCACCCTCGACGTGGACCTGATCGTGGTCGGCGACCGCCGCGCCCACGACGAGGACCTGGTCCTGCCGCACCCCAAGGCGCACGAGCGGGCGTTCGTCCTCGCTCCCTGGAACGACATCGAGCCCGACGCGGAGATCCCCGACGCGGGCCCGGTGGCCGAGCTGCTCGAGAAGGCCGGGCGTGAGGGCCTGACCCGTCGCGACGACGTGGCGCTCGACCTGCAGTGACCCGTGAGCCCGGGCCCGGGCACGAGCCCGACCAGGACGGCCCGCCGGAGCCGACGGGACACGTGCGTACGACGGGCCCGGGTGCCGTGCTCGGGTTCGGCCTCACCGGCCTGGTGCTGGGCTGGCTGCTGCGCCCGGTCAGCATCCGGCTGAACGGCTCGGCCCCCACCGTCGGCTGGCTGCCCGTGCTCAGCCTGGTGTTCGTCGCGGTGATCGTCGGCGCGGTCGCCTGGTCGACGTACCGCTCCTTCCACCGCCGCCACGAGCGGATCGAGGCGCACCGAGCGGTCAACCGGCTGGTGCTCGCCAAGTCCTGCGCGCTGGCCGGAGCGATGGTGGCCGGCGGCTACTTCGGCTACGCGCTCAGCTGGTGGAACATCTCCGAGTCCGACCTGGCCGGGGAGCGGATCACCCAGTCGCTGGTGGCCGGTGTCGCCGGCGTCCTGATCGTCGTGGGATCGCTGCTGCTGGAGCGTGCGTGTCGGGTCCGGGACGAGGGGTCGGACGAACTAGGCTGATCCCATGGCCAGCTCTTCCCCGAACCGGCGCCGTCAGCGCAGTGTCCGTGTCACCGTCGCCGTCGCCCTCCTCGCGGCCGCGACCTTCTCCGTGGTGCTGGCCCTGCCCACCCAGTCCGCAGCGTGGCTGAGCGCCTCGTCGGTGTTCGCCCTGCTGTGCGGCTTCGCGGCCTCCCGCATCATCTACAACGAGCTGCTGCAGAGCCGCCGTGACGCGGCCGTCGACCGCGCGGCCCAGGCCCAGGCCTACAAGTCCATGTTCGCCGAGCGTGCGGTCGAGCACGCCGAGTTCACCAGCACCATGACCGACCGGCTCGCCAACCGGGACCGGTCCATCCGCGAGCTCGAGGGCACCGTCGTGCTCGCCGAGAAGCGCGCGATCGAGGCCGAGACCCGGGTCAAGCGTGAGTCCCGCCGCGCCAACGACGCGATGGAGCTCGTCGCCCAGCTGCAGCAGCAGCTCGAGATCCGCAAGGCCGAGGAGGCCGACGAGCTCGCCACCTGGGACGGCATGGACGCCGAGACCGTGGTCGACCTGCTCGCGTGGGAGGACAAGATCAACGTCGCCGCGCAGGCCGGCAAGGGCGAGCAGGACCGCAAGCACGCCTGACCTCACCCCCCCGGGGAGGGTTGAGATCCCGCGGATGCGGGAGACTAGAGGACGTGACTTCTCCCAGCACAGAGCACCCTGACCACCTTCTGCACGGCCTGGACCTGCCCGACGGCTGGTCCTCCGCGGTGCCCGACGCGGGTGACGCGCCGGCGCTGACCGAGCTCCTGCGCGCGCACGAGGAGCGCGCCCGCGGCTGGGCCGGCTCCTCCGAGGACGACGTCCTCGTCGAGGTGTCCGCCAAGGGCGCGATGGTGCGCGAGAACGTGGTCCTGCGCGACGAGCAGGGCGTCGCCCGCGGGTGGGGGAGCGCCCACGACCGGGCCGCGGGCCGGATGCTGTTGATGGTGATCGTCGACCCGTCCCTCGACGACGAGACCGCCGACCGGGTCGCCGACACCCTGTTCGACTGGGCCGACCGGGCCGCGTCGGTGGTCGGCGCGGGCCGCGAGCTGACCACCCAGCAGATCGACAGCGGGGCCTTCGCCGGCGACGACCGGCAGCACCGGTGGCTCGAGCGCGCCGGGTTCGACCAGGTCCGCACCTGGTGGCAGATGAGCCGGCCGGTCACCCCCGACGAGGCCGACCTCGATCCCGAGTCGCAGGAGGGCGTGGTGGTCCGCCGGGTCGAGCGCGAGGGCAGCGGCATGCCCGACGAGAGCGACCTGCGTGCCGTGCACGACATCCTGGAGACCTCCTTCGCCGACCACTTCAACTCCCACGAGGAGACCTTCGACGAGTTCGTGTTCCGGCTCCGCGAGGACCCCGGCCACCGGTGGGACCACTGGTGGCTGGCCGAGATCGTCGAGGACGGCAAGGAGCCCGAGCCGGCGGGGACGCTGGTCGGCACGGTGTCCGAGGGCGGGGTCACCGAGTCCGGTGAGAAGAAGCCCGACGGCAGCTACGTCGCCTACCTCGGGGTGCTCCAGTCGGCGCGCGGCCGGGGCATCGCCAAGGCGCTGCTGAACACGATCATCGCCGACGCCGCGGCGCGCGGCCGGGACCGCGTCGGGCTGGAGGTCGACGCCGACTCCCCGACCGGGGCGAACGCGCTCTACGAGTCGATGGGCTGGAAGACGTCCTACGTCACCGAGTCCTGGCACAAGGACGTGCCGGTTCAGGACTGAGCCGCGGACTCCTCGACCGACCGGCGCAGCGCCCGGTGCACCGTCGCCGGGGTGAGCACGCCGACGGTCTGCCCGTTCTCGGCGACACCGACGATCCCGCCGTCGTACCGCATCATCGTGGCCAGTGCGTCCTCGAGGGTGGACGACAGCGGGATCGTCTCGTCCACGGGCTCGGGGCCGACCGGGTCGAGCAGGTCCCGCTCGATGGGCGTCACCGCAAGCCGGCGCAGCCCGCGCGCGGCGCCGACGAACTCGGCGACGAACTCGTCGGCCGGGCGGCCGAGGATCTGGGCGGGTACGTCGTACTGGGCGAGCCGGCCCCCGGTGGCGAACACCGCCACCCGGTCACCCATCCGGACCGCCTCGTCGATGTCGTGGGTGACCAGCAGGACCGTCTTCCCGAGGTCCTGCTGCAGCCGCAGGAACTCCTCCTGGAGCCGGCCGCGCACGACCGGGTCGACGGCGCCGAACGGCTCGTCCATCAGCAGCACCGGCGGGTCCGCGGCCAGGGCCCGGGCGACCCCGACCCGCTGGCGCTGGCCCCCGGAGAGCTGGTGCGGGTACCGGTCGCCGTGCTGGGCCGGGTCGAGCCCGACGAGCTGCATCAGCTCGTCGGCGCGCGCCATCGCCCTGCGCCGGTCCCAGCCGAGCAGATGCGGAACCGTGGCGACGTTCGTGCGGACCGTCTGGTGCGGGAACAGGCCCACCTGCTGGATGACGTAGCCCATCCTCCGACGCAGGGCGACCGGGTCGGTGTGGGTGATGTCCTCGCCGTCGAGGGTGATGGTGCCGGTGGTCGGCTCGATCAGCCGGTTGACCATCTTCAGCGTCGTGGACTTGCCGCAGCCGGAGGGACCGACCAGGCAGACCAGGGAACCGCGCGGGACGTCGAGGTCGAGCTCGTGCACCGCGACGGTGCCGTCGGGGTAGGTCTTGCCCACACCGACGAGCCGGATCATCGGTTCTTCGCTAGGTTCCATGTGTGCCCACCTTCCCACGTGCCGTCGCCTCGGCGGCGGACGCGGTCGAGCCGAACTGCCTCGTGCGCAACGAGTGGGTCTGCGGGGAGTACCTCACCAGTCGCTCGGAGCAGCTCGTCGACGCGGTCACCCAGCACGTGTCGATCACCCTCGTCTCGGTGTTCCTCGGCCTGCTCGTGGCGCTGCCCCTCGCCCTCCTCGCCCGACGCTACCGAAGGCTGGAGGGGTTCGTGGTGGGCACGACCACCGCGCTGTACACCGTGCCGTCCCTGGCGCTGTTCGCACTGCTGCTGCCGCTGACCGGGCTGAGCGCCACGACGGTGGTGACCGGGCTGGTGCTGTACTCGCTGACCATCCTGGTCCGCAACATCATCGAGGGGCTGCGCTCGGTTCCCGCGGACGTGGTCGAGTCCGCGCGGGGGATGGGCTACGGCAGCGGCCGGCTGCTGTTCGCGGTCGAGCTGCCACTGGCGCTGCCGTCGGTGATGGCGGGCCTGCGGATCGCCACCGTGTCGACGGTGGCGCTGACCACGGTCGGCTCGATCATCGACTACGGCGGCCTGGGCAACCTGCTGCTCGAGGCGGTGAACACGCAGTTCCGACCGCAGGTGCTGACCGCGAGCGTGCTGTGCGTGCTGCTCGCGCTGACCTTCGACCTGCTGCTCGTGGGCGCCCAGCGGGTGCTCACGCCGTGGGCACGGTCGCGGGAGGTGTAGCCCGGTGCTCGAGCTGCTCGAGGGCGTCGTCGCCTGGTTCCAGGACCCGGCCAGCTGGCAGGGCGAGGAGGGCCTGCCGAACCGGCTGGTGGAGCACCTCCTGCTCACCCTCGCCGCGACGGTCGTGGCGGTGGCGCTCGGGCTTCCCCTGGCGGTGTGGCTCGGGCACGTCGGCCGCGGCGGCCTGCTCGCGGTGAACGTCTCCAACGTGGGCCGGGCGGTGCCCACCTTCGCGGTCCTGCTGCTGCTGTCGATCGGCCCGCTCGGCACCGGGGACCTCGGCCCGTTCGGCCGGGCCGGGCTGGCCACCCTGGTGTCGCTGGTGCTCTTCGCGCTGCCGCCGATCATCACCAACGCCTACGTCGGGATGCGCGAGGTCGACCGGGACACGGTGGAGGCGGCCCGCGGCATGGGCATGCACGGCCGGCAGCTGCTCAGCCGGGTGGAGCTGCCCCTCGCGCTGCCGCTGATCCTGACCGGGGTCCGGCTGGCCGTCGTCCAGGTGTGGGCCACCGCCACCATCGCTGCGCTCGTCGCCGGGCCGGGGCTGGGCCGGATCATCACCCTGGGGTTCCGACGCCAGGACGTGCCGCAGGTCGTCGCCGGCGCCCTGGTCGTCGCGGTGATCGCGCTGGCCCTGGAGGGGTTGATGGTGCTCGCCCAGCGCCGGCTGGACCCGGTCGCGCGCGCCCGTCGTACCGACCTCACCGCCACCCGACGGACATCCCGGACGAAGGTGGCCGCGTCCTAGGACCGGTGCGGTGTCGTCGCTAGAGTGAAACGCGCGGGTGCTGTTTCGAGCGCCCACCGGACACGCGCGGACACGGTGCCGCGGGACACAGAAGGCGGAGCGCGATGAGCACACTGCGATGGTCGGTAGGTCGGACGGTGGCGACGGTCGCGGCGGCTCCGCTCCTGCTGCTGGCGGCCTGCGGCGGCGGCGGGACCGACGCCCTCGACGAGGGGTCCGGCGACGGCGGTGGCGGCACGGTCGTCATCGGCCACCAGAACTACACCGAGATGGAGATCATGGCGGAGATGTACGCCGCCGTGCTCGAGAACGCCGGCTTCGACCCGCGGCTGCAGGGCGTCGACGACCGCGGGCTCTACGTCACCGCGATGACCAAGGGCGACGTCGACGTCGCGCCTGAGTACCTCTCCTCGATGACCGAGTACCTCAACCGCGAGGCCAACGGCCCCGACGCCGAGCCGCTCGCCTCGCCCGACGCCGAGCAGACCCTGTCCGAGCTCGACAAGCTCGCGGGGGAGCAGGGCCTGACCCCGCTCGAGCCGGCCGAGGCCGAGGACGCCAACGCGTTCGCGGTGACCCAGGAGTTCTCCGAGTCCAACGACGTCACGACGCTGTCGGACCTCGGCGGGCTCGGCAAGCCGGTCGGGCTCGCCGCGGCGCAGGACTGCCCCGAGCGCCCGGACTGCCAGCTCGGCCTGGAGTCGGTCTACGGGCTGAAGATCTCCACGTTCGAGCCGCTGGGCTTCGGCACCGCGCAGACCAAGGAGGCCGTCACCAGCGGCGAGGTCGAGGTGGGCCAGGTCGGTACGACGGACGGGCAGCTGGACACGCTCGGCCTGGTCGTGCTCGAGGACGACAAGAACTGGCAGAACCCGGAGAACCTCGTCCCCGTGGTCACCGACGAGTTCCTCGAGGCCAACCCGGAGGCGGAGGAGGCGCTCAACGAGCTGTCGTCGACGCTCACCACCGACGACCTCAAGGAGCTCAACGGCAAGGTCGACAACGAGCGGCAGCTCGCGGAGGACGTGGCGCGGGAGTACCTCACCGAGAAAGGCCTGATCTAGAGGTTCCACCTCCGGGGGCACGGGGCACCTTCTGTTAGCGTCTGTGCGTTATTCATGAAGGTGAACAAGAGGGAATCTGCACGTGACCGAGCTGCCGCTGGCACGGAAACTCCGTGGGCGCGCGCCCGAGGCGGTCAAGCGCCTGCTGCCTGGTAGGCGACGCGCCGCCGCGCCCCAGCAGCCCGTCGACCGCCCGCTGCTGAGCGTCGTCGTGCCGATCCACGACTCCGCGGCGCGCCTGCCGAGGTGCCTGGACAGCCTGGCCGCGCAGACCCTCGAACGACTCGAGATCGTGCTCGTCGACGACGGGTCCCGGGACGGCTCGGCCGAGATCGCCCAGGCGTTCGCCGAGGCGCACGACAACGTCCGGCTCGTCTCCCAGTCCCACCAGGGCGTCGGCCCGGCGCGGAACGCCGGCGTGCGCGCGGCCTCGGGACGGTTCCTCGCCTTCTGCGACAGCGACGACGAGGTCCCGCCGGTGGCCTACGAACGCCTGGTCCGGACGCTGCTGAAGAGCGGTTCGGACCTGGCGGTGGGATCGGTCAGCCTCCAGAGCAAGGGGCTCTACCAGCAGCCGGCGTGGGCTCGCCGGTCGAACGCCGACCGGCGGCTCGGGGTCACCCTGGACGAGGTCCCCGAGGTGGTGGCCAACCTGCTCCCCGGGACCAGGGTGTTCCGGCGCAGCTTCTGGGACGAGCACGAGCTCTCCTTCGGCGACGACGACCACGCCGACCTGGTGACGATGGTCCGCGCGGTCCTGGCAGCGGACACCCTCGACGTGCTGGCCGGGGTGACCTACCGCTGGGGCTGGCGCGAGGACGGTCGGTCCCTGATGCAGCGCGACCTGCGGGAGGCCGAACGGGTCGCGTGCAAGGTCGCACAGGTCGTCGAGGCGGGCGACCTGGTCCTCGCCCACGCCTCCCCGCAGGTCCAGCGACGGTTCTTCGCCGACATCCTGCACACCACGGTCCCCGACCTCGTCCGGGCCGCCGTCTGCCGCCAGGACGACTACTGGTCCGCGCTGCAGGGCCAGCTGCGCCGGCTCATGGAGCGGATCCCCGAGGAGGAGCTGGCGGACGTGCCGGTCGAGGACCGCATCGTCGCGTGGCTGTGCGCGCGCGCCGAGCGCGGCGCCACCGAGGAGTTCCTCGAGTACGCCTTCGACAACCAGAACGGCTACCCGTTCCGCCTGGTCGACGGCCACCCGCACATCGCGCTGCCGTTCATCGACGCGCTGTCGTCCGCAGACCTCGCGATGACCCGCGTGGCCGAGACCGACATGCACCTCAGCACCCGTCTCACCGCCATGCGGTGGGTGGAGCCGGGCGTGCTGCGGGTCGAGGGCGCGGCGTTCGTCTGCTACGTCGAGGACACCGAGGACGGCGAGGTCAGCCTCGTCCTCCGTGAGCGCGGGACCGGCGAGGAGACCGTGCTCCCGGTGACCCGGGTCGACGACCCCACCGTGAACCGCTGGTCGGGGCGCGCCAACGAGGACCACAGCCGCTCCGCCTTCACCTGCGACGTCGACGTCACCCTCCTGCCGCGGCCCGACACTGGAGCGCTGGTCCACGACGTCCTGGTCCGGCTGGAGGTGGCCGGCAACCGGCACGAGGGCGCCTTCCAGAGCCGCCGCGCGGTCGGGTCGCCGGGCCTGCTCGAGACCTCCGAGCGCGACGGCGTGCGCGCCGAGCCGGTCTGGCAGGCGGTCCGCGGGCTCGGGCTCCGGACCCGGCGGGCGGACGCCCCGGCTGAGGACCAGACCGAGGTCCCGGCTGAGGTCCCGGCGGAGGTCCCGGCGGAGGGCCCGGTGGAGGTCCCGGCGGAGGTCCCGGGGCCGGCACAGCCGGCGCCGGTCACGGTCACCGCGTTCGCGGGACGTCCCGACACCCTCGAGCTGCGCGGGACCGCCGACCAGGACTTCGAGGTGGCCCTGGTGGGGCCGCGGAGCCGCACCGGCTGGTTCACCCCTGCCCGGTCCGCGGAGACGTTCTCGGTCGAGGTCAGCCTCCTGCTCGACGAGTGGGGCCTGGGCCCCGCCTCGCTGCCGACGGACGAGTACGCCGTGACAGCCAGGCTGGCGGACGACTCCGAGGTCGAGGTCGGGGTCGCTGCGGAGCTGTGGCGCGAGCTGCCCCTGTTCGAGGACGCGGGCACCCACCTGCTGCACCCGATGGTGCTCGACGGCGGCCGGCTGCAGGTGCGCGTGACGCCTGGGGAGTTCCGCGACAGCGTCGGGCCCTACGTCCGGCGGCGGCTGCGCGACGAGCACTACCCGGCCGCGCGCGAGAAGCCGCTGCTCGACGTGGCGCTCTTCGAGACCTTCGCCGGCCGGGCCGCCGGCGACAATCCCGGTCCGCTGTGCGAGGAGCTGGCCCGCCGGGACACGGGGATCGACCTCGTCTTCGCAGTGGTCGACAGGTCGGTGGCCGTCCCCGACGGCGCCCGCAGCGTGGTCCGGTGGTCACCGGAGTGGTACGAGCTGCTGGGCCGGGCCCGCTACTTCGTCACCAACGCGCCGCTGCCGGTGTTCTTCCGCAAGCGGCCCGGGCAGGCGTTCGTGCACACCTGGCACGGCAGCCCGCTGAAGCGGATCGCGCACGACCGGGTCAGCCAGGACTTCCCCAACTGGCACCACCGGCGGCAGCTGCTCGTGGCCCGCGACGGCTGGGACTACCTGGTGAGCCAGAGTCCCTTCTGCACCACGGCGCTGCGCAGCGCGTTCAAGTACGACGGCCGCGTGCTCGAGCTCGGCTACCCCCGCAACGACCTGCTCAGCTCGCCGGACGCCGAGGAGGTGCGCAGACGCACGCGAGCGCACTTCGGCATCGGCGAGGACACCCGGGTCGTGCTGTACGCGCCGACGTGGCGGGACAACCTGCGCGAGGGCCGGGTCTTCAACAAGGTGCTCTACCTCGAGACCGCGCAGGTGGTGGAGCAGGTTCCCGACACCGTCGTCCTGGTGCGCGGGCACTACAACTCCATGGAGGCCGCCGACTCGCGCGGCGCCGACCAGCGGGTCCTCGACGTCACGAGGTACCCCGACATCTCCCACCTCTACCTCGCCGCCGACGCGCTGGTCACCGACTACTCGTCGGTGTTCTTCGACTTCGTGCTCACCGACAAGCCGATGTACTTCCTGGCTCCCGACCTGCAGGAGTACCGCGACGACAACCGGGGCTTCTACCTCGACTATCACGAGACCGTCCCGGGTCCGGTCGCGGTCACCACGCAGGAGGTCGTCGACGCCCTCAACGGCCCTGACGAGCACGTGGAGGTGCGCAAGCGGTTCCGCGCCGAGTACGCCCCCTGGGACGACGGGCGGGCCTCCGAGCGGATCATCGACGTGCTGCTCGGCGAGGAATCCCCGACCGAGTAGGGTGGCCGATCGTTCGGTCGGTCGACCCCGGGAGAGTGACAGCATGGTGGACGCGTCGAGGCTCGGTCTTCGTGACCGGGCGCGCATGATCAGGTCGGCGGTGCGGCCATCGTCCGCGGCGGACCCCGACCGCGTGCAGGAGCTGCAGGCCGAGCTGCGCCGGACCAAGCAGGTGCTGCGCCGGACCCGCAAGGACCTGAAGGCCGCGAACAAGCGGCTGCGCGAGGCGCGTTCCTACATCCGCGAGGGCGCGGTGGAGCTGCCGCCGCAGGTGCACGCGGTGATCGAACAGGCGCGGAAGGAGCACCTGACCTACCTGCGGGAGCCGAACCTCTGCGACCTCGCCGCGCTGGTCCGGGGGCTCGACGCGAACGGCGTCCCGGGGCTCGTGATCGAGGCGGGCACCGCCCGCGGCGGCTCGGCGATCGTGATGGCGGCGGCGAAGGACCCCGCCCGGCCGATGAAGGTCTACGACGTGTTCGGCATGATCCCGCCGCCGACCGACCGGGACGGGGAGGACGTCCACGCCAGGTACGACAAGATCACGCGCGGCGAGGCGACCGGCGTCGGCGGGGACCGCTACTACGGCTACCGCGACGACCTCTACGAGGAGGTGCTGGCGTCCTTCGAGCGGCTGGGCGTGCCCGCCGCGGAGAACCAGGTGGAGCTCGTCAAGGGCCTGTTCGAGGACACCATCGACCTCGACGAGCCGGTCGCCTTCGCGCACCTGGACGGCGACTGGTACGAGTCGACGATGACCTGCCTGCAGCGGATCGCGCCCCTGGTCTCGCCCGGCGGGCGGATCGTGCTGGACGACTACTACGCCTGGTCGGGCTGCCGGACCGCCGTCGACGAGTACTTCGCCGACAACGACGACTTCCGGCTCGAGTTCCGGGCCAAGGTGCACGCGGTCCGTGTCTGAGACCGCCTTCCCCCGCCGCATCTTTCCAGGAGATCCCATGCGAGACAGAGCTCGCCGCCTTGGTCGTCGTGTCGCCGGCCGGGTGCTGCAGCACCGCGGCCCCGCCGCACGGCCCTCGACCCCCGCGGTCACCGCGCAGGACGACGGCACCACGGAGGCCGTGTTGCTGCACGCGGTCCAGGAGGGTGTCCCGCTCACCCAGGCCGCGGTCCGTCAGGTGCGTGAGCTTCTGAAGCGCAACGACGTCGCCGGCGCGCAGGCGTTCGCGGACGCGCTGCGCGCACAGAAGGACACCGAGACGCTCGGCCGCCTCGCCGTCGGGGTCGTCGCGGCACACCGCGGCCACCTCGAGCTGGCCTGGTCGGCGCTCGAGGGCCTTCCCCACGGGCTGTGGGCCAGGTACGCCGCCGACGAGTTCATGCGCAGCGGGTTCACCGTCGCCCCCGGAGAGGCGCTCGACGAGGCCAGGTCCCTGCTTCGGGCGGACCCGGCGGAGGTGCCCACGGAGAGCTGGCTGGCGCTCCTCGGTGTCGCGCTCGGCGCCGGCGAGCCCGAGCTCGCCCGTGACCTCTTCGCGCGGTTCAGCGACCGGTTGAGCGCTGATCCCCGGCCCCGGCCCGCGCTGCGGCAGCAGCGTGAGTACCTCGAGCCCTGGGTCGGTGCCGACCCCGTCTCGCCGACCGACCCGCGGCCGGAGCGGCCCACCTTCGCCGTGATCGACTACGGGCACCCGGGGATGCACCGTGCGTCGGCCAACATCGGCGACCACGTGCAGAGCATCGCCTCGCTGGGGCACCTGGTCCGCCACCAGGGGGTCCGCTTCCACGGGCAGGAGGACCTCGTCGACCTGCTCGAGCACCTGCGGGTCCGGACCCGTCCCGAGCTCCAGCGCTCGGACATCGAGGTCGACCTCGATGTGATGACGGTGCACCGCGACGCCTCGACGTACCAGCGCGTTCCGGAGGGCACCTGGGTGCTGTGCTTCGGGTGGTTCATGCACGCGCTGTTCCGGATGCGCTACGGCTTCCCGCTGCACGCCGGCCTCCGGCCCATCTTCATCTCGTTCCACTGCAACAAGCGCGAGCTGCTGACCGACGAGGCCGTGGAGTACCTGAGGCGGTACGGGCCGGTCGGCTGCCGCGACTGGACGACGGTGTACCTGCTGCTCTCGGTCGGCGTGCCGGCGTTCTTCTCGGGATGCCTGACCACCACCGTGAACACGGTCTTCCCCGACGTCGCGGCACGGCCCGGTCCGGAGTCGCCGGTGGCGTACGTCGACGTGCCTGATGTCGACGTCCCCGACGGCGCCCCGGTCTACAAGCACTCCTCCGGCGACGTTCGCAGACGCTCCTTCACGGCCAACTGCTACGAGGCTGTCGAGCTGCTCGAGACCTACCGGCGCAAGCACCGCGCCGTGGTGACGTCCCGGCTGCACTGCTACCTGCCGGTGCGTTCGATGGGGGTCGAGGTCGACTTCCAGCCCAAGAACCGGTCCGACATCAGGTTCGACGGCCTCATCGACATCACCGACGACGCCTTCGACGCCATCCGCTCCGGCATCCGGGCGAAGCTGGACCGGGTCTTCTCGGCGATCCTGCAGAACACGCCCGAGGAGGAGGTCTACGCGCTCTGGCGGGAGATCACAGCCGAGGACGTCCGGGCGGCCGAGGCGCGTCGGCACGAGGAGATGCAGCTGCCTCCGGTACCGGCCGGGGTTCTCGCCGAGATCGAGGAGGCAGTCTCCGACACCGTGACCGTCGAGGCCCGCGAGCCCGGGCCGGCGGGGCCGCCGGTCCACTGCGTCGTCGAGCTGCCCCGAGGCGAGGGCAGGGCGCTGGAGGTCCTGGTCGCCTCGCTCGCCGAGCACGCCTCCCGGCCGCTCCACGTGTGGGTGCTCTCCGGTCACGACCCGGTCAAGCTGCGCGGCCGACTGGCCGAGCGGTTCCCGCGGGTCACCTTCAGCTGGGTGCCCACCCGGCGGCTCGGCAGCGGGTTCGACACGCCCACGGGCGAGCGCGTCCGGGACGCCGCGCCGCTGATGCTGGACCGGCTGCTGCCGGACGTGCAGCGGGCGGTGCTCCTCCCGGTTGCCGCAGTGGCCACGGCGGACGTCGCCGACCTGGAGCAGCTCGACCTCGAGGACACCACCTTCGCCGCCCCGGCGCCGGCGGGGACGGCCCAGGTCAGCGGCTTCGGGGTGCTCCACGGCGCCGCCCAGCGGCTGGAGCACCGGACCCAGCTGGCGGCCGCGCTACGTCGCACCGCGCACGCCCGGCACGCCTTCGACTTCGACTCGTTCTCGACCGACGTGATGGTGCTGGACCTCGACCGGATGCGCCGCGACCGGTTCGGCGACACCGCGCTCCCGCTCGTCGAGGAGTTCGGGATGACCGCCCGCGAGGTGCTCCACTACCTCGCCGGACCCGACCACGCCGCGGTCCCGCGGCGCTGGTGCCACGTGCCGACGAGAAGCCCCGAGACGGGACCCGGGCTCACCTACTGGGCGGACGAGGTCAAGCCGTGGGACCGCCGGTTCACCGCGGGTCGGGACCTGTGGCTTCGCCGCGCCGGGGAGATCTGAGCGCCAAGGTGCCGTCGTGCTCGTAGCCGACCTCGACACCCTCGGAGCCGGTGTCGGGGCGGCGGAGCAGCCCCTGCCACACCGAGTTGCGCCAGGTCAGGCGGAGCCGGAGCCGGGTCTCCCCGGGGCCGGAGCCGAGCGCCTCCGCCAGCGGCAGACGCGCCGCGACCCGGAAGTCGGGCCCGTCGCGGTGCACGTCGACCGGGAGGTCGACCACCTCGCCGGAGACCAGGTCGACCGCGCTCAGGGTGAGCTCGGCCTGGCCGAGGTCCCGCCTGCGCCCGGCGACCTCGACGTGCAGCGTGGCGTCCACGCGGAGCACGCTGTCGGGTGAGAACCGCCCCAGTGCGGGGCCGCCGTCCTTGCGTGCGAGCCGTCCGAGCAGCTTGGGCGGCTCCACCTCGAGCCGGTGCACCCACAGGTCGACCGACGAGAGCTCGGTGCGCCGCGGCTTCTGCTCCACCACCGTCGTGAGCACGTGCGCCCAGTCGCCGAGGAACCGCTCGGTGCCGTGCGCCTCGGCCTTGGCGACGGCTTCCTTGCTCATCCGCTCCACCAGGTCCGGTGAGGTCAACAGCTCGGTGACCCGGTCCGCGAACGCCTCCACGTCGCCGTCGGGCACGAGGAAGCCGTCCTGCCCGTCGGTGATCTGCTCACGGGGGCCGTACTTGATGTCGTAGGAGACCACGGGACAGCCGTGGCTGAGGCTCTCCAGGGTGGAGAGCGGGTAGCCCTCGTAGCCGCTGGTCATCAGGAACGCGCTGGACCGGAACAGGGCGTCGCGTGCGTGCGGGTCGTGGCCGCGCAGGGTGACCGCGTGCGCCACCCCCTCGCTACGCACCAGGTGGGCCAGGTTGTCGGCGCGGTGGCCCGACCCGTAGATGTCGAGGCGGGCGTCGGGGACGCGCTCCAGCACGCGGGCGAACGCCTTGACCGCGTGCCCGAGCCTCTTCTGCGGCTCCAACCGGGCCACGATGGTCGCCAGCCGGGGGTCGCGCGCCGGGGACGCCGGTGCCTGGGGCATGTCCACCGGGTTGGGCACCACGAACATGTTGTCGGTCCGGCCCCGGCGCAGGGCGATGTCCTGGCCCTGCCTCTCGGTCAGGGTGACGAGGGCATCCATGCCGGGGATCCGGTCCAGCACGCGCCCGTAGACCTCGGTGGTGCCCGAGTCCCAGCGCCGCGGCGGCAGGACGTGGATGTTGTGCAGCACGTAGACAAGGTGCATCTTCGGTGCCTTCATCGGCACCAGGTGCGGCACCAGGTACCGCGTGTCCATGAAGAGGAACACACGCTCGTCGTCCGCGGTCAGCTCGCGCACCCAGCCCCGGAACCACTGGCCCAGCGACCGGAACGTCCCGACGACCTCCCCCTCCCTCGACACCCGCTGGATCTCGTGCGGCCAGGTCGCGGCGTCCCGGAAGACGAAGCCGGGGATGCGCAGGAACGGGGTGCCGTCGGCGCGGAGGAAGTCGTGGACCACCCCACCGGTCTCCGGCAGGCGGTAGGTGGCGCGCCAGGGAAGCCCGTCGGAGTGGGTCTCCTCGAGGGTGAGGTGGGCCCGGAGGTCGGTGAGCTCCTCACCGGTCGGCTCGGGGTCCGACCAGTCGTGCTCCCGGTAGTGGTCGTAGATGTTGAGCAGCCCGATCCCCGGCAGCGTCAGCCTGTGCTCGAGCAGGGCCTGGTTGCGCGCCGGGTAGTCCGGCGCCTGGCCGAACGTCAGAAGCGTGGGCGCGACTCCGGCCTCGCGGGCCAGGATCCGGTTGCGCATCAGCAGGGCGCGGGTCTGACCGCCGTACTCGTGGCTGACGTCGATGGCGGCGCTGAGGTATCGGCCGCTGGGAAGGGCGTGGGCTGGCACGCCCAAACCGTACCGTCACCGGGTCCGGGGCCGGCCGACCGTCACTTGTCGATGTCGCCGACGACGAAGAACATCGAGCCCAGGATCGCGACCATGTCCGCGACCAGGCAGCCGGTCAGCACCTCGGGCAGGACCGCGATGTTGTTGAACGACGCGCTGCGCAGCTTCATTCGCCACGGGGTCTTCTCCCCGCGGGAGACCAGGTAGTAGCCGTTGATGCCGAGCGGGTTCTCGGTCCACGCGTACGTGGCCCCCTCGGGCGCCTTGAGGATCTTCGGCAGCCTGACGTTGACCGGGCCGCGGTCCAGCGAACGCAGCCGGTCGAGACACGCCTCGGCGACGTCGAGCGACACCGCCACCTGGTCGAGGAGCATCGTGAAACGGGCGTAGCAGTCGCCCTCGGACTGGGTGACGACCCGCATCGTGCCGTCCGCGAGCAGGTCGCCGTAGGCGAGGTACGGCTCGTCGCGTCGCAGGTCGAAGTCCACACCGGAAGCCCGCGCGATCGGTCCGGACACCCCGTAGGCGTCGACGAGCTCGCGGGAGAGGACACCGACGCCCCGGGTCCTGGCTCGGAAGATCTCGTTGCCGTAGATGAGGTCCTCGATCTCGGGCAGCCGGGACCGGACCGCACCGACCGCCCGCGAGCAGCGGTCCAGCCAGCCGGCGGGGAGGTCCTCCTTCAGCCCGCCGACCCGGTTGAACATGTAGTGCATCCGCCCGCCGGAGAGCTCCTCCATCACCTGCTGGATGGTCTCCCGCTCGCGGAAGGCGTAGAACATCGGCGTGATCGCGCCGAGCTCGATCGGGTAGGAGCCCATGAACATGAGGTGGTTGAGCACCCGGTTCAGCTCGGCGAGCAGGGTCCGCAGCCACACCGCCCGCGGAGGCACCTCCATGCCGAGCATCCGCTCGACCGCCAGCACCACGCCGAGCTCGTTGGAGAACGCCGAGAGCCAGTCGTGCCGGTTGGCGAGCACGATGATCTGCCGGTAGTCGCGCACCTCGAAGAGCTTCTCGACGCCGCGGTGCATGTAGCCCACGACGGGTTCGCAGGTGACGATCCGCTCCCCGTCGAGGGTCAGCCGGAGCCGGAGCACACCGTGCGTGGCGGGGTGCTGCGGGCCGATGTTCAGCACCATGTCCTGGGTGGGCATCCCCGGCCCGCCGCCGCGCTCGTGCCCGGCGAACCGGTCGGCGAAACCCGCCGCACCCGCGCCGACGCCGACGACGATCTGCTCAGGCCGTTGCTGGTTCACAGGGGTCATGGTTGCACGTCACCTAGGCTCGAGGTGTGGACGAACTCTTCGCGCCCCCGGGCAACGAGTGGCGCCCGGTGTCGGTGCAGCTGCGCCGGATGCGGCGGACCGTGCTCGCCGTGTGCTGCGTCCTGCTCGCCGTGCTGGCCGTCGTCGCCTGGTGGACCTTCTGGCGGGCACTCGGGCCGTTGCTGGTGCTGCTCGCGGTGCTCGTGCTCGTCCTCGCCCTCGGCTGGCACGCGATCGGCCGTAACGTCGCGCGGTGGGGCTATGCGGAGCGGGACGAGGACCTCTACATCAAGCACGGCTACCTGTTCCGCGAGCTGGTGGCCGTCCCCTACGGCCGGATGCAGTTCGTCGACATCACCTCCGGGCCGGTGGAGCAGCTCTACGGCATCGCCTCGGTGCACCTGCACACCGCCAGCCCGCGGACCGACGCGAAGATCCCGGGTCTGCCCAAGGAGGAGGCAGCCAGGTTGCGCGACCGGCTGACGCAGCTCGGTGAGGCGCAGGCGGCCGGGCTGTGACCGAGCGGCCCTACCGGCGGCTCTCGCCGCTGACCCCGGTGGTGCGCAGCTTCATCGTGCTGGTCGCGGCCGCGTGGACGATCATGCGCGACATCACCCGCGGCGACATCGGTCCCACCGCGCTGCTGTTCGGGCTGGTGCTCGCCGGCGGTGCGGTCTACGGCGTGGCCAGCTGGCTGCGCACCAAGTTCTGGATCGAGGCCGACGAGCTGCGCGTGGACACCGGCGTCATCAGCCGGCAGTCCCGCCGGATCCGGATCGACCGGTTGCAGGGCATCGACATCGTGCAGCCGTTCGTGGCCCGGATCTTCGGGTTGGCGGAGCTGCGGATGGACGTGGCCGGCGGCAGCTCCCGGGAGGGCTCGCTGGCCTTCCTCCCGCTCGGCGAGGCCCGCGAGCTCAAGGACCTGCTGCTCGCGCGCCGGGATGCGGTGCGTGCGGGTACGTCGGAGGAGGAGCCCGTCGCCGCGGCACCGGCCCCGGTGGAGCCGGAACGCGTCCTGGCCCGGGTCGACCTGACCACGCTCGCGCTGAGCATCCTGCTGTCGGTCGAGACCCTGCTGATCCTGGTCACCGCCTCCGGCCTGCTGGTCACCTTCGCGGTGACCGGACGCTGGCTGGGAGCCTCGGCGATGCTGCCGGTGCTCGCCGGGTTCGGGATCGTCCTGGTGCGGCGGCTGACCGGCAACTACCGGTTCACGGTCTCCCAGACCCCGTCGGGCCTGCAGGTGGGCCGCGGCCTGTTCGACCTCAACGTGCAGACGATCGCCCTCGCCCGGGTGCAAGGAGTGGTGGTCAGCGAGCCGCTGCTGTGGCGCACGTTCGGCTGGGCCCGGCTCGACGTGTCCATCGCCGGCTACGGCTCCTCGGCGGAGGACCAGGGGCCCGCCCCGTCCACGGTGCTGCCGGTGGGGGACCGACGGCTGGTGCTGCAGCTGGCCCAGCACGTGCTCGGCGGCCCCTCCCCGGAGGCGCTCAGCCTGAGCCCGCCGCCGCGACGGGCCCGGTGGGCGGCACCGGTCGGGTGGCGGTTCATGGCGGCGGGTGCGACCGAGAACCTGGTGGTCAGCCGCGAGGGCTGGCTGGTCCGCCGTACCCACGCCGCCCCCCAGGCCCGCGTCCAGTCGTTGCGGCTCAGCCAGGGTCCGTGGCAGCGGCGGCTCGGGCTCGCCGACGTGCACGCCGACAGCCCGCCGGGGCCGACCCTGGTCCGCGCCCGGCACCGGCCGGCGGAGGAGGCGCGGCGGGTGTTCGAGACCGAGGTCGCGGTCACCCGGCAGGCGCGTCGCTCGTCCCGGACGTGAACGGGTCCGGCACCCCGGTGACCCCGACGACCCACCAGAAGTCCCCGAGGCCTCCGGCGCCGGTCAGCTCGGCGGCCTCCCCGGCGCGGGACAGCGCGGCGACATAGCCCGCCGGGTCCTCGGTGGCCTGGTCCAGGGCCGGCCGGGCCCCGGACACGCCCAGGTCCCGCAGCGCGTCGCGCTGGCGCAGCAGCCGCCCGCCGACGCGCTCGGCGACCGCGTCCACCGCGACCGGCGCGGTCACGTCCCGCGAGCCGTCGGGCAGCACGTCGACCTCGGCGCCGTCCCGGTAGGAGCGCAGCGACCCGAACGGCGGCCGAGCCGCGCGGGTGTGGCCGTAGTCGACCGCGATGGTGACGCCCCGGGTCACCCTGCCGACGACGTCCGCCCAGGCCGTGTCCCGGCTGGTGCCCACCTCCGCGCGGGTCCCCGGCTCGGCCGCGTCGAGCTGCCACCACTGCTCGCACCAGGCGGCGAGGCTGGCGGGCACCGCCCGGTCGGTCAGCGCCGAGCCGAGCGACTCCTCGCCGGTGACCGGGTCCACGTGCACCACGCGCAACACACCCTCGTCGTCGATCTCGACCACGTGGCAGGGGATGTTGTCGAGCCACTCGTTGGCGACCACCAGGCCGTCCACGGCCTCCGGCAGCGCGGAGGTCCACGCGATCGTCGGGTCCAGCTCGGCGGGGCGGGCGGCGACCTCCACCCCGAGCAGGGTCAGCGTCGGGTCCAGCGCGTGCAGCGCGGAGAGCAGCTCCCCGCGGCCGGCGCCGATGTCCACCACGGTGTCCAGCCCGGCCCGTCGTACCAGCTCCAGCACCGCCCCGGCGAACAGCGGGGAGGCGTGCACCGACGTGCGGAAGTGCGCCGCCGGTGACTCGCGGCGGAAGAACCCGTCCGCGCCGTACAACGCCGCGTCCCACGCGTTCTTCCACGGCGGGGCGGTGGTGCGGGGAGGCATCGGGGGCATGCCGAGGGAGGTGGTGCCAGACATGCGGCCAGGCTACGCGGGGTACCGGTGTGAGCGAGGCCACCCGGATGCCGGGTTCACCCGTTGTCCACCCCGGCGTACGCTTTTTCACGCACGAGCCCAGCAAACCGTCCGGTACCCGCCCTGAGCGGGACTGGAACGAAAGGCGATGAGTTCGATGACCCGTGTGGGGGTTGTGGGCGCCGGTCGTGTCGGCGCCGTCCTCGCGGCCGCTCTGCAGGCCGCGGGCCACGAGATCGTGGCAGTCGCCGGTGAGTCGGCGGCATCGCGCACCCGGATCGAGACCCTGCTCCCCGGCGTGCACGTCGACAAGCCCACCGCGGTCGCCCGCGCCTGTGACCTGCTGCTGCTCACCGTCCCCGACGACATGCTCGACAACGTGGTGACCATGCTGTCGGCCAGCGGCGCCATCCGCTCCGGGCAGTACGTCGCGCACACCTCCGGCCGGCACGGCCTCGCCGTCCTCGAGCCCGCCGCCCGACGCGGCGCGCACGTGGTCGCCATGCACCCGGCGATGACCTTCACCGGCACCGACATCGACCTCGCCCGGCTCCGCGGCTGCGTGTTCGGCGTGACCGGCGGCGCCGACACCGCCGAGCTCGCCGAGACCCTCGTCGCCGACCTCGGTGGCCGGCTCAACCGGGTCCCCGAGGAGCTGCGGACGCTCTACCACGCCGGCCTCGCGCACGGCGCCAACCACCTCGTCACCCTGGTCTCCCAGGCGATGGACCTGCTCCGCGGTGCCGGGGTCGCCGACCCCGCCGACACGCTCCGGCCGCTGCTCACCGCAGCCCTGGACAACGCGCTCTCCTACGGCGACGCCGCGCTGACCGGCCCGATCGTCCGCGGCGACGTGAACACCGTGCGGGCGCACCTGGCCGACATCGCCGCGACCACCCCGGAGACGCTGGAGTCCTACGTCGCGATGGGCCGGGCCACCGCCAACCGTGCCGTCGCCGACGGCCGGCTGCTGCCGATCCGCGCCGCGAAGCTGGTCGGCATCCTCAACGACGCGCTCGCCGAGCAGCGCCGGACCGTCGCGTGAGCGGGCTCGCCGCCGAGCCCCGCCGCCCCCTGGTCGTCACCACCCGGGCCGAGCTGGCCGACGCCCTCGCCGCGGTGCGCTCCGCAGGCGGCACGGTCGGCCTCGTGCCGACGATGGGCGCCCTGCACGACGGGCACGCGGCGCTGATCCGCACCGCCCGCTCCCGGGCCGGTACGTCGGACGCGGTGGTCGTCTCGATCTTCGTCAACCCGATGCAGTTCGGCCCGGACGAGGACCTGGCCCGCTACCCGCGCACCTTCGACGCCGACCTGAGGGTGTGCGCCTCGGAGGGCGTCGACGTGGTCTTCGCGCCCTCGGTGGAGGAGGTCTACCCCGGCGGCGAGCCGCAGGTGACCGTCGAGCCGGGTCCCGTGGCCGCGCTGTTGGAGGGCAGGTTCCGGCCCACGCACTTCCGGGGCGTGCTGACCGTCGTCGCCAAGCTGTTCGGCCTGGTCCGCCCCGACCGGGCCTACTTCGGGGAGAAGGACTACCAGCAGCTCGTGCTGATCCGGCGGATGGCCGCGGACCTGTGCATGGGCGTGGAGGTCGTCGGCGTGGAGACCGTGCGCGAGCCGGACGGGCTGGCGCTGTCGAGCCGCAACCGCTACCTGGACCCCGAGCAGCGGGTGCTGGCGCTGACCCTGTCGCGGGCGCTGAGCGCCGGCGTCGAGGCCGCCGCCGACGGGCCCTCGCACGCGCTTGCGGCCGCTCGCGCCGTTCTCCGTCAGGTGAACGGCGTGGACCTGGACTACCTCGAGCTGACCTGCCCCGACCTGGGGCCGGCACC
This sequence comes from Nocardioidaceae bacterium, assembly GCA_035457605.1. Classification (GTDB taxonomy): domain Bacteria; phylum Actinomycetota; class Actinomycetes; order Propionibacteriales; family Nocardioidaceae; genus Nocardioides_C. Next base: position 41,147 of record DATIBI010000108.1, read on the forward strand.
CGAGGAGGGGGAGGCCCGGCTGCTGATCGCGGCCCGGGTGGGAACCACACGACTGATCGACAACACCGCCGTACAGGTGGGCAGGCACGGGAGCAGCTGATGTTGCGGACGATGATGAAGAGCAAGATCCACCGGGCGACGGTGACGCAGGCAGACCTGCACTACGTCGGCTCGGTGACCGTGGACGAGGACCTCCTCGACGCGGCCGACCTGCTCCCCGGCGAGCTGGTGCACATCGTGGACATCACGAACGGCGCCCGCCTGGAGACGTACACGATCGCCGGCGAGCGCGGCTCCGGCGTCATCGGCATCAATGGTGCCGCCGCCCGCCTGGTGCAGCCGGGCGACCTGGTCATCCTGATCGCCTACGGCCAGATGGAGACCGCCGAGGCGCGGGAGTACCAGCCGAGCGTGGTCTTCGTCGACGCCGACAACCGGGTGGTCGCCACCGGGACCGACCCGGCCGAGGCCCTGCCCGGTTCCGGGCTGGTCCGCGGGGACCTGACCGCCGCGGGCACCCGCTAGCCTGCCGGGGTGAAGCTCGCCCTCCCGGAGCGCCTGTCCGCCCCGCCCGCCGGCTGGACCACCCAGGCCGACGTGGTCGTCATCGGGTCCGGCATCGCCGGGCTCACCGCGGCGCTGCGGCTGCACGCCGCGGGCATGTCGGTGCAGGTGGTCACCAAGGACCTGCTCAGCGCAGGCTCGACCCAGTGGGCCCAGGGCGGTATCGCCGCCGCCCTCGGCCCCGAGGACACCCCCGAGCAGCACCTGCACGACACCCTGGTCGCCGGTGCAGGGATATGTGACCCGGACGCGGTCCGCATCCTGGTCACCGAGGGGCCCGAGGCGGTGCACGACCTGATCGCGCTGGGCACCCGGTTCGACCAGACCGCGTCCGGTGAGCTGTCGCTGACCCGCGAGGGCGGTCACCTCCAGGACCGGATCGCGCACGCGGGCGGGGACGCGACCGGCGCGGAGATCCAGCGGGCGCTGGTGGCCGCGGTGCAGGCGGCTCCCGAGATCACCGTGATCGAGCACGCCCTCGCCCTCGACCTGCTGCCCGCCGTGGACGGGGGCGTCGCCGGCGTCTCGCTGCACGTGATGGGGGAGGGCGAGCAGGACGGCGTCGGGGCGGTGCTCTGCCGTGCGGTGGTCCTCGCCAGCGGTGGGCTCGGCCAGGTCTTCTCGGCGACCACCAACCCGCCGGTGGCGACCGGCGACGGGATGGCGCTGGCGCTGCGCGCGGGCGCGACCCTTCGCGACCTGGAGTTCGTCCAGTTCCACCCGACGGTGATGTTCCTCGGCGCCCAGTCGCGCGGCCAGCAGCCGCTGATCTCCGAGGCGGTCCGCGGCGAGGGCGCGTTCCTCGTCGACGACGCCGGCGTCCGGTTCATGCAGGGCCAGCACGACCTCGCCGACCTCGCGCCGCGCGACGTCGTCGCCAAGGCGGTGATGCGCCGGATGCGCGAGACGGGGGCCGAGCACGTCTGGCTGGACGCCCGGCACTTCGGTGCGGAGAAGTGGGAGCGCCGGTTCCCGACCATCCTGGCCACCTGCCGCAGCCACGGGGTCGACCCGGTCACCGACCTGATCCCGGTGGCACCCGCCTGCCACTACGCCTCCGGCGGTGTCGCCACCGACCTGGACGGGTGCTCGTCGGTGCCCGGCCTGTTCGCGTGCGGCGAGGTGGCCTGCTCCGGCGTGCACGGCGCGAACCGGCTCGCCTCCAACTCGTTGCTGGAGGGACTGGTGTTCTCGCAGCGGATCGCGGACCGGCTCGCCGTCGACCTGCCGCCGCACCGGGACCCCGCGCCCGACCGGCGGCGGGCCGGGCTGGTGCCCGCCGCGGCGCTGCCGCGCGTGCAACGGGTGATGACCGAACGGGCCGGGGTGCTCCGGTCGCGGGAGGGGCTCGACGACGCCGAGCGGCGGCTCGCGGACATCGCCGCGGAGCCGGCGGGCAGCCCGGACACCGAGTCCTGGGAGACCACCAACCTGCTCACCGTGGGTGCGGCGCTGGTCGAGGCGGCCCGGCTGCGCGAGGAGACCCGCGGGTCGCACTGGCGCGAGGACTTCCCCGACCGCGACGACGACCGCTGGCGTGGGCACGTCGACGCCACCCTGACCGACGGCGGCATCCTGCACGCCGAGTACCACCCGTCCGACCGCACCGCCACGACAGGAGTCCGCCCGTGAGCATCGCCCGCACCCCGTTCGCCGCGCTGCCCCCCGAGCTGGCGGCGGAGCTGAAGGAGGCCGGGCTCGACCCGCACCGGGTCTACGACGACGTGGCCGCCGCGGTCGCCGAGGACCTGCCCGGTGAGGACGTGACCAGCGAGGCCACGATCCCCGCCGACGCGGTCGCGGTCGCCGACTTCGTCGCCCGCGGGGACGGCGTGGTCGCCGGGCTGGCCGTGGCCGAGCTGGTGCTGCGCTACGTGGTCGGGGAGGGTGTCGAGATCGCCAGGCCGGTGCCGGACGGGTCCGCCGTACGCCGGGGTGAGGTGCTGCTGACCGTGCAGGCGCCGGTGCGGTCGCTGCTCACCGCCGAGCGGACCGCGCTGAACTACCTGTGCCACCTGTCCGGGGTGGCCACCACCACCCGGCGATGGGTGGACGCGGTGGCGGGCACCGGCGCGAAGGTACGCGACACCCGCAAGACGACGCCGCACTTCCGGACCCTGGAGAAGTACGCCGTGCGCTGCGGCGGCGGCACCAACCATCGCGCCACGCTCTCGGACCAGGCCCTGGTCAAGGACAACCACGTGCTCGCCGCGGGCGGGGTGGTCCCGGCCTATGAGGCGGTCCGGGCGCGGTACCCGTCGGTGCCGGTGCAGGTCGAGGTGACCACGCTGGACCAGCTCCGCGAGCTCCTCGCGGTCGGCGCCGACGAGATCCTGCTCGACAACATGTCCACCGAGGCGATGCGCGAGGCGGTGGCGGTCGCCGCCGGACGGGCCCGGCTCGAGGCCTCCGGCGGTCTCACCCTGGACCGGGCCCGGGAGGTCGCCGCGACCGGGGTGGACTACCTCGCAGTCGGGGCGCTGACGCACTCCGCGCCCGTGCTCGACGTCGCGATGGACCTCCGCCCGGCCGGTGGGTCCTGATGTTGCTGTGCGCCGACATCGGCAACAGCCACACCACCGTCGGGCTGCTCCGCGACGGTGACGTGCTCGACCACTGGCGGGTGGCCACCGACGAGCGCCGGACCGCCGACGAGTGGGCGGTGCTGATCCGCAACCTGCTCGCCGACTCGGCTGTGCCCGGGTCGCCGCGCGGCGTCGCGGTGTGCGCCACCGTCCCGTCGGTGCTGCACGAGTGGCGGGAGATGCTGCGCGGCTACTACGGCGACCTGCCGCACGTCGTGGTGGAGCCGGGCGTGCGCACCGGTGTCCCGGTGCTGATGGACAACCCCCGCGAGGTCGGCTCGGACCGGATCATCAACGCCCTGGCCGCCGCGCACCAGTTCCGCGGCCCCTCCATCGTGGTCGACTTCGGCACCGCGACCACCTTCGACGTGGTCAGCGTGAAGGGGGAGTACGTCGGAGGGGCGATCGCGCCGGGGATCGAGATCTCCCTGGAGGCGCTCGGCCGGCGGGGCGCCCAGCTGCGCAAGGTGGAGCTGCTCCGGCCGCGCACCGTGATCGCGAAGAACACCGTCGAGGCGCTGCAGTCCGGGGTGCTCTACGGGTTCGCCAGCCAGGTGGACGGGATCGTCACCCGGATGGCCGCCGAGCTCAAGCAGGACCTCGCCGACGTGAACGTCATCGCCACCGGCGGGCTCGCGCCGCTCGTGGTCGAGGAGTGCGCGACCGTCACCGAGCACGAGCCGTGGCTGACCCTGCGCGGGCTCGAGCTGGTCTACGAGCGCAACCAGGCCTGACCCGGGTCGGTCCGGGCCCCGCCCCGCTCCGCGCCGGCCGCGGCGGAGGAAATAGGCTGGGGACCATGAGCGACCAGACCGCGCCCGTGCCCCCGTCCGCCGAGGAGGAGTCCCTCCCCGAGCAGATGCGTGTGCGCCGGGAGAAGCGCGAGCGGCTGCTCGACTCCGGGCGGGAGGCCTACCCGATCACGGTGCGGCGCACGCACACCCTGACCGAGATCCGGGAGAAGTACGACGACGCCGGGCTCGAGCCGGACACCCGCACCGGGGAGCAGGTCGCGATCGCGGGCCGGGTGATCCACCAGCGCAACACCGGCAAGCTGTGCTTCGCGCGGCTCCGCGAGGGCAACGGCACCGAGCTGCAGGTGATGCTCTCCCTCGCCGACGTCGGTGAGGAGTCGCTGGCCGAGTACAAGGCGCTGGTCGACATCGGCGACCACATCGCCGTCGAGGGCGAGGTGATCACCAGCCGCCGGGGCGAGCTGTCGGTGCAGGCCACGGCGTGGTCGATGGCGGCCAAGACGCTGCGGCCGCTGCCGAACGAGCACCGTCCGCTGTCGGAGGAGGCGCGGGTCCGGCTGCGGTACGTGGACCTGATCGTGCGGCCGGAGGCCCGCGACATGGTGCGCACCAAGGCGACCGTGCTCAAGTCGCTGCGCAACACCCTGGACCAGCGGGGCTTCCTCGAGGTCGAGACGCCCACCCTGCAGCTGACCAACGGCGGCGCCGCGGCCCGGCCGTTCCGGACCCACCTCAACGCCCTCGACCAGGACATGCTGCTGCGGATCGCGCTCGAGCTCGACCTCAAGCGTGCGCTCGTCGGCGGCGTCGACAAGGTCTACGAGATCGGGCGGACCTTCCGCAACGAGGGGCTCGACTCCACGCACGCCGCGGAGTTCTCCATGCTCGAGGCCTACGAGGCCTACGGCGACTACAACACGATGGCCGACCTGACGCGCGACCTGGTGCTCGACGCCGCGCGCGCGATGGGCCGGACCGTCGTACCCGCCCGCGACGGCTCGGAGATCGACCTCGAGGGCGAGTGGCGACGGGCGGGGATGCTCGACCTGGTGTCCGAGGCGCTCGGCGAGGAGGTCACCGTCGACACCGACATGGCCACCCTCAAGGGCTACGCCGACAAGCACGACATCGCGCTGCAGCCGCACTGGACCGCCGCCGAGATCGCGCTCGAGCTGTTCGAGCAGCTCGTCGAGCACACCCTGATCCAGCCGACCTTCGTGATGGACTTCCCGGCCGCCGTGAAGCCGCTGGCGAAGCCGCACCGCAGCATCCGGGGCCTGAACGAGGCGTGGGACCTCGTCATCAACGGGGTCGAGCTGGCCCCGGCCTACTCCGAGCTCAACGACCCGGTGATCCAGCGCGAGCGCCTGGTGGAGCAGTCCCTGCTCGCCGCCGCGGGTGACCCCGAGGCGATGGAGCTCGACGAGGACTTCCTGCGGGCGCTCGAGTTCGGCATGCCGCCGGCCGGCGGCATGGGGATGGGCGTGGACCGGCTGATCATGCTGCTCACCGGCGCCGGGATCCGCGAGACCATCCTGTTCCCGTTGCTGCGGCCCGAATAGCGGTAAATCCGCGGCCGCCGTACGCCGGATTATGCCGGCGTTAACCACGTCTGGGTGCCCGCGGGGCCTCGTGGTGCACGGCGCTCCGGCCGCCTGCGACTGAGCAGGCTGCTAATCCGTCTCGTCGTGCGCGCTTTACACCGTTCGTCCTGGCGTACACCCCGAGAGAACGCGGAAACGACGCATCGCCTTTTCGCCGTCCGGAGGTCGGTCTCACCACCGGAAAACGTATTGCGCGCTTTCGTGTACGGTTTGTCCGCGCGCCCGGAATAGGGCTCACGCGAGCGGTTGTTCGAGAATTGCTGACTCGTGGCTGCGGCATCACGCTATGTTTTGGTCACGAGTCGGTTCCCGCCGATTACTGCAAGCCAAAAACGGGGTCGAAGAAAGGCTCAGAGAAATGGCACAGCGAGTCAATGTTGTTCTTGTCGACGACCTCGACGGGAATGAGGCGAGCGAGACCGTCACCTTCGGTCTGGACGGGGTCGACTACGAGATCGACCTGAGCGAGGCCAACGCCGAGAAGCTGCGCAAGGCGCTCGAGACCTACGTCGAGGCCGGCCGCCGCGTTGGTGGCCGCCGCCGCAAGAGCCAGCGCTCCGGGGGCGGCACCTCGGCCGCGGACATCCGCGCCTGGGCACGCGAGAACGGCTGGGACGTCCCCGAGCGGGGCAGGGTGTCCGCCGAGGTCCGCGAGGCCTACGCCGCGGCCCACTGAACCGCACCCTGGGTCGGTTCCCGGGCCGGATGTGGCCCGGATCCGGGCCGGATCTGGGGCCGAACCTGACCTGGTGGCGTCCCGGCCCGGGCCCGGGATGTCGCGACCGTGTCGTTTCGCGCCCCTCGCCGATCTGGACCGGTGTGTTCGCTGATGGCGTACCCCGGGGGACCCTGGTGTGGGAACACGTAGGGTGGGCAAGAAGTTGGGACTAGTCGTAGCCCGGTCCGCCACCGCGCGAACAGGGCACAGACATCCCGAGACGTGCGGGACTACAGTGCACGTGAGATTGCGTCCCCGGGGCGACCGGAAACGCATGGCAAGGAGCGATGGTTAGACATGTTCGAACGGTTCACAGACCGAGCCCGTCGGGTGGTCGTCCTGGCCCAGGAAGAAGCCCGGATGCTCAGCCACAACTACATCGGCACCGAGCACATCCTCCTGGGTCTGATCCACGAGGGTGAGGGGGTCGCCGCGAAGGCGCTCGAGAGCCTGGGGATCTCGCTCGAGGCCGTGCGCCAGCAGGTCGAGGAGATCATCGGGCAGGGCCAGCAGGCGCCCTCCGGGCACATCCCGTTC
>DATIBI010000109.1:0-2090 GCA_035457605.1 Nocardioidaceae bacterium
TGCGCGGAACGCGCAAGTCCGTAAGCGCAAACGCTTGCTTCGCGCAGCAACCTCGGTGCAGCATGGGGAGACCCGCCTCACACGGGCAGGACTCGGACTGCATGGAGGACCCGTGGACTTACAACTCCTGATGGCGCTGCTGCTCGGCATCGCCACGATCATCATCATCGTGCTGCGCACACGGCTCGACGCGTTCGTCGCGCTGATCCTGGCCGCGCTGGTCACCGGCTTCGTCGCCGGCATGCCCGCGGTCGACACCATCGCCTCGATCACCGAAGGGTTCGGGGCAACGCTGGCCGCGATCGGGATCGTGATCGGCCTCGGTGTCGGCATCGGCAAGATCCTCGAGGTCTCCGGCGCCGCCGACGCCCTGGCCCGGGCCTTCGTCAAGGTGCTCGGCAAGGGCCGCGAGCACTGGGCCATGGCCGGCACCGGCGCGGTCGTGTCGATCCCGGTGTTCTGCGACTCCGGCTACGTGATCATGAACCCGCTCGCCCGGTCCATCGCCCGGCGGATCAACGGCCGCTACGTCACCCTCGCCCTCGCGCTCGGCTGCGGCATGACGCTGACCCACCACCTGGTCCCGCCGACCCCCGGCCCGCTCGGCGTCGCCGGGATCCTCGGTGCAGACATCGGTGCCCTGGTCCTCGCCGGGCTCGTGTTCGCGATCATCCTGCTGCCGGTGGTGGTCCTCTACGCCGCGTGGATGGGCCCGAAGCTGGAGAGCGAGGTGAGCGACGAGGTCCGCGAGGCGGTCTACGCCGGCGCCTCGGTCGGGCGTGGCGGCAGCTCCGGCTCCGTGGCGCTCGACGAGCCCGAGTCCGACGTACCCACCCACTCCCTCGGCGACGCCCCCGAAGGCGCCAAGCCGCACCGGGTCGGCGTCGGCCTCGCCTCCCTGCCGCTGCTGGTGCCGCTCGCGCTGATCGTGCTCAACACGGTCGCCACCGCGATCGACCGGAACCAGCAGGGCGTGCTCAACCCCGAGGCTGAGTACACCCCCACCGGGTTCGCCGCGGTGATGAGCTTTGTCGGGCACCCCGTGGTCGCGCTCACCATCGGCATCATCCTCGCCGTCTACGTGCTGCTGCCGCGGTGGACGCCGCGCAAGCGGGTGCACCACTGGCTCGCCGAGGCTGCCGCGTCGGCCGGGCTGATCATCCTGATCACCGGTGCCGGTGGCGCGCTCGGCCAGGTGCTCCGCGACTCCGGCGTGGGCGACGAGCTCGCCGAGGCGATCTCCGCCTTGAGCCTGCCCGGCGTGCTGGTGCCGTTCCTGGTCGCCACCCTGGTCCGGCTCGCCCAGGGCTCGGGCACCGTCGCGATGATCACCGCCGCCTCGGTCAGCGCCCCGCTCGTGGTCGGTCTCGGGCTGTCCCCGCTGCTGGCCGCGCTCGCCTGCTGCGCCGGGTCGATGGTGTTCAGCTACTTCAACGACTCCTACTTCTGGGTCGTCACCCGGTTCACCGGTCTCGACGGCACCGCCGCGCTGCGCGGCTGGTCCGGGATCACCACCGCGGTCTGGGCGGCGTCGCTGCCGCTGCTGCTGCTCGCCAGCCTGGTGATCTGAGGTGGCCGACGTCCTCGTCGTCGCCGACGACCTCACCGGTGCGAACGCCGCGGCTGCCGGGTTCGCCCGGGCCGGGTTCCGCGCGGTGACCGCCAGCGCCGCCGACCACGCCGAGGTGGTCGCGGAGATGGTCGCGCGGTACGACGTCGTCGTCGCCTGCACCTCCAGCCGGCACGTGGCACCGGAGGTCGCGGTCGACCGGCTCGACGCGGTGCTGCACGCCGGCTGGCCGGCCCGGCTGGTCTGCAACCGGATCGACACCACGCTCCGCGGGAACGTCGGCGCCACCACCGCCGCCGTGCTCGACCGGGTGCGCGCCCTGGCCGGCGGCCGGGTCGTCGCGCTGTGCGCACCGGCCCACCCCTCCGCGGGGCGGCACACCATCGGCGGCACCCAGCTCCTCGGCGGCAAGCGGCTCGAGGAGACCGAGGTGGCCCGGGACGCGCGCAGCCCGGTGGGTACGTCGGACGTGGCCGGTGTCCTGCGCGCGCAGGCGCCGTCGCTGTCTTGCGTGGGCGTG
>DATIBI010000110.1:0-2650 GCA_035457605.1 Nocardioidaceae bacterium
TGAAGCCGGAGACCGAGCCTGCGAGGTCGAGGTGCGAGCCGGCAGTCCGGCCCAGCCGGTGAAGCCGTAGAACAGCCGCAGTTCCCAGGAGGGGTACGTCGACGACGTACCCCTCCTGGCGTCTTCTCGGCCGAAGGACTCTCGAAGGGGGACCATCGACTCCCCGGCCCGGTTCCGTGAACGTGACAGGCTGGCGGCATGGGGAAGCACGGCTACGACCTGACCGTCACCTGGACCGGCAACCGCGGGCCCGGCACGACGGGTGTCCGCGACTACGACCGGTCCCACACGATCTCGGCCGACGGGCCGCCCGACCTCAAGGGCACCGCGGACCCCGAGTTCCTCGGCGACCCGCACAAGTGGAACCCGGAGCAGCTGTTCGTCGCGGCCCTGTCCCAGTGCCACATGCTGTGGTACCTCGGGCTGTGCGCCCGCGCCGGCGTCGTGGTGCACGAGTACGTCGACGCCGCGCACGGCACGCTCGTCACCGAGCCCGACGGCCGTGGCCGGTTCACCGAGGTGGTGCTGCGACCGCGGATCGTGGTCGAGGGTGAGGACATGCTCGACAAGGCCCACGAGCTGCACACACGGGCGCACGAGATGTGCTTCATCGCGCAGTCGGTGACCTGCGCCGTCCGGCACGCGCCGGACATCACCACCCGCTGAGGGCGCACCGCCTCGCGTACTGTCGCCATCCCCGCCGTCGACGGCGGCGCTAGGGTCAGCGGCATGGTCCTACACCGTCTGAAAAAGGACGAAGCCCGCCGGATCGCGATCCATGCGCAGCTGCTCGACGCGCCGCGCCCGACCGACCTCGTCGACGTCGTGGACCGCCTCACGCTCCTGCAGATCGACCCCACCGCGGCCATCGCACCGAGCGCCGACCTGGTCCTGTGGAGCCGGCTCGGCTCGACCTACGACCCCGCCGAGCTGACCAGGGCCGTCGAGAAGGACCGCACCCTCGTGGAGACCGTGGCCTACATCCGGTCGCCGCGCGACTTGCCGGCCGTGATCGCCGAGGTCCGCGATGCGGAGACGCACCCCGTCACCGCGGCGTGGCTGGAGAAGAACGAGCCCTTCCGCCGCGACATCCTCGCGCTGCTGGAGAAGGAGGGCCCGCTGCTCTCCCGCGACATCCCCGACACCTGCGTCGAGCCCTGGCCGTCGTCCGGCTGGACCAACAACCGCAACATCACGAGGATGCTCGAGTCCCTCGCCCTTCGCGGGCACGTCGCGATCTCGGGCCGCAAGGGACGACAGCGCTACTGGGACCTCCCCGAGCGCGTCTACCCGGACGGCCTGCCCGCTCTCGACCTCGACGCCGCCGTGCGGCACCGCAACGACCGCCGGCTCGCCGCGCTCGGCATCGCCCGCTCCACCGGTCCCCAGATACCGGGCGAGCCGCCCTACGTCGGCGACGCCGGCGACGAGGCCGTCGTGGAGGGCACCCCGGGGACCTGGCGCGTCCACCCGGCGTACCTCGGCCTGCCGTTCGAGGGGCGTACCGCGCTGCTCTCGCCCTTCGACCGGCTCATCCACGACCGCGTCCGCGCCGAGCAGCTTTTCGGCTACGAGTACATCCTCGAGATGTACAAGCCCAAGGACAAGCGCCGGTGGGGCTACTTCGCCCTCCCGGTCCTGCACGACGACCGGCTCGTCGGCAAGCTCGACGCCACCGCCGACCGCAAGGCCGGCACGCTCGTCGTCAACGCCGTCCACGAGGACGTCCGCTTCACCGAAGCCATGGCTGCCGCGGTCCGTGCCGAGATCGAGGACCTCGCCGCGTGGCTCGGCCTCGAGGTCGCCGGAGCCGGAGCCGGAGCGTGAGCCGGGACCGTCGTGAACCCACCGCGCTAACCGGACACGAATCGTCCGGTTCCCCCTCTACAGTCACAGCATTGCCCGACGGCGACATTCCGCGGACCCGTTCCGCCGGCACCGAGGCCGAGCACCTCCTCGTTGCGCCTGAGGCCGTCGTCCCGATGACAGGAGTGTGGAAGTGGTCGAAGTCGTGTTGTTCCATCACGTGCAGGGTCTCACCGACGGGGTGCACGCGTTCGCCGAGGCGCTGCGCACCGGCGGACACACCGTGCACACGCCGGACCTGTACGACGGCGAGCGAGCGGCGACGGTCGAGGAGGGTCTGGCGCTCGCCCGGAGCATCGGTGACGCCGTGCTCGACGACCGCGCCGACCGAGCCGTGGCCGACCTGCCCGGGGGCCTGGTGTACGCAGGCCTCTCCTTCGGCGTCGGCTCGGCGCAGCGGCTCGCCCAGACCCGCGCCGGCGCGCGGGGGGCGCTGCTCTACGAGTCCTGCATGCCCATCACCGGCGAGTGGGCGATCGGGCCGTGGCCCGACGGGGTCCCGGTGCAGATCCACGGCATGGACCGGGATCCGTTCTTCGCCCTGGAGGGCGACATCGACGCCGCCCGCGAGCTGGTCGGGACGGTGGGAGCCGCGCTCGCCGAGCTGTTCGTCTACCCGGGCGACCGGCACCTGTTCACCGACAGCTCGCTGCCGTCGTACGACGCGGACGCGACGGCGATGGTGGTGCAGCGGTCGCGAGAGTTCCTCGACCGGGTGGGCTGACTCCAGCGCGGCGACCTGACCCGGCGCGGGGACAGGACTCCTTCAGGGCAGGGTGGGGTT
>DATIBI010000111.1:0-7939 GCA_035457605.1 Nocardioidaceae bacterium
GTGCTCGACCGCACCCGCTCCCAGCAGCGCAAGTTCAAGCGGCTCTCCGCCGCGCACCTCGCCGAGATCCTCGGAGACCGGGGCGTGCCCGCCGCAGAGCACCCGGCCGGGGAGTCGACCAGCCCCTCCGCCGACGTGGGCACCCCGTCCTCACCGAGGGCCGAGACCGGCACCACGGGGGAGCCGCCCGTCGCACCCCCGGTGGCGCCGCCCGCCGACCCGGGGGACCCGCTGGGCTGAGGCGTGGGCTGAGGCGTGGGCTGAGGCTGCGCTGACCGGCTGCGCTGACTTGCCCCGCCCCCCTCACCCGACCCACCGAGCCACCGAGCCACCTGAAAGTGGTCACTCCGGGCATGCCCCGGCCAAGAGTGGTCAGTCCCGGCACTTCTCACGGTCCAGAACGCGCCTGCAGTGACCACTTTCCGGGCGTGCCCGTGCACACCACCGGCTGCGCGGTGCGCCGACCGGTTGGCACGGACACCCCACGCTGACGGTCCCGTAACTCTCCACAGGGAACGCAAGGCCGCTCCCGGTCCACAGTCCCGCCACCGCGGCTGGGCGCGGCACGCCCGGGGCGGCATCGTCGCGGCATGACCGAGACCGATCCCGTCGTCCGGGGCTCTCGCCGGGGCAAGGCCTGGACCCGGGTCGGCCGGGGGCTGCACCGCAGCACTGCGTGGAACCCGAGTCACGCCGACCTTCGGGCCTGGCAGCGCCTGCTGCCCGAGTCCGCCTGCTTCACCCACCTCACCGCCGCACGGCTGCACGGTCTCGCCCTCCCACCGGTGCCCGAGGACCTGCCCGCGTTCGTGAGCATGCGCACGGTCGACGACCGGCCCCGGCGTCCCGAGCTCCGGGTCTTCCGACACCCGCACGCGGTACCGCAGCGAACCTGCTCCGGCCTGCGGATCGCAACCCCCGCCGAGGCGCTGCTGGTGGCGGCCCGAGACCTGCGGCTGCTCGACATGGTGGTGCTCTGCGACTCCGCGCTGCACCTCGGAGCCTGCAGCCTGGACGAGCTGTGCGCCGCCGCGAAGGGGCGGCGCTGGGGCGCGGCGATGTTGCGCCGGACCATCCCCTACGTCGAGGCGCGCGCGGAGTCGCCGTGGGAGTCGGTGCTGCGGATGTTCCACGCGGCGTGCGAGGTCCCGGTGGTGCCACAGTTCGAGGTCCTCGACGCGGCCGGTCGGTTCGTCGCCCGCGGGGACCTGCGGGTCGAGGGGACGCAGCAGATCCATGAGTACGACGGCGAGGTGCACCGTGACCGCCGTACCCACCATGCCGACCTCACCCGGGACCGGCGGATCCTCGACGCCGGGTGGCAGCGACGGGGCTACACCTCCCGCGACCTGCTCACCCGGGCCCACGTGATGCTGCGCGAGGCCGACGCCGCCCTGAGCCGGCCGCACGACCCGGCGCGGCTCGAGGCCTGGTACGCGCTGCTGCGGACCTCACTGTTCAGCCCACTGGGGCAGGCCCGGCTGCGCGAGCGCTGGAGGTTGCCACGAGCGGACCCCTCGCCCGGGCCACCCGAGCCCTGAGAGTGGTCACTCCCGGCGCGCCGAGCGCCACCGGGACCGACGGGAGTGACCACTCGCAGGCACGCGGGCGGGTCACCGGCGATGCCCGTCCGGTGCACCGGAGGTCCCGACCCTGCAACGTTCTCGCGAGTCCGCTGCGCTGCGCTTGCCCGTGCACCTACTGTTGGGGACGTGGACCGCCGGATCTTCGGGATCGAGAACGAGTACGGCGTCACCTGCACGTTCCGCGGGCAGCGACGCCTCTCGCCGGACGAGGTTGCCCGCTACCTGTTCCGCAAGGTCGTCTCCTGGGGCCGGAGCAGCAACGTGTTCCTGCGCAACGGCGCCCGGCTCTACCTCGACGTGGGCAGCCACCCCGAGTACGCCACCCCCGAGTGCGACGACATCGTCGACCTCGTGGCGCACGACAAGGCGGGGGAGCGGGTCCTCGAGGGTCTGCTGATCGACGCCGAGCGGCGGCTGCACGACGAGGGCATCGCCGGCGACGTCTACCTGTTCAAGAACAACACCGACTCGGCCGGGAACTCCTACGGCTGCCACGAGAACTACCTGGTCGGGCGGCACGGCGAGTTCGCCAAGCTCGCCGACGTGCTGATCCCGTTCCTCGTCACCCGGCAGGTGATCTGCGGCGCCGGCAAGGTGACCCAGACCCCGCGCGGGGCGACGTACTCGGTCTCGCAGCGCGCCGAGCACATCTGGGAGGGCGTCTCGAGCGCCACCACCCGCAGCCGGCCGATCATCAACACCCGCGACGAGCCGCACGCCGACGCCGAGCGCTACCGGCGGCTGCACGTCATCGTCGGCGACTCCAACATGAGCGAGACCACCACCATGCTCAAGGTGGCCAGCTGCGACCTCGTCCTCCGGATGATCGAGGAGGGCGTGGTGATGCGGGACCTGACCATGGAGAACCCGATCCGGGCGATCCGGGAGATCTCGCACGACATGACGGGGCGCCGGAAGGTGCGGCTGGCCAACGGCCGCGAGGCCAGCGCCCTCGACATCCAGCAGGAGTACCTCTCCCGGGCCCGCGACTTCGTCGACCGGCGCGAGCTGGACACCCCGCTGATCACCCGCACCCTGGACCTGTGGGAACGCGGGCTGAAGGCGGTCGAGTCCGGCGACCTCGGCCTGGTCGAGCGGGAGATCGACTGGGTGATCAAGTGGAAGCTGATCGACCGCTACCGCTCCCAGCACGGGCTCCCGCTGAGCCACCCCCGGGTGGCCCAGCTCGACCTCGCTTACCACGACATCCACCGCGGCCGCGGCCTGTACTACCTGCTCGAGCGGCGCGGCGCCGTCGCCCGGGTCACCGACGACCTGCGCATCTTCGAGGCCAAGTCCGTGCCGCCGCAGACCACCCGGGCGCGGCTCCGGGGCGAGTTCATCAAGCGGGCCCAGGAGCGCCGACGCGACTTCACCGTGGACTGGGTGCACCTGAAGCTCAACGACCAGGCGCAGCGGACCGTCCTGTGCAAGGACCCCTTCCGGGCGTACGACGAGCGGGTGCACAAGCTCATCGAGGGGATGTGACCGGTCCCGCTTCGGGAACTCTCAGGTTCCCCGGCTAGGGTGACGTGACCGTCCGTACCGGAAGTATTGAGGTGTACACGTGCGTCGCCGTCTCGTAGCGCTCACCATCGTCCCCCTGCTGCTCTTCGGCAGCGCGGCCTGCGGTGAGGACCCCGACTCCGGCTCGAGCGCGAGCGAGTCCCCGTCCGTCGACATGGGGGAGAAGATCCCCGGCGTGACGGTCGAGGGCGAGTTCGGCAAGGAGCCCGAGGTCACGATCGACGGCGCGCTGGACAACACCGACACCCAGGAGCAGGTGATCACCGCCGGCGACGGGACGAAGGTCGAGGAGGGCATGCCCGCCTCGCTTCACATCCAGGTCTACAACGGCAAGAGCGGCGAGAAGTCCGTCGGCACCTACGAGCAGGGCACCCCGCTGACCGGCACCATGGCCGAGGGCCAGATCTTCCCGGCCGTCCTCGACGCCGTCGTGGGCCTGCCGGTCGGCAGCCGGGTCGCCGTCGCAGCCACCCCCGAGGACGCCTTCGGGCCGCAGGGTGCCCAGCAGTACGGCATCGGCGCCGACGAGAACGTGCTCTTCGTCGTGGACGTGATGTCGGTGCCGCTGACCGCCCCCGAGGGCGAGAAGGCCGACCTTCCCGAGGACCTGCCCACGATCAAGGAGGACGGCGAGGGCAACGTCACGAAGTTCACCTTCGAGAACGCCCCGGAGAAGCCGTCCGACGAGCTCCAGGTGATCCCGGTCATCGAGGGCGAGGGCGAGCCGGTCAAGGCCGGCGACTCGGTCACCTTCGACTACCTCGGCCAGATCTACGGCACCGACACGATCTTCGACCAGTCCTACACCGACGCCCCGCGCACCTTCACCGTGGGCACCGGCAACCTGATCAAGGGCTGGGACGAGGGCCTGGTCGGGGTCAAGGCCGGCAGCCGCGTGATGATCATCGCGCCGCCGGAGTACGGCTACGGCGAGTCGGGCAACCCGCAGGCGAAGATCAAGGGCACCGACACCCTGGTGTTCGTCGTGGACGTCCTCGGCGTCAGCTGAACGGTCCTGAGGTAGGTTCGCCCCCGAAGGGGGTGGCCGTGGCGGCACGAAAGAGCGAGCGCCTGCTCAACCTGCTGATCACGCTCCTGGTCTCACGCAGCTACGTGACCAAGGAGCGGATCCGCGGTGTGGTCGAGCAGTACCGCGACCAGACCGACGACGCGTTCGAGAAGATGTTCGAGCGCGACAAGGAGGAGCTCCGCTCGCTCGGCATCCCGATCGAGGTCGGCTACCTCGACCGCGCGTTCGAGGACGAGCCCGGCTACCGGGTGGAGCGGTCGGCGTTCGAGCTGCCGCAGATCGACCTCGAGCCGGACGAGGCCGCGGTGATCGGACTGGCCGCCCGCGTGTGGCAGCACGCCGGCCTCGCCTCGGCGACCTCCGACGCGCTGGTGAAGCTGAAGGCCGCCGGCGTCAGCGTGGACCGGGCCGCCCTGACCGTCGTACAGCCGCAGCTGACCGTCGAGGAGCCCGCGTTCGAGGCGTTCTGGTCCGCGACGCAGACCCGCACGCCGGTCTCCTTCCCCTACCGCACCTCCCGCTCCGCAGCGGACGCGGTCCGTCACCTGCAGCCCTGGGGCGTGGTCTCCTTCCGCGGACGGTGGTACGTCGTGGGCCACGACACCGACCGGCACGCGCCCCGGCTGTTCCGGCTGTCCCGGGTCACCGGACCGGTCTCCGCGGACGGGCCCGCCCGCTCCTTCGAGGTTCCCGAGGGCACCGACATCCGCGCGCTCACCGAGTCGCTCGCGCCCGTGCCCGCCGACCAGCAGGCCCGGCTGCTCGTGCGTCACGGAGCCGCCCACGGTCTGCGCCGGCACGGCCGGGTCGTCGAGGACGTCGGGGTGCCCGCCGGCTGGGACCGGCTGGAGGTGTCCTACGGGCGCACCGACGCGCTCAGCGACGAGGTGCTCGGCTACGGGCCGGCCGTGGTCGTCGAGGAGCCCGCCGAGCTGCGGGAGCTGGTGACCCGGCGACTGCGTGCGGTCGCGGGGACCGGGGTCGGGACGGAGGTCGGAGCATGAGCACCGCCCGGGACCAGGTCGGCCGACTGCTCGCGCTGGTGCCCTACATCCAGTCCCGCGACGAGGTCTCCCTCGAGCAGGCCGCCGCGGACTTCGGTGTGAGGCCGGCCCAGATCGTCAAGGACCTCAAGGTGCTGTGGTTCTGCGGGCTGCCCGGCCTCGGCATGGGTGACCTGATCGACGTCGACATGGACGCCCTGGAGGGCGAGGGCGTGATCCGGGTGTCCAACGCCGACTACCTGGCCCGCCCGCTGCGGCTGGGCAGCACGGAGGCCTCCGCGCTGATCGTCGCGCTGCGCACCCTGCGGGACAGCTCGGACGAGACCGTGCGTCCGGTCGTGGACCGCACCCTGGCGAAGCTGGAGGCCGCCGCCGGCGACGGCGCGGCGCTCGCGGCCCGCGTCGACGTGGTCGTGCCCGACGAGGAGGCCGAGGTGCACCGGCTGCGGGGCACCCTCGACGACGCCTTGCGCCGGGGACGCCAGGTGCGCCTGGGCTACTACGTCCCCGCCCGCGACGAGACCACCGACCGGGTGGTCGACCCGCTGCGGGTGGTGTCCGCCGAGGGGCACACCTACCTGGAGGCGTGGTGCCACCAGGCCGAGGGGCAGCGGCTGTTCCGGCTGGACCGGATCTCCCACGCCCAGGTGCTCGACAGCCCGGTCGACGACCACGCGGACCTCAGCCCCCGGGACCTCTCGGCCGGGCTGTTCCAGCCCTCCGCCGAGGACACCCTGGTGACCCTGCGGCTGGCCCCCGAGGCCCGCTGGGTGGCCGAGTACTACCCGGTCGAGGCCACCGAGGAGACCGGCGACGGTGGGCTACGGGTCCGCCTGCGCGCGGGCGACCGGGAGTGGCTGACCCGGCTGGTGCTGCGGCTCGGAGGGTACGCCGTCGTCGAGGACCCGGCGGACCTTTCGGACACTGTTCGCCGCACCGCCATCGAGGCGTTGGGGAACTACCGGTGACCGCGCGTACGATGTTCTGTGAAGCACGCCAACCGAGAAGGACGACATGAGCCCTGTTGCAACTCCCATGGTCGCCGGCCTGGGAACCACCGAGCTGCTGATCATCCTCGGCGTCCTGATCCTCCTGTTCGGTGCGCGCAAGCTGCCCGAGCTCGCCCGCGGCAGTGGCCGTGCGCTGCGGATCTTCAAGGCCGAGACCAAGGGCCTGATGGACGACGACGAGGACGACTCCAAGAAGACCCCGGAGCAGAAGCAGATCGAGGCGCAGCAGCACCCCGCGACCCCGCAGCCCGACGCCGGACCCGAGACTCGCCCCACTGAGGCACGTCCCACCGACGCTGACCGCTGACCCACCCCGACGAGGTCGCCCACCCGTGTCCGTCGCCGGTGTCATCGGTCTGTTCCGTACCAAGCCACGCCATCCCGTCAGTGAGGACGGCCGGATGGCGCTCGCGGACCACCTGCGCGAGCTCCGGGCCAGGTTCCTGGCCGTCACCGTCTTCCTCGTGGTCGGTACGACGGTCGCCTGGTTCTTCTACGACCAGCTGTTCAACCTGATCCTCGATCCCTACAACGACGCCCGCGAGGTGCTCGGGGAGTCGGTGAACACCGAGCCCTACATCAGCGGGGCCGCCGGCCCCCTGCTGCTCCGGCTGAAGATCTCCGCGCTCGCTGCGGTGGTCATCGGGAGCCCGTTCTGGCTCTACCAGATCTGGGCGTTCATCGTGCCCGGCCTGCACCCGCACGAGAAGCACTGGACCCGGCTGTTCGCGGCGGTGGCTGGGCCGCTGTTCGTCGCCGGCGTCGCGGTCGGCTACTACGTGCTTCCCAAGGGCCTGCAGGTGCTGCTCAGCTTCACCCCCGCGGACGTGCAGAGCCTGCTCGAGTTCACCGAGTACTTCTCGTTCTTCACCCGGATGCTGCTCGTGTTCGGGGTGGCGTTCGAGATCCCGCTGTTCGTGGTGCTGCTCAACTTCGCCGGCGTCGTCTCCGGTGCCGCGCTGGCCAAGCACCGGCCGTGGATCATCCTGGGCACGTTCGTGTTCGCGGCGGTGGCGACCCCCTCGACCGACCCGTTCTCGATGATCATGCTGGCGGTGCCGATGGTGGTGCTGTTCTTGATCTCCGAGGTTGTCGCCCGCACCGTCGACAAGCGCCGGGCCCGCCGTGCCTCCAGCGGCGAGCTCGCCGGCGTCGGCGACTGGGTCGCGCTGCGGCTCCTGCCCGACGGCCAGGCGATCGTCGAGGCCGTGCTGCCGCGGCGCACCGCCTTCACGCGCAAGGAGACGATGGACCGGACCGGGGAGCAGATCGTCGCGGCGAACGTCGACACCGTCTTCCTCGTGTCCGCGCTCGGGCACGACCTGAACCTCCGCCGGCTCGAGCGCTACCTCACCGCCGCGTGGGACAGCGGCGCCGAGCCCGTGATCGTGCTGACGAAGGCCGACCTCCACCCCGGCGAGGTCACGGAGGCCGTCGCCGACGTCGAGGCGATCGCGTTCGGCGTGCCCGTCCACGCGGTCTCGAACGTCACCGGCGAGGGGCTCGACGCGCTCGACCGCTACCTCTGCCCGGGCCGCACGGTCGCGCTCCTCGGCTCGTCCGGCGTGGGGAAGTCGACGCTCGTGAACAGCCTGCTCGGCGAGGAGCGGATGGCGACCGCGGCCGTGCGCGAGGACGACGAGCGCGGCCGGCACACGACGTCGCACCGCGAGCTCGTTCCCCTCCCCGGCGGCGCCCTGCTGCTCGACACGCCGGGGATGCGCGAGCTCCAGCTCTATGCGGACGAGGAGGCGCTCGACACGGCCTTCGCGGACGTGGCCG
>DATIBI010000112.1:0-16602 GCA_035457605.1 Nocardioidaceae bacterium
GTCGGTGTCCTGGAACTCGTCGACGAGCACGATCCGGTAGCGCGCCCGGATCCGCGCGCACGCGTCCTCTCCGGTCTCGGGGTCGGTGAGCGCGTCGCGCAGGTGCACCAGCAGGTCGTCGTAGTCCATCACCCGCATCGCGCGCTTGCGGTCGGTGACGACCTCCCGGGCGCGTGTGGCGAGGCGGTAGCGCACTCCCGCCTCGGTGTCCGCGTCCGCGTCGGCCGGCTCCAGCCGGGCACCGGGGTCGGTGACCGCGTCCACCGCGAGACCGGTCGCCCGCGCGAACGCCAGCGGCGGCACCGGACTGTCCGGACGGCCGTAGTCGGCGACGTAGAGGTCGGTGGCCACCTCGGTGACCAGGTCGCGGGTGTCCTCGGCGAAGGTGATGTCGTGGTCGACGTCGGCGGCGATGCCGAGCCCGGCCAGCATCTGGTGGCAGAAGCCGTGCGTGGTGGCGATGGTGGCCGCGTCGAAGTCGGCCATCGCGGTGGCGAGCAGCTCGTGGCGTCGTGCGACCTCGGCGTCGGTGCCCTGCGCGAGATGGCGGAGCAGGTCGTCCGCGGACCGCCGGGCCGTCGCGGGGTCGGCGAGCACGGTGACGGCCTCGACCAGGCGCTCGCGCACCCGTTCGCGGAGCTCGGCGGTGGCGGCCCTGCCGAAGGTCACCAGCATCAGCTCGTCGATCCGGGCGACCTCCTCGGCGAGGTAGCGCACCGCGAGCCCGGCGATCGTGTAAGTCTTGCCGGTGCCCGCACTGGCCTCGAGCACGGTGGTGCCCTCGGGCAGCGGGCCGCACAGGTCGAAGGTGGGGGTGCTCATGCGTTGACCACCGCCTCCGCCTCGAGCAGCGGCGTCCACACCCGGCGGGCGAGCTGCCCGAACCGGTGCGGCTCGTCGGGCCAGTCGGGGTCGGACGGGTCCGCGGGCTCGGACAGCAGCTTGCTCATGGTCGGGTCCCCCCAGATCCGGCGGTGGGCGGCGTCGTCGAACTCGCCGACCTCCTTCTGCTGCGCCTTGGTCCGCCACGCCCGTGCCGCGCGGGACTCCGACCTGGGCACGGCGTTGCCCGCGCGGCGTTCCTCGGCGTAGGCGCAGGCGGTCTTCGGTGGGACCGGCAGGGGCGCGGTCAGCCCGGCGCGGTAGACCTCGACGAGCGCCTCGAGGTGCCGGCGAGCGTCCTCGGGGGTCACGTGCTGCAGGAACGCCCCGGTCACGTTGCCGTCCTTGTCGCGGCCGACCGTCACCGCCTGCCAGGACCGCTCCGGCCACTGCACGGTCAACGCGAGCAGGTGCACCCAGGCGCGGAGCCGGTGCTTGGGCGAGAGCTTGGAGTACAGCACCCGCACCACCCGGTCGCCGTGCACACCGGGAACGGTGCCGGCGACGGTGATGCCGCACGGCAGGGTGAGCGACACGTCGAGGTGCTCGGCCGGCCCGCTGCGGATGTTCGCGCTGCGGTTGATCAGGTCGGCGACCTCGTTGACGATCGGGCCGACCAGGTCCTGGCCGAGCCGCCCCGGCGGCAGCTGCCCGCGCAGCCACTCGGCGCGCACGGCGGTCGACGGATCGATCCCGGCCAGCCCCGCAGTGAGCAGCCGGTCCCCGACCGCCCACTTCTCCAGCGCGTCCGGCGAGACCGGGAGCGCGTCGCTGGGCTGCTCCTCGTCCTCGAGGATGCTCAACCCGAGCCGCTGGCGCAGGAACCCCTTGACCGGGTGCTCGAGGAACCGCACGAGCTCGTTGACCTGCACGATGCTCAGCTCCTCGTCCGGCGGGAGCGGCGTGGCCAGGAACGGCGCTCGCGGCTGCTGCCCGGCGAGCAGGGCGCGGCTCCCGTCGTAGGACGCCCTGTCGAAGCTGAACGGACCACGGCCCGCCTCACCGCGCCGGAGGAAGTTGCGGGCGTCGAACGGCTGCAGCGGGTGGTGCACCACGACCTGGTCGCGCACCCGCCCGGCCGGGGTGTGTGCGGTCCGGTCGAGCACGTCGAGCAGCTCGCCGAGCGGCACCGCGGGCGGCCGGGAGGCCCCGGTGCGCTCGTCGGCGCCGGTGTAGAGCACGACCAGCCGCTCCTTCGCGGCGAGGACCGCGTCGAGGAACAGCTGGCGGTCCTCGGCGCGGGCGTCACGCTCCCCCACCCGCGGGCTGCGCGCCAGCACGTCGTCGCCGTCGACGCGGGTGCTGCGCGGGAACACCCCGTCGTCGAGGCCGAGCAGGCACACCACCCGGTGCGGCACCGAGCGCATCGGGACCATCGTGCACATCGTCAGGTGGCCGGTGCGGAAGTTGGCGCGGGTCGGGCGGCCCTTGAGGCGCTCGCCGAGAAGGGAGCGCACGTCGGACAGGGTCAGCGTCGTGTCCCCGGCCTGCCCGCCGCGCCCGGCCCGCTCGGCCGACGTGAGCGCGTCGGTGAGCTGCCAGCGGGCCTGGGTCAGCTGCCACGCGTCCTGCGGCGAGACGTCGACGAGGCTCTCGACCGCACCCTCGAGCGCCGCGACCCACGCGTCGAGCGGCTGGTCCCGGTGGAGGCTGTCGACCGCGACGGCGATCCGGTCGAGCAGCTCGGCGAGCCGGCCGGCCAGGTCGATCTCGGTGCTGTCCACGTCGTCGAGCGGCAGCGCCACGTCGAGCGTGCGCAGGTCGTCCTCGTCCATGGTGACGCCGACGAGAAGCCGGTCGAGGCCCGCCTGCCAGGTGTTCTGCCTGATCTGGTCGAGGCCGTACGGCCGCCGCGCCTCCGCGTCGAGTCCCCACCGGACGCCGGAGCGGCGGACCCAGTCGCCCACCCGCTCCAGCGCGTCGTCGTCGAGCCGGAACCGCCTGCGCACCGGCGGCATCGCGGCGAGGTCGAGCACCTCCGACGCGGTGAGCCGGGCGTCGGCGAGGTCGAGCAGCCTTGCCGCGACTCCGAGGACCGGGTTCGTCTGCCGCAGCGAGCGGTCGGCCAGCCGGATGCTCAGCCGGTGCCCGGGGTGCACCCGGGAGTCGTGGCCCGCGTCAGTGGCGTGGTCGTCGTGCGCGAGGCCGAAGGTGGCGTTGATCAGCGGCGCGTAGGACTCGATGTCCGGGCACATCACGATGATGTCGCGAAGCTCCAGCGTCGGGTCGTCGGCAAGCAGGCCGAGGACGACCTCGCGCAGCACCTCGACCTGACGCTGCCGTCCGTGGCAGGCGTGCACCCGGACAGACGTGTCCTGCGCCGCCAGCGCGTGCCGGGCCGACGGCGCGGAGTCGTCGTGGATGTCGCGCTGGACAGCCGCGAGCAGCGTCTCGCCGACCGGCCCCCGGCCGGCCACGTGCTCGTCATCGGTCAGCGTGACGTGCGCCCGGAGCCGGAGCTGGAGCTCCCGGGCGTCGCGACCGAGGGAGCGCACGAGTGGGTGGGCGGGCACGTCGGAGGTGGGGTCGTCGCGACGGCTCCTCACGCTGCCGTCCAGGGTGGTCGGCGACTCCGCGATCCGCGACCACAGGCCGTGCGAGGGGTGTGGCAGCCACAGGTGCACGTCGCGGTGCGCGGCGAGCGCGTCGACGACCTGGATCTGGTCGGTGGACAGCCGGGTCGGGCCGAACAGCGAGATCCGCCCCGGGAGGTCGACCTTCCCCGGTGCTTCCCGGAGCGTGGCGCAGGCGGCGTCCATCCGCTCGGCGGGGCTGTCGACACCGACGTGCGCGCGCAGCCGGCGCCACAGCTCGGCCTGCCACAGGTGGTCGGCGTCGAGAGGGACGCCGAACCCGTCGGTGTCCAGCCCGGTGGCCCAGTCGCGGAGCATGGTGGGGCGCTGCGCGCCGTAGGCGGTGAACAGCCCGGCCAGCTTCTGCGCGACGGCCATCCTCCGGCCCTGGTCCACTCCCCCATCGACGAGCTCGAGGTGGCGGCCGAGCGTGCGGCACCAGTCCTCGGTGGCACAGCCGTCGATCACCGCGAGCAGCGCCCAGGCCAGACGGCGCTCGGCCCACGGGTCCTCGTCCGGTGCGATGCCGGAGGCCGCGGCGACGGCCTCGCGGACCAGCCGGCCCGGGGAGGGGAACACGACGTTCGCGCAGACCCCGTCGCCGGTGTCGCTGCTCGCCACCCCCAGGGCGGTCGAGAGGGTCTGGGCGATCCACCGCTCCACGCCCTTGGACGGGACGGCGACGACGTCGGGGGTGAACGGGTCGTCGGGCGCCGTGGTGAGCACGGTGGCGAGCTCGTGCACGAGGGCGTCGGCGCGCTCGGAACGGTGGAGCTTGAGCGGCACGCGTGCACCCCCGGGTGGTCTGGTTCGTCGGTCCGACCCTAGGACACCGCGCGGACAGTCGGTGGGTCCGACGTACCCACCTGGGGTGTTTCGCAGGAACCGCACACGCGTCCGAGGTGTCCTGGCATCCTTTCCCGGTGCCACGGGGACAGCTCAGGGATTCCATCACGTTCGGACCGGCGAGACGGCGGCGGCGCATGCACCGGCTGCTGCGGGAGCTCGACCGTCTGGACGCCCGCGGCGGACCCACGCGTGTGAAGCCTCGGCGGGAGCTCGGCCAGACCCTGTTCGTGGCGCTGGTGACGACCGCTCTCGTCTCGGCGATGGGGCTGGTCATCCTGCACAAGCAGTGGGGCATCACGCTCGGACTCGACGGGTTCACGCGCACCAACGCGCTGGGGCGGCCACCGGAGGTGGCCACGGGAATCGGCGCCTTCGCGTTCTCCGACCACCAGCCCGGCGACCCGTCGTCGCCGGTGGCCTACGACCCGTGCGACCAGATCCACGTGGTGGTCAACGAGCGGCTCACACCCGCGGGTGCGGACGGCCTCGTCGAGGAGGCGCTCACCGAGCTGTCCGGGCGCACCGGCCTGCAGCTCGTGGTGGACGGCCCCACCGACGACCTGCCGGGCGAGGAACGGCCCTCACGCAAGCTGACTCCCCAGGGTTGGCGGTGGTCTCCCGTGCTGGTCGCGTGGAGCACGCCCGAGGACGATCCCGGACTGGCCGGCAGCGTCGCCGGCCTCGGAGGGAGCACGTCGGTGCTCGACGAGTTCACCGGACAGCGCCGCTACGTGACCGGGACCGTCTCCCTGGACACGCCCGCTCTCGAGGGGATGCTCGCCCGCCAGGAGGGTCGGGCTCATGTGCGTGCGGTGATCCTGCACGAGCTCGCGCACGTGGTCGGCCTGGCGCACGTCGACGACCCGCGTGAGCTGATGTTCCAGGACAACGTCGGGCTCACCGAGTTCGGGCCGGGCGACCTGGAGGGCCTGGCCGCGCTCGGGTCGGGGCGCTGCTTCACCTAGCACCCACGATGGCCACCCCGGTCCTGCCAGAGGTCCCTTGTCAGACCTCCCCCGGGCTCCCCAGACTGGCGGACAAGCCCACCGACAGGAGCCGGGCATGGCCGACACTCGCGACGCCGTCACCCTCGACCTGCACGGCCTGCAGGACCTGGTCGACCTCCTGGCCCGGGACGGGTTCACCGTCCTCGGCCCCACCGTCCGCGACGGCGCCGTCGTGCCCGGACGAATCAGCTCGGTCGACGACCTGCCCGGGGGCTGGGGCGACCAGCAGGAACCGGGCAGCTACCGGCTCCGCCGACGCGACGACGGGGCCCTGTTCGGGTTCGCCGCTGACGCGGTCAGCTGGAAGTCGGTGCTCTTCCCGTCCCGTGAGCTGATCTGGGAGGGCCGTCGTACGTCGGACGGCTTCACGGTCGACACCGGGGACGGCTCCGGCCCGCTGGGCGACCCGCCGTACGCCATCCTGGGCATCCGCTCCTGCGACCTGCACGCGGTCGCCGTCCACGACCGGATCCTGCGGGACCGGGCCTACCCGGACGAGCGCTACGCGGCCCGCAGGAAGGACGCCTTCCTCGTCACCGTGGCCTGCTCCGACCCGAGCGGGACCTGCTTCTGCGTCTCGATGGGCACCGGGCCGCGGGCCGAGTCCGGCTACGACCTCGCGCTCACCGAGCTGCTCGACGGGCGGCACACCTTCCTCGCGCGGGCCGGCAGCGACCGTGGCGCCGCCGTGCTCGACCAGCTGGCCTCGCGACCGGCCGCCGAGCGCGACGCCGTGGAGGCCGACCGGGTGGTCGCGCGGGCCGTGCAGCACATGGGCCGCACCATGGACACCACCGACATCCGCACGCTGCTCTACGAGAACGCCGACCATCCCCGGTGGGACGACGTGGCGAACCGGTGCCTGTCGTGCGGCAACTGCACGATGGTGTGCCCGACCTGCTTCTGCACCTCCGTGGAGGAGCACACCTCGCTCGCCGGCGACCGGACCGAGCGCTGGCGGATCTGGGACTCGTGCTTCGACACCGACTTCTCCTACCTGCACGGCGGGAGCGTGCGCAGCAGTCCGCGGTCCCGCTACCGGCAGTGGATGACGCACAAGCTGGCGTCGTGGATCGACCAGTTCGGCACGTCGGGCTGCGTCGGCTGCGGACGGTGCCTGACCTGGTGCCCGGTCGGCATCGACATCACCGAGGAGGTGGCGGCGATCCGTGCCGACCCGCAGCCACCGCCCACGGAAGACGGGAGCCCCTGACATGCGGTCCCTCGAGCAGCTCCTGGTCGAACACCCCTTCTTCACCGGCCTCGACGACGAGACGGTGCGCATGCTCGTCGGGTGCGCGACCAACGTGCACTTCCGGGCGGGCGAGTACCTCTTCCGCGAGGGCGAGGCGGCGGACCGGTTCTTCGTGGTCCGGCGGGGGCGCGTCGCGCTCGACGTGCACGTGCCGGGCCGGCAGGAGGAGGTGGTCGACACCGTCGACGAGGGCGACGTCGTGGGCTGGTCTTGGCTGGTCCCGCCGTACCGCTGGTTCTTCGACGCCCGGGCGGTGCAGGAGGTCTCCGCCGTCGCCGTGGACGCCTCGTGCCTGCGCGCCAAGTGCGACGACGACCCCGCGCTCGGCTACGCGATGATGCAGCGCGTCGCCCAGGTGATGTACCGCCGGCTGCAGTCGGCGCGGGTGCGGATGCTCGACCTCTACGGAGCCGACCGTGCCGGCTGAGGTCGCCACCCCCGCCGCGGCGGCCCCGCCGGACGCGATGCTGCCGCGCCCGTTCCGAGTGAGCGCCACCCGACGGGACACGCACGACACGGTCACGCTCGAGCTCGAGCCGCTGGCCGGGAACGGCTTCGCGTTCGCGGCCGGGCAGTTCACCATGCTCTCGGTCTTCGGGGTCGGCGAGGTACCGATCTCGATCAGCGGTGACCCGGGCCGGCCGGAGCGGCTGGTGCACACGATCCGCGACGTCGGCGCGGTCACGCGGGCGCTGTGCGCGGCGCCCGTCGGTGAGGTGCTCGGCGTCCGCGGTCCCTACGGGCACGGGTGGGGTACGTCGGACGGCGCCGGCGGTGACGTCGTCATCGTGGCCGGAGGCATCGGGCTGGCGCCCCTGCGGCCCTCGGTGCTCGAGGTGCTCGCCGCGCGGGAGCGGTTCGACCGGGTCCACGTCCTCTACGGCGCGCGGACCGCGGACGACGTGCTGTTCGAGGAGGACCTGGCCGCCTGGGCCGCCGACGGCGTCGAGGTGGGGGTGACCGTGGACCGGGCACCCACCTCGTGGGCCGGCCGGGTCGGGCTGGTCACCGAGCTCATCTCTGGGGCGTCGTTCGACCCGGCGCGGACGCTCGCGCTGCTGTGCGGCCCCGAGGTGATGATGCGCTTCGTCGCGGCGGAGCTGACCGCACGGGGTGTGCCGGCCGGGAGGATCCGGTTGTCCCTGGAGCGCAACATGCGCTGCGGGGTCGGCCTGTGCGGGCACTGCCAGCTGCGGGAGTACCTCATCTGCGTCGACGGGCCGGTGTTCTCCCTCGACGCGGTCCGGCCGCTGCTCGGCATCCGGGAGCTGTGATGACCGCGGTGGAGCCGACCCGGAAGCCGACGCTGGCGGTGTGGAAGTTCGCCAGCTGCGACGGGTGCCAGCTCACACTGCTCAACTGCGAGGACGAGCTGCTCTCCCTGGCCGAGGAGATCGAGATCGCCTACTTCCCCGAGGCGACCCGGGCGGTCGTCGAGGGCCCCTACGACCTCTCCCTGGTCGAGGGGTCGGTGACCACGCCCGGCGACGCCGAACGCATCCACCAGGTCCGGGCGAGCTCACGCCGGCTGGTCACCATCGGCGCGTGCGCCACCGCCGGCGGCATCCAGGCGCTGCGGAACTTCGCCGACGTCGAGGAGTTCCGCTCGGTCGTCTACGCGAGCCCGGAGTACGTCGACACGCTCGCTCGGTCCACGCCGATCGCGGCCCATGTCCGCGTCGACTTCGAGCTGCGGGGCTGCCCGATCGACAAGACCCAGCTGCTGGAGGTGATCGCCGCGTTCGTGCACCGGAGGAAGCCGCGCGTCTCGGGCGAGAGCGTGTGCATGGAGTGCAAACGACACGGCAACGTCTGTGTGACGGTCGCGCACGGCACCCCGTGTCTCGGGCCGGTCACCCATGCCGGGTGCGGTGCGCTGTGTCCGACGTACCACCGCGGCTGCTACGGCTGCTTCGGCCCGGCGGAGACGGCGAACACCGCCTCGCTCAGCGGACGGCTGCGTGACCTCGGGATGCCGGAACGGGACGTGCACCGGGTCTTCCGCACGTTCAACGCGGCGGCGCCCGCGTTCGCCGAGGAGAACGCTCGACATGGGGCCGAAGGGGGCGCGGGGTCGTGACGCACAAGCTGCCCGACCAGGAGCGCGAGCTGACCGTGGAGACCCTGGCCCGGGTCGAGGGCGAGGGCGCGATGCGGGTGGTGGTCCGGGACGGGCAGGTCGCGGACGTGCAGCTGCAGATCTACGAGCCGCCGCGGTTCTTCGAGGCGCTCCTGCGAGGTCGCGGCCACACCGAGCCGCCGGACATCACCTCGCGGATCTGCGGGATCTGTCCGGTCGCCTACGAGATGAGCGCGTGCCTCGCGATCGAGGACGCCTGCGGTGTCGCGATTCCCGACCAGGTCCGGCTGATGCGCCGGCTGCTGTACTGCGGGGAGTGGATCGAGAGCCACGCCCTGCACGTGTACCTGCTGCACGCCCCCGACTTCCTCGGCTACCCCGGTGCCGTCGAGCTCGCGCAGGACCACCGCGACGTGGTGGAGCGCGGGCTGCGGCTGAAGAAGGCGGGCAACGCCATCCTCACCCTGGTCGGCGGGCGCGCGGTGCACCCGATCAACATCCGGGTGGGCGGCTTCTACAGGTTCCCCTCCCCTGACGAGCTCCGGGTGCTGCGCCACCACCTCGAGCACGCCCTCGACGACGCGCTCGCCACGGTCACCATGGCGTCCGGGTTCGACTTCCCCGACTTCGAGCAGGACTACGAGTACGTCGCGCTGCGCACCGACCACGACTACCCGATCGAGACCGGCTCGTTCGTCACCAGCAGCGGCCGGTCCTTCGCGGCGTCGGAGTTCGGTGACTGGGTGCACGAGCAGCAGGTGCCGCACTCACACGCGCTGCACGCGTCGTTGCGCGACGTCGGAGCCTATGTCGTGGGACCGCTGGCGAGGTACTCGCTCAACCACGACCACCTCACTCCCCTGGCCCGCCAGGCGGCCGATGCGGCGGGACTCGGTGCCACCTGCCGCAACCCGTTCCGGTCGATCGTGGTGCGCGCGGTGGAGATCGTGGTGGCGGTCGAGGAGGCGCTGCGGCTCATCGACCGCGTGCTGTCCTCGGAGGCAGGCGCTGCATCGGTGCCGGTCGCACCCCGCGCCGGCGTGGGCCACGGGGCGACCGAGGCACCGCGCGGCGTGCTCTACCACCGCTACGAGCTGGCGGCGGACGGCACCGTGCTCGACGCGCAGATCGTCCCGCCGACCTCGCAGAACCAGGCCAGCATCGAGAGCGACCTCCGGGGGTTCGTGCAGGCGCGGCTCCACCTCGACACCGAGGAGCTCACCCGCCAGTGCGAGCAGGCGATCCGCAACTACGACCCGTGCATCTCGTGCGCCACCCACTTCCTCGACCTGACGCTGGACGCCGAGTGACCGCCCTGGTGGTCGGGATCGGCAACACCGCCCGCGGTGACGACGGGGTCGGCCCGGAGGTGGCGGCCCGGGTAGCGGCCCGGGTGGCGGCGCTCTCGCTGCCGGAAGTGGAGGTGCTGGTGTGCGAGGAGCCGCTGGCACTGGTCGAGCACCTCGGCGCGTACGACGAGGTGGTGGTCGTGGACGCGACAGGGCCTCGTGGTGCTCCCGGTCGGGTGAAGGTCCGCGAGGTCGGGTCCGCTCCCCCGGCTCGTGACGCCGCGGCGGGCTCGTCGCACGGGATCGGCTCGTCACACGGGATCGGCTCGTCACACGGGCTGGGCTCGTCACACGGGATCGGGGTCGCCGAGGCGGTCGAGCTGGCCCGTGCGCTGGGGCGGCTTCCCCGGCGGGTCACCCTGGTCGGGGTGGAGGGGCTCCGGTTCCAGGTCGGAGCCGGATTGTCGGAGCCGGTGCGGGAGCGGGTGGACGAGGCGGTGCGGGCGGTGGTGGAGGCGCTGGCGCGGGCGCATAGGTGACTTTTGAGGAGTGTCGTGGCAACGCTCCCGCGACGCCTTGACCGGCGACACCGCCAGTCATAGCGTCGAGGAAGTCCTCCAGGACAGCCTGCCTTGTGCAGTCGCCCGTTCCCTGCGCAGCGCAGACTCCAGCATCGGACAGCAGCGAGGGGACGCGATGAACGTCTCGTTACTTCGGCGTGTGCTTGCTGAGTTCCTCGGTACGGCACTCCTGGTACTTTTCGGCGCCGGCTCGGTCGTGGCGGCGCTCACCATCGGCGAGGGACAGCTCGACTACGCGGGGCTCGGCATCGTGTCCCTGGCCTTCGGCCTGGTCGTGGCCCTCGCCGTCTACACGCTCGGAACGACGTCCGGGGCGCACATCAACCCGGCGGTGACCATCGCCCTGGCGGTCGTGCGGCGGTTCAGCTGGGCCGAGGTAGGCCCGTACGTCGTCGCCCAGCTCGCCGGCGCCGTGGCCGGGGCCCTCCTCGTCGTGGCGTACGTCGGTGACCGCGCCACCGAGCTCGGGAGTGTCGGCCTCACCGCGCTCGGCAGCGGCGTCAACCCCGTCCAGGGAGTCGTGGCGGAGGCACTGGGCACCTTCCTGCTGCTGCTGACGATCATGGCCGTCGCGGTGGACAAGCGAGCACCTGCCGGCTGGGCCGGGTTCCTCATCGGTCTCGCCGTCGCCGTGGAGATCATGGTCATCGGCCCGTTCACCGGCGGCTCGGTCAACCCGGCCCGGTCCTTCGGCCCGTACCTGGTGAACCAGATCTTCGGCGGGTCGACGCCCTGGGCGGAGTTCTGGGTCTACATCGTCGGCCCGTGCGTCGGGGCGGCAGCGGCGGCGGTGACCTACGAGCTGCTGGCCCGGCCCGGCGAGGTGCCCCCGGTCGGCACTCCCGAGGAGACCGGACTGCCCGAGGCCGCGTCTGCGGCGCCGAGCGAGGCGGGCGCGGCGCCCAAGGTGCCGCAGCAGAGTCGCCGCCAGACACCGACGAGACGCCGGACCAAGACCTGAGAAACAGCAAGGGCTCACTCGGAAGGGAGCAGCACATGCCAGGCAACAAGGCAGTCATCTACAAGGGACCCGGATCCGTCGCAGTCGAGACCACCGACTACCCGACGTTCGAGCTCAAGGACGGTCCCGGAGTGAACCCCGCGAACGTCGGCCGCAAGACTCCGCACGCAGCCATTCTCAAGGTCGTCGCGACGAACATCTGCGGCAGCGACCAGCACATGGTCCGCGGGCGCACCACGGCCCCCGCGGGGCTCGCGCTCGGCCACGAGATCACCGGCGAGGTGGTGGAGACCGGTCCGGACGTCGAGTTCATCAAGGTAGGGGATCTCGTCTCCGTACCGTTCAACATCGCCTGCGGCAGGTGCCGCAACTGCAAGGAGGGCAAGACCGGAGTCTGCCTGAACGTCAACCCGGACCGGCCGGGTTCGGCCTACGGGTACGTCGACATGGGCGGCTGGGTCGGCGGCCAGGCGGAGTACGCGCTCGTGCCGTACGCCGACTGGAACCTGCTCAAGTTCCCCGACAAGGACCAGGCGCTGGAGAAGATCCGGGACCTGGCCATGCTGTCGGACATCTTCCCCACGGGGTTCCACGGCGCGGTGACGGCCGGCGTGAAGCCGGGCTCGACCGTCTACATCGCCGGCGCGGGGCCGGTCGGTCTCGCCGCGGCATCGTCGGCCTTCCTGCTCGGGGCAGCCGTCGTCATCGTCGCGGACCTGCAGAAGGAACGGCTGGAGCAAGCGCGCACGTTCGGCTGCGAGACGGTCGACGTGTCCCAGGGCGACCCCAGGGACCAGATCGAGCAGATCCTCGGTGAGCCCGAGGTCGACTGCGCCGTCGACGCGGTCGGTTTCGAGGCCCACGGTCACGGCGCCGACGCCCGGGTCGAGCGCCCGGCGACGGTGCTCAACACGGTCATGAACGTCACCCGTGCCGGCGGCGCGGTCGGTATCCCCGGCCTGTACGTGACCGGCGACCCGGGAGCCGTTGACGACGCCGCCAAGGAGGGCTCGCTCTCGATCCGGCTCGGGCTCGGCTGGGCGAAGTCGCTGTCGTTCGCCACGGGGCAGTGCCCGGTGATGAAGTACAACCGCCAGCTGATGATGGCGATCCTCAACGACCGCGTGCAGATCGCGAAGAACGTGAACGCCACGGTCCTTCCGCTCGACCGGGCCCCTCAGGGGTACGAGGAGTTCGACAAGGGCGCTCCCCGCAAGTACGTGCTCGACCCGCACGGCATGATCAAGTAACCGCTTCGCGGCCCACTGCGGGAGCCGGTCGACCGGCTCCCGCAGCATGCTTGCCGCGTGTTTGTCGCGTGTCGCGGACGGGTATTTTTCGGATCGTCCGGAGATATCCGCACCAGAGAGCCACGCCATGAGCAGCGACGACCGCCTCGACCTCGAGTTCGCCTACACGACCTACGACGACTCCTGCCGTGACCTCTACTCGCCTCACTACCTGTGCCGGCGCCCGTTGGGTCACGACGGCATCCACGCCGCGGGGTTCGGCGACGAGCGGGTGCGCTGGGACTCGTGACTCCGAGCCGCTGCCCCGGCAGCTAGGCTGACCGTCTCGTGCCTGGTCCCGCGGCGAGCTGACGGTCCGCGGAGCGCTCAAGAGGGGGAAGCAGCATGCAGATCCTGGTGACCGGCTTCGAGCCGTTCGGCGGCGAGCCGATCAACCCGTCGTGGGAGGCGGTCCGCCGCCTGCCGGACGCGGTCGGGGAGGCCGAGGTCGTCAAGCTGCAGATCCCCACGGCGTTCGGCCGCTCGGCAGAGGTCGTCCGCGCCGCGATCCTCGAGCACGACCCCGACGTGGTGGTGACCGTCGGGCAGGCCGGCGGCCGGTTCGCGGTCACTCCTGAGCGCGTCGCCATCAACGTCGACGACGGGCGCATCCCCGACAACGACGGGAACCAGCCCATCGACGCGCCGATCCGGCCGGACGGGCCGGCGGCCTACTTCACCTCCCTGCCGGTCAAGGCGATGGTGACAGCCATGCGGGATGCGGGTGTGCCGGCCGCAGTCTCCAACACCGCCGGGACCTACGTCTGCAACCACGTCATGTACCAGGTCCTGCACCTGATCGAGCGCGAGCTCCCCGGGAAGCGGGCCGGGTTCGTCCATGTGCCGTATGCCCCTCAGCAGGTCCTCGACAAGCCCGGCGAACCGGCGCTCAGCATCGACGACATGGTCACCGCGCTGACCGCCGGCCTCGGCGCCGTCGTGGAGTACGCCGACCGGCCGGACGAGCGTCTCGTCGGCGGAGCACTGAACTAGCTCCCTGCCTAGGCTGGAACCAGCGGCCCGACCGTCGTACGACAAGGAGACCGACGTGGCTCTCGAACAGCTCGGCACACCCCACGCACCGACCTTCGGGCTCGACACCTTCGGCGACCGCGGCACCGACGCGGAGGGCAAGGTCGTGTCCCACGCCGAGGCCGTGCGCCAGGTGGTCGAGGAGGCGGTCCTCGCCGACGAGCTCGGGGTCGACTTCATCGGGCTCGGCGAGCACCACCGCGACGACTTCGCGATCTCCGCACCCGACGTGGTGCTCGCGGCCATCGCCGGACGCACGCAACGGATCCGGCTCGGCACGAGCGTCACCGTGCTCAGCTCCGACGACCCGGTGCGGGTGTTCGAGCGGTTCTCCACCCTCGACGCGCTCTCGCACGGGCGGGCCGAGGTGACGCTTGGCCGCGGGTCGTTCACCGAGTCGTTCCCGCTGTTCGGCTATCGGCTCGAGGACTACGAGGTGCTCTTCGCCGAGAAGCTCGACCTGTTCGCGCAGCTGCTCCGCGAGGAGCCGGTCACCTGGCAGGGCACCATCCGCCCGCCGCTGAAGGGCGCCCGCCCCTACCCGCCGACCGAGTCGGGCCGTCTGCCCGCCTGGGTAGGGGTGGGAGGTACGCCGCAGTCGGTGGTCCGCGCCGCGAGGTACGGCCTGCCCCTGGTGCTCGCCGTGATCGGCGGGTCACCCGCGCAGTTCGCGCCGCTGGTCGACCTGTACCACCGGGCGCTGGCCGAGCACGGCCACGGCACCCTGCCGATCAGCATGCACAGCCCCGGCCACGTGGCGAAGACCGACGAGCAAGCCGTCGAGCAGCACTTCCCTTACCACGCCGAACAGTTCACCAAGATCGGCCGTGAGCGCGGGTGGCCACCGTTCACCCGGAAGGCCTACGACTCGATGCTCGGCCTGCAGGGGGCACTGTTCGTCGGGTCGCCGGAGACGGTCGCGCAGAAGATCGCCTGGGCGATGCGCACGCTGCGGCTGTCGCGGTTCCAGCTGAAGTACACCGTCGGCGCGCAGCCGAACGCCGACCGGATGGCGTCGGTGCGGCTGTACGCCGAGGAGGTCGTGCCTCGGGTGCGGGAGCTGCTGCGGGAAGGAGAGGCATCGTGACCGTCCAGCTGAACCACACGATCGTCAACGTGCCGGACAAGCGCGCGTCGGCGACCTTCGTCGCGGACATCCTCGGCCTGCCTGCCCCGACGGCGTTCGGGCCGTTCCTCGTCGTCGAGCTCGGCAACGGGGTCTCGCTCGACTTCGCCGACGACCACGGACCGGCCCGGTCGCAGCACTACGCGTTCCTGGTCAGCGAGGCCGAGTTCGACGAGATCTTCGGCCGGATCAAGGAGCGCGGGCTGACCTACTGGGCGGATCCGGGGCGTCGGCGACCGGGCGAGATCAACCGGAACGACGGCGGCCGTGGGGTCTACTGGGAGGAGCCCGGAGGCGGGCACTTCCTGGAGATCATCACCCGTCCCTACGGCAGCGGCTCCTGAGGTACGTCGCTGCGCTCGGTCTCGCGCCAGAAGGCGTCGACCCGCGCGTTGAAGACCTCCGGAGCCTCCTGGAACGGCTGGTGCGCCTCGCCGGCCATCACCTCGAACGTGGCGCCCGGGATCAGGTCGGCGACCTGCCGACCGTAGAGCGGCGGGGTGATCATGTCCGCCTCCCCGGCCAGGACGAGCGTCGGCACCCTCACCTGGTGCAGCCGGTCGGCCGTGTCGTGCTCCACGAGCGCGTCGATCGTCCGCTGGAAGGCCTCGAGGCTGGCGTTGTGCGGGAAGGCGAGGGTCTCCTCGATGATCTGCGCGACCGTGCCGTTCTCGTGGGCGCGGTGGGAGTAGACCCAGACGAAGAACGACTCGAGGAAGCTCCGCTCGTCCGGCGCCGACTCCGCCATCCAGCGCCACGACCCGAACATCGCCCGCCAGTAGTTGTCGGGTCGTGCCCAGGTGCTCATCAGGACGAGGCTGCGGACGAGGCCGGGGTGGCGCAGCGCGAGCTCCTGCGCGATCGCGCTGCCTCCGGAGAATCCCGCGACGTGCGCCGACCCGATGCCGAGTGCGCGCAGCACGCTCGCCGCGTCGTCGGCCATCGAGGGCACGGTGAGCTCTCCCTCGGGGAGCGGGGAGCGACCGGCCCCTCGGTTGTCGTACGCGGTGATCCGGTAGCGGTTCGACAGGGCGTCGATCTGGGGCTGCCAGGCCTCGATGGGGTCGCCGAGCCCGCCGATGAGCAGGACGTCGGGCCCGGCGCCGTACTGCTCGACCCACAGGTCCAGTCCGGCGTCGACGTGGCTGGTGGTGATGGTCATCGCTGCCTCCTCGGCAGTCAGGGTTGCTGTCACCGAGCAGGCGTGAGTTCCGGGCTTACCGGGTGAGGCGACGGCTCACCTCAGCCGGTGGGTGACTCCCCGTTTCCGGCGGCGTGCTGACGCCTGCCAGCTCGTGCAGCTCCGCGACCGCGCGGTCGAGGACCCCACCGGCGCCGAGCCGCACCGCCTCGACGCGGAGCTCGCCCAGCCCGGTCTCGTCCACGATCTCGGACACGGGGGTGAAGACCCGCCCGCTGTAGCGAGCGATGGCCGGCCCGACGGCGGCGGCTCCGGGCGCGGCGTCGGCGCAGATCAGCAGCAGCGCGGCGGTTCGCGAACGGCCTTCCGACGACAGCAGCCCGGCGGCGTTGCGCGCGGTGGTCCACAGCTGGGTCGTCTGGCCGGTCCTTCTCCAGTAGTCGATCAGGTACCCGAAACCTGCGGCCGCACCGGGAATGTCCCCGATCCGGGTGCGCGCGGAAGCAAGGGCGACACCTGCGACTCCGTCGACGAAGT
>DATIBI010000113.1:0-4107 GCA_035457605.1 Nocardioidaceae bacterium
TGCTCGCCATCTGGTCGGCCAACTCGTGCCAGAACCCCAGGTCACCCACCGCGGACTTGATGCCGACCGGCAGCCCGGTTTCCTCGGCCAGCAGCTCGACCCAGTCCAGCATGCTGTCCACGTCGGTGAACTCCGCGTGCCGCGAGGGGCTCACGCAGTCCTCACCGACCGGCACGCCCCGGGTCTCCGCGATCTCCGCGGACACCTTGGCGCCGGGCAGCACGCCGCCCAGACCCGGCTTCGCACCCTGGCTGAGCTTGATCTCCAGGGCGCGCACCGGCGCACCGGTGACCGCGTCCTTGAGCCGCTCGAGGTCGAAGCGCCCCTTCTCGTCGCGGCACCCGAAGTAGGCCGTGCCGATCTGGTACACGAGGTCCCCGCCCTTGCGGTGGTACGGCGAGATCGCGCCCTCGCCGGTGTTGTGCAGGCAGCCCGCCTCCGCCGCACCACGGTTCAGCGCCTCGATCGCGTTCCCCGACAGGGACCCGAAGCTCATCCCGGAGATGTTGACTACCGAGCCCGGCCGGAACGCCCGCCGTCGGCCCCGCGCGGCGCCCATCACCTTCGCGCACGGCAGCCACGCCTCCTGGCCGGGTGCGCCGTGGGTGGCCTGGGCGCGGCCGAACGTCCGGTGGTGCACGATCACGTTGCCGACCGAGTGCTCGAGGTCGTTGTCGGTGCCGAACCCGAAGTAGTTGTTCTCCAGCTTCGACGACGCGTACACCCAGCGGCGCTGGTCACGGCTGAACGGCCGCTCCTCGTCGTTGCCGGCGACGATGTACTGCCGCAGCTCCGGACCGATCGACTCCAGCCAGTAGCGGGCGTGCCCGAGCACCGGGAAGTTTCGCAGGATCGCGTGCTTGCGCTGCATCAGGTCGTGGGTCGCGACCGCGGCCAGCCCCGCGACGGGAGCCGCTTTCATCCATCTCTTCATGTCTTGCCTCACCTCGTCGGGTCCGTACCCGGGCCCTGCGGTGGCATGCCCGCCCGTCCCGTCCGCTGCGACGCCTCGCGGAATTGGACCCTTTGTGCTCTTGTCCAGACCAGCCGCACGGTCATTGAATGCATCTAGGCACGAGCCCACGGGGAGGTCCCGAAGATGCGGCAGACGAGGGGTAGGACCACACGACTCGGATCCCGGAGGCGTCGCGGCACCATGCTCGCGGCGGCCGCGGCGCTGGCGCTGCTGGCCGCCTGCGGTGGTACGACGGGCGAGGAGACGTCCGGCGGGGGAGAGGGCGGCGACTCGGACAAGCCGCTGATCTACGGCGTGTTCGCGACGCCGCTCGAGGAGCCGTGGGACGGTGCCATCCACTCGGCGCTGGAGAGCGCGGTCGAGGACGGCGTCATCGAGTACAAGCACGTCGACAACGTGAACACCGCAGACGCGATGGAGCGGGCGCTGCGTGACATCGCCACCAACGAGCAGCCCGACGCGATCATGGGCGACGCGTTCGCCGCCGAGGAGGCGGTCCGCAAGGTCGCCGCGGAGTTCCCCGAGATCCCGTTCGCGTTCGGATCGGGGGAGGACCCGGTGGAGCCGAACATGAGCGTGTTCGACAACTGGCTGCAGGACCCGGCGTACCTCGCCGGGATGCTCGCCGGTGGTCTCACCGAGAGCGACACCATCGGCGTGGTCGGCGCGATGCCGATCCCGGAGGTCAACCGGATCGTCAACGCGTTCGTGCTCGGGGTGAAGGAGACCAACCCGGACGCGACCGTGAAGGTGTCCTTCATCAACACCTTCTTCGACCCGGCCGCGGCGAAGCAGGCCGCGGAGGCCCACGTGGCCGCCGGCGCAGACGTGCTGTTCGCCGAGCGCGACGGCGTGATCGCGGCCGCGAAGGAGGCCGACCTGCCGGTCATCGGGATGATGGTCGACCAGGAGGAGGAGGCCCCCGAGCACGTGGTCACCTCGCTGATCTGGCACATGCGGCCGACCGTCGACGCGGTGGTCGAGCAGGCCAAGGGTGGGCCGGAGGCAGTCGACCTCGGCGAGTACTCGTTCATGAAGGTCGGCGGCAGCGAGCTCGCCCCGATCAACACCGACATCGTCGGTGGTGTCCCCGACGACCTCGTCGCGATGGTCGAGGAGAAGGAGAAGGCCATCAAGGACGGTGAGTTCACCACGCCCGTGGACGAGTCTGCGCCGGCCGGTTCCATCGACGTGTCCCAGCTGTGACCCGGCTGTGAACCAGGAGAACGCGCTTCTCCAGCTGACCGGCATCACCAAGCGGTTCGGCGACCTCACCGCGAACGACGACGTCAGCCTGACCGTCGCGCCCGGTGAGGTCGTGGCGATGCTCGGCGAGAACGGCGCCGGCAAGTCCACGCTGATGAAGGTCGTCTACGGGCTGGTCCGCGCCGACGCCGGCGAGATCCGCGTGGACGGACGGGTGCTCGACATCGGCTCGCCCCGGGACGCGATGGCGGCCGGGATCGGCATGGTCACCCAGGAGTTCTCGCTCGTGGAGACGATGACCGTCACCGAGAACGTCGCCCTGTCCACCGTCGGCCTCGGCCGGGTCGACATCCGCGCTGCCCGCGCCAAGGTGTCGGCCGCGATGGAGCGGATCGGCGTGCACATCGAGCCGGACCGGCTGGTGTCCACCCTGTCGATCGGCGAACGTCAGCGCGTGGAGATCGTCAAGGCGCTCTTCCACGACTGCCGGGTGCTCATCCTCGACGAGCCGACCGCGGTGCTCACCCCGCAGGACGTCCGCGCGCTGTTCGCCACCGTCCAGCGGCTGCGTGCCTCCGGCCTCGGCGTGCTGTTCGTGTCGCACAAGCTGCGTGAGGTCGCCGAGATCTCCGACCGGGTGGTCGTGCTGCGCCGCGGCCGGCTGGTCGGCGAGCGGACCACCGGCGAGGTCGGGCCGGAGGAGCTCGCCGGACTGATGATGGGCGCTCCCGCCGCGACCCCGGCGGAGGCCACCGCGGCCGCGGTCGGGCTGCCGGTCGAGGAGACCGCCCCCGAGCCGCCGGGCCACGAGCCGGGTGCAGCAGGTACGGCGGCCCTGGCGCTGACCGGCCTCACCCTCACCGAGCACGGCCGGCCGGTCCTCGACGAGATCACCCTCGACGTCGCACCGGGCGAGATCGTCGGCGTCGCCGGGATCAGCGGCAACGGGCAGACCGAGCTGATGGACGTGCTGTGCGCGCGGCGGCGACCCACCAGCGGCACGATCAGTGTCGCCGGGACCGACGTCACCGGGCTCGACG
Organism: Nocardioidaceae bacterium; assembly: GCA_035457605.1. Classification (GTDB taxonomy): domain Bacteria; phylum Actinomycetota; class Actinomycetes; order Propionibacteriales; family Nocardioidaceae; genus Nocardioides_C. The sequence goes on from DATIBI010000113.1 coordinate 3,223, forward strand.
TGGCCGGCCGGCTCGCCGCCGGGCTGGGACGGCTGACCGAGGACCGGCGCGGCAACGTCGTGCCGCAGATGAGCGTCGAGCACAACCTGGTGCTCGAGGACCTGCCCGGGTTCACCCGTCGCGGGATGCTGGACCGGGCCGCGATCCGCGCGCACGCGGAGGCGATGATCGCCGACTACGACATCAAGGCCCGGCCCGCGGACCCGGTCGCGACCCTGTCCGGCGGCAACATCCAGAAGGTGCTGCTCGCCCGCACCCTGGCCCGGAGTCCGCGGGCGCTGGTGGTCGCCCAGCCCACGCGAGGGCTCGACATCGGCGCCTACCGCTACGTGCACACCCAGCTGAGGCGGCTGCGTGACGACGGCGGAGGCGTGCTCGTGATCTCCGAGGACCTCGACGAGCTCCGCGCCCTCGCGGACCGGGTGGCCGTGTTGTTCCGCGGGGCGGTCGTCGGCGTGCTGCCGGTGGGGCAGGCCGCCAGCGACCGCCTCGGCGTGATGATGACCGGGCAGGCGGTGCCCGCATGAGACTCGTCCTGCGCGGCCACGAGCCGCGGTGGCTCGCGCCGGTGGCGGTGCTCGCCGCCGTCCTGGCCACCGTCGCGCTCACCGCGATCCCGATCCGGCTCGCCGGGGCGAACCCGCCGGCGGCGTTCGAGCGGTACCTGGTCACCCCGCTGAGCACCACCGCCGGGCTCTACGAGGTGCTGCTCACCGCAACGCCGTTGCTGTTCACCGGCATCGCCGTCGCGATCGCCTTCCGCGCCGGCTACTGGAACATCGGTGCCGAGGGGCAGTTCCTGATCGGCGCGGTCGGGGTCACCGGCGTCGCTCTGTGGCAGCCCGACCTGCCACCGGCGGTCGCGCTGCCGCTGGGCTTCCTCGC
>DATIBI010000114.1:0-7627 GCA_035457605.1 Nocardioidaceae bacterium
CTTTCGACCATGTGACCGGCAGGACTCCTGAATCGCATGCAAGGCGCGTTCCGCGGCCCACTGGTTTGGATAGGACTTCTTCGAGCAGTCGAGCACCGCGACCGTTCCTCAGGGCGCGTGCTCAACTGGCTCACATCCAGCCCGGCACGATGGGTTCGCGGCTGAAGTCGCTCGGCCCGGTTCGGAGCGTGTGTGACTCCGTCTGACGAGAGAAGGTTACCGACCAACTCCTTTCGATGACCAGCCTTCACGGTGCACAGTCGCCGTGCGTCACACCGCCGCGATCAGACGACCCTTGAACGGACTGTCATGGCGGATTGGGTGCTCGACGGGACGGCACGGAGAATCGCCTCCACGGGCGGGTCACTCCTGCTCGAAGGCCCCGATGTCCGGTCCCGCCCCGACGGGCCGGACCACGCCCCGCTGGTCGGTGGCCGGTGCGGACCCCGCGTCGGCCCCGTCCACCGCCGGACTGCCGGCGAGCAGCGCGTGCGTCGCGGTCGGCCCGCCGTTGGCGGCCAGCGGGCCGAGCAGCGGGTCGATCCCGACAAGGTCACTCGCGACCGGCGAGCAGGAGCCGTCCTGGACCAGGTTGTGACCCGCGGACACGACCGTCCCGCCGTCCTGCGCCTGGCAGGCGTAGGCCGCGTTGCCGGACACGATGGAGTCGGTCAGGGCCAGCTGCGGTGAGCCGTACGCCACGAAGATCGCGGCGAGGTCCCCCCACGTCGGCGTGGTGTTGCCGGTGACCGTCGAGCTCCGGATCTGCAGGCTGCCGTCGGAGTGGAAGAGGGCCCCGCCGTGCCAGCCGTACGACGCGTTGCCGCTCAAGGTCGAGTTGCGCACGGTCACGTCGCCCCGGGAGCGGATGGCGCCCCCGACGTTGCCGGTGTTGCCCGAGATCGTGCTCCGCTCGATCAGCGCGGTGGACCCGGCGCCGACGTGCAGGCCGCCGCCGTTGCCCCCGTTCCCGCCGAGCGCGTCGTTTTCGCGGACCGTGCTGTCCCGCAGCACCAGGTCGGCCCCGTCGCCGACGTAGATCCCGCCGCCGCCCTGCCAGAACACGGTGCCGGGGTCGCCGTTCTCGCCCTCGGACACGCTGTCCGCCACGGTGACGTGGTCCAGGGTCAACGTCCCGTCGACCAGCACCCCGCCGGCCAGCGCGCCCGCCCGCCCACGGACGACCGACAGGTGGCGGAGCTCCGCTGTCGCGGACTTCCGGACAACCAGGACCCGGGTGCGGTCCTCGCCGCTTAGTGTCAGCCCCGGTGCGGCGCTGCCGTCGACGGTCACGTCCTTGGTGACGTGGAGGGCAGTGTCGAGCGCGACTGTCGCGTCGGTCATCGAGGGGTCGAGGTCGATCTCGCCCCCGGCACAGACCGAGGCAAGGGCCGCGCGCAGAGAACCGGGCCCGCTGTCCGCAGCGCTGGTGACGGTGACCCGCTCGGGGCACTGCAGCCGCACCTGGTCGAGCAGCGCCGGCCGACCCGGGGCGGTGGGCAGGCGCAGACCGAACCCGCTGACAGCGGACAGGTCGGGCGTGCGGCCACGGCCGTCGGCGAAGGCGGAGAACGGGACGGTGACCTTCGTCCAGCCGGTGACGTCGTCGGTGACCGTCGCGGTGTACGAACGTGGGCGCGTGTTGGCGCGGTGGACGCGGACGTAGTCGATGCTCATCTCCTGGGGGAATGTCGTGTCCGCACTGACCGCGCCTCCGAAGTTGCCGCCCACGGCGGTGTTGAGCAGCAGGAAGAAGGGGTGCTCGAAGACCCACTCGTTGGGTGCGACGTCTGCGGGGACGGCCTCGTGATAGGCGATGCCGTCGACGTGCCAGACGATGCGTTCGGGCGTCCAGTCAACGCTGTAGGTGTGGAACCGCTCGGAGACGTCCTCGTCGAAGATGTAGATGTCCCCGAACGACTGGCCGCCCGAGTAGCCCGGCCCGTGGATGGTCCCGAAGATCTCCTTCGGCAGCCGGCCGACGTGCTCCATGAAGTCGATCTCGCCGGCCTGCGGCCAGGGGTTCTCGGCGATGTCGGTGCCGAGTGACCAGAAGGCCGGCCAGAGCCCGGCGCCGGTTGGGACCTTGATCCGCGCCTCGATACGGCCGTAGGCGAACTCCTTCTTGTGCTGGGAGACGAGTCGGGCCGAGGTGTAGCGACAGGGGCCGTAGTAGCACTGCGGAGCGGTCTCGGGGTCGGTGGCTCGGGTGGTGATCACCAGGTTCCCGTTGCCGTCGGTGGCGGCGTTCGCCGGGTCGTCGGTGTAGTACTGCAGCTCGTCGTTGCCCCAGCCGGGCTTGCCGATGATGGTGCCGTCGCCGATCTCGGGGGTCCAGTTGGCCGGGTCAGGAGCGGTGTCCGCGGGGGCGTCGAACTCGTCGCGCCACACGACCGGCCAGCTCGCCGGATCACCGAGCGTCGGCCCGGCCCGGTCGTTGTCCAGGCGGACCTCGATGTCCTGGCCCGTGCCGCGGCCGAAGTGCCAGAAGCTGACTCCCCCGGAGCCGCTCCAGTCCTGCGGGAGCGGGAACGTGCGGTGGACGTCGACGACGCCGCGTCCGCTTCGCGCTGCTGCGAGCACCTGCTCGTAGGTGTCCTGACCGGGCACGGCCAGGGCGTCGCCCGCCGTGAGCTCGCGGGTGCTCAGGGTTGTGCCGCCGCGGCCCGACCACTGGTGGTGGGAGCGCTCGAAGTCCTCGACGAGGGACGAGTCCAGGGACTCGTCGTCGATCACCTGCAGGCGCGTCAGCGGTGGGCGCCCGAGGGTGACGTCCGCGCCTCGGGGATCGGACAGCTCGACCACGACGCCGCGGTCGCCCTGGTACTTGCGGTCGTCGAGGGTCGGGATCTCGACCGTGGCGCGGGTCTCTCCAGGGGCGAACGTGACGCTGCCGGAGCTGGGCTCGTAGTCCCGGTCGGGGCGGGCGGTGCCGGTGGTGGTCGCGTAGTCGACCGTCACGGGCTCGTCGGCTGCGCGGGTGAGGCGTACGCCGAGGCGGGCGGTCGCGCCCTCGTCGGTGGGGTGGTCGACCGCGGTGAACCCGACGGTCAGCGGGCGTTCGGGAGCGGTGCCGTAGAGCGCGACGTCGTCGACGTAGTAGGTCTGAGCGTCGGACGTGGTGATCGACCCGAGGGCCCAGCCCCAGACCTCCGTGAGACCGAGGTCGTCGTTGGGGGCGCCGTTGCCGATCTCCTTGCGCTGCAGGCTCTCGAAGGGGATCTGCACCAGTTTCCAGCCGGAGAAGTCGTCCACGACCGTGGCGCTCCACCGCTCGGCGTCGTCCTTGGTCGAGCCGGGATTGCGGTTGTCGAGCACGTCGACGAAGAGCGTGGTGCCGCTGTCGTTGCCGTGCAGCCAGAACTCCAGGCCGGCGAAGGCGCTCCAGTCCTGGCTCACCCAAGTGTCGACGGCGGGGTTCTCGAAGGTGTGCACGAAGCCGGCGTAGGAGACGACGTCGAGGTCCATCCTCAGGGCGGCGCCCGCGTCGCCGTCGGGCCCCGGTGCCGGCGGCGCCGTGGTGTCGATCGACACAGTACTGCCGAGGGTGTCCTGGAACGTGGAGAACCCGAGAGCCAGGCCATCGTCATCACTGCCTGCGGGCAGGGGGGTCTCGAAGTCGTCGACAGTCGGCGGGGTCGCCGCCGCGGACGTAACCGGCAGCGCGGCCAGGGTGCCGGCGGAGAGCACCGCTGCCAGGACCATTGCGAGGCGGGGTGACGGTGACATGTGTTGCCCTTCCGGTTCGGAGAGCGCTCTCTCAGAGAGCGCTCTCTAGCGCTGCCCAAGTGAACCACCGACGTGGCCGGTGCCACAAGGGCTTCGCGGAAAGGTCAGGCGGACTCGCGGACGACGAGCTCCACCGGCAGGACGACCCGGTCGGTGCCGACCACGTCGGGCAAGGTGCCGTCGGGGTCCGGGGCGATGCGGTCGGGCCGGTGCCGGCCGAGGTAGAGGCGGACCATGAGGCGGCCTTGGTCGACGGTCCGTTGGCGCAGGGTCGTCAGGGGCGGCTCGGCCAGCGCGGCCATCGCGATGTCGTCGAAGCCGACGACCGCGACGTCGTCGGGCACCTGCCTGCCGCGACGTCGTAGCTCGGCCAAGGCCCCGAGCGCCATCAGGTCCGAGGCGACGAAGACGGCGTCGAGGTCGGGCACCCGGTCGAGCAGCCGGCCCATGGCCGCCGCCCCGCCTTCCTGCGCGAAGTCGCCGTACTCGACGTACCGGGTGCGGAACCCGCGCCCAAGGCCCTTCCTGAAGCCCGCGAGCCGATCAACACCGGCGGACATGTCCATCGGCCCGGCGACGGTCGTGATCCGCGTGCGTCCCAGGGAGCGGAGGTGCTCGGCCGCCATCCGGGCTCCGCCGACGTTGTCGTTGTCGACGTACGCCGTGGCCGTCGCGGCCTGCAGCGGCCGACCGCCGATCACCAGCGGTACGCCGGCACCGGCCAGCGCCCGGGGGAGCCGGTCGTCGGCGTGCTCGGAGATCAGGAGGACGCCGTCGACATGGCGGGAGACGAGGTACTGCTCGATGCGGACCAGGTCGGCGTGCGACTGCGCCATCATCAGCATCAGCTGCAGCCCCGAGGCGGCCAGCTCCTGGCTCACACCTCGGACGATGCCGGCGAAGAACGGATCGCCGAAGACGCGGGTGTCGGGCTCCGCGACCACCAGGGCGATCGTGTCGGTCCGGCTCGTCATGAGCGTCCGAGCGGCCTGGTTGGGCACGTAGCCGAGCTCGGCGACGGCGCGGTCGACGATCTCGCGCAGGTGCGGCGCGACGGTGGGAGAGCCGTTGACGACCCGGGACACCGTCGCCCGGGACACGCCGGCGTGCCGGGCGACCTCCTCGAGGGTGGGTCGCGCCTGCGACCGGTCACGTATTCGCGTCATGACCGCCCTCCCTGCTGCGCACCCGACTCGGAAGGAATAGTAGGCGACATCACGTGCGGACCGGCCCCACGGCCGTGCAGCAGCGGGAGGAGAGCGCTTTCGAGACCGGTCGGCGATCGGGACCGGTCCGAGCCGGTGCTTCCAGCGCAGGTGCACGATCCGACGGACCACCGGGACCGGTGTGCGGTTCGGCTGGGCGTGCGGGCGCGAGGACCGGTCAACCATCCCGGCAGGGCCTTCGGCGCGGTACCGGTTCGCCCACTTCGTCGCGGTCCGCCACGAGACGCATAGCGTTCGGCGGCCCGAGCCGGCGACCAGCCAGCCTCGACGGTCGCGGATCCGGCGCTTCGCGCGGCGAGCCGCTGAGCTACGGTGCCGATGAGCGGCAGAAAGCACCAACTCGAAGCGGGGGGAGAGACCGCGGCCTCGCCAGAATGATCGCGAAACCAAGAGGACTAAATCGACGCCTTCACGGCCGGAGTTGCGACGCTCAAGGCGTCCCACCGCTCCGGCGTTCAACCGCTGTCGCGATGTTGCGGAGCGCCAAGGCGTTCCCGATGCGCTACCCGTCCGACCCGATGGCCCCGCGTCGGTGGCGCGCATGTGCCGCTGCTTGCTGGTCTACGCCTGGCCCGTCCAGGCGAGGTACACCGTCCCCGGCGGCTGAACACGAAACGAGGCCGGCAACCCCGCGTGGGGTACCGGCCTCGCCGTGAGGTGCTGGATCAGCCCTTGGCCCAGTCCTTTGGCGCATTGCAGTTGCGCCGCCCGTCGGTGCACACGGTCACCCCGCCGGGGAAGTAGACCGAGTAGTCCTGGTCCCCGATCCGGTAGTCGATCCAGATGCCCTTGCGGACCAGGCGCCCCTCCCGGGTTGCCCTCATCCCGATCAGCAGCTCGGCGTTGCTGGCGGGAAGCGGCCCGATTTCGGTGTCCAGCGGCTTGATCGCCTCGGACGGCAGGTCCGGGTCGTTGATCGGCGGCCAGTCCTCGAAATCCTGCACCGCCCCCGCCGTGCGGCTGTCGTCGGCGATCTTGACGCCCACCAGCTCCAGGCCCGGGTCGGCGCCGGCCATCCGTACCGACTTGATCACCGCCGGCGCGTCGCCCTCGTGCTGGAAAACCTGCATCCCGTCGGTGAATGCCTGCCCCACGGGCACGGAGAACGAGGACATGTTCGGGTCCGGCACCTGCACCGGGCCGGCCGCCAGCTTCTTGTCCTGGCCGGCACACCCGGTGAGGGTCAGGGCGGCGACAGTCAGCGCCGCCGCCGCCCTTCTCCTGGTCGTCATCGTCCCGTGTACCTCACGCTCTCGGGTGTGCTGGGCGAGCGCCGGCAGGTTGTTGCTGCCGCACAGCTTGGCCCTGGTGTCCTTGGTGTTCTTGTACTACAGCATGTGGACGTCACTGTTCTGCTGCTTGGAGCGGACGCCGATGCCTGCGATGTTGAACCCCTTGTCGAAGGTGCGGGTCGAGGTTTTCTGGAGCTCCACACGGTCCTTGACGTAGATGAAGCTACCCGGGTCGCCGTCCTTCGAGGTGGGGCTTTGGTCGCAATACCAGTTCGGCAGGACCTCGTCGGGAATGTCGTGGCCACCCTGGAAGTCCCAGGGGACCCACCTGGTGCGGCCGGTTAAGTACTGGCTGCCGTCGGTGCCGGTGAAGCACATGAGGTTGTACTTGCGGAACCGCCACTGGCCCTTGAAGGTGCCCTCCGACCAGGTTCCGCGCGACGCCGCGGCGGTGCCGCTGAAATCGGTGTCCTTGAAGTAGGCGAATCCGCCCTGCCAGGACCTGCCCTCCTGGTTGAGCACGACCGCCAGTTCCGACCGCCTGCCGTTGGTCAGCTTGTACCCGCCCTTGAGCCTGCTCCAGGTCTCGACCCGCTGGTGCTTGACCCAGCGGAGCGCGTACTTGGAAGTCGCCTTCCAGTAGTCGGGGTGTTGTAGTCCTCGTAGCAGTTGTTGTCCGGGACCGCGGCGGTCCTCAGGGTGCGGTGCTGCTGGTGGAGGCAGCCTGGGCGGCCTGGGTGAACGCTGGGACCGTCGGGCACCAGTCTCAGCGCACCCGACGCCCGCTTTGCGGTGCGCTCCAGGGCTACCCTGAACCTGTGACGGACACCGTCGCAGTCCTCGATCGCGGACGGCAAGCCTTGGTGCGGGCGGCCTGGCGCGAGGCGTTTCTCTCGCTGTCTGAGGCCGATCGCGCCGCCGCTCTATCCGCGCGCGATCTCGAGGCGCTGGCTCGGTCGGCGTACATGGTGGGCAACACGGATGCGTACGTGACCGCCCTCGAACGGGCACACCGGGCCCACCTCGATGCTGGGGAGGTCCTGCCCGCGGTCCGGAACGCGTTCTGGATTGGCCACAGCCTGCTGTTCCGGGGTCAGGCCGTGCCCGCCGGCGGTTGGTTCGCGCGTGCGCAGCGGCTGTTCGACGAGTCCGGTGAGGACGGCGCCGAGCGGGGCTGGTTGCTCATCCCCACCTGGTTGCAGCAGATGGGGACCGGGGACTACGAGTCGGGCTACACGACGGCAGGTGAGGCCGCGGACACTGCCCGCCGCTTCGACGACGCCGACCTACTCTGGCTCGCCCGAGGGGAGCAGGGCCGGGCCCTGATCAACATGGGCCGGGTCGCGGACGGGCTGCGACTGGTCGATGAGATGTTCGTGGTCGCCACCGAGGGCCAGTTGTCGCCCGTGGTCACCGGGATCGTTTACTGCAACACGATCG
>DATIBI010000115.1:0-4034 GCA_035457605.1 Nocardioidaceae bacterium
CGCGGACTCGGGGGTGCGACCCCCGGAGGAGCCGTCCGGGGCGCTGCCGCGCCTCCGTAGACGGCGGCCGAGAGCCGGCAACGCGAGGGTGGGGAGCTCCAGCGAGGGCTCGTCCTTGGCGCGGTCGTCTGCGTTGTCCGCCATGGCCCGAAGTGTGCCAGAACCCGCGGGCGGTACGACGGGCAGCGGTCCGCCCGTGCTGGTCTGGACAGGTTGTCAAACCTTCAACAAGCACCCGTCCGCCTCCCGGGGGCAACCGAACCGGGGTTGTGGCACACGCCACAGCACGTGTTCTCCAGGGAGGAACCAATGATGATCCGCCGCATCACCACACTGTTCACCGCCGTAGCCCTCAGCTCGTCCGCGCTGGTCGCAGCCACGGCTCCCGCCAATGCCTCGGCCTCGGCGCCGGGCACGCAAAGCCTGGCCGAGGTCCTCGCCGCGGACGGGTCCGGCTTCGACCGGAAGGCCGGTGACTTCGACATCCTCGACAACGCGGTGGGCGCTGTCCTGGCCGCCAAGCCGGACAGCCCGGTGGCGGTGCTGGCCGACGGCAACACCAAGCTGACCGCCTTCGCCCCGACCGACGCCGCGTTCCGGCGCCTGGTCGCGGACCTGACCGGCAAGAGCTACCCGCGCGAGAAGCGGGTGTTCCGCACCCTCGCCAACGCGGCCGGGATCGACACCATCGAGGACGTGCTGCTCTACCACGTGGTGCCCGGCGCCAAGGTCACCTACAAGATGGCCAAGCAGGCTGACGGGGCCAAGCTCGAGACCGCGCTCGGCAAGAAGCTCACGGTCAAGGTCAACCACGAGGGCCGCGTGGTGCTCCGCGACGCCGACCGCAATGACAAGAACGCCAAGGTCATCCCGGCGCTGCGCAACCTCAACCGCGGCAACAAGCAGCTCGCCCACGGCATCGACCAGGTGCTGCGGCCGATCAACCTCTGACGATAGGTTGCTGGCACCCACGAGAAGAAGGAAAGAGGCCCCCGCCGGAACCCGGCGGGGGCCTCTCCATCTCGGTCGGGCTGACAGGATTTGAACCTGCGGCCTCGTCGTCCCGAACGACGCGCGCTACCAAACTGCGCCACAGCCCGAGAGCGACGCGAGTCTACCTGAGCCTCACGGGTGCTACGAAACCGGGGCCGGTCGGCGGGACGAAAGGGTCAACAGGGTCGCCTCCGGGCGGCAGCAGAACCGTACGGGGGCGTACGGAGAGGTGCCCAGGCCGGCGGACACGTGCAGCCAGCTGGAGCCCGGGTCCCCGGGCGACGAGGCGGCCGGGTGCCGGTGCAGACCCTTGGCGCGGGCGGGGTCGAGGTCGCAGTTGGTCACCAGGGCGCCCCTGACGGGCAGGCACAGCTGGCCGCCGTGGGTGTGGCCGGCGAGGATCGCGTCGTACCCGTCCCGGCTGAATGCGTCCAGCACGCGCAGGTACGGCGCGTGGGTCACGCCGAGGCGCACGTCCGCGGTCGGGTCCGCCTCCCCGGCGACGGAGTCCAGGTCGTCGTACTCCAGGTGCGGGTCGTCGACCCCCGCGAAGGCGAACCGGAGGTCGCCCACCTTGAGCTCCGCCCGACGGTTGTTGAGGTTCAGCCATCCGTGCCGCTCGAAGGCGTCGCGGAGCCGCGGCCACGGCAGTTGCGGCGTGTGGGTGTTCCGGCTGCCGTCGTCGGGGAGCAGGTACCGCACGGGGTTTCGCGTCGACGGTGCGTAGTAGTCGTTGGAGCCGAACACGAAGACACCGGGCACGTCGAGCAGCGGGCCGAGCGAGTCGAGGACGGTGTCCACCGCCTGCATGTGCGCCAGGTTGTCGCCGGTGCTGACCACGAGGTCCGGCTCCAGGTCGGCGAGCCCGCGCACCCAGTCCTGCTTCTTGTGCTGGCTCGGGGTCATGTGCAGGTCCGAGAGGTGCAGCACGCGCAGCGGCTCGCTGCCCGCAGGCAGCACCGGCATCTCCGCCCGGCGCAGCACGAAGTTGCGGACCTCGAACCCGGCGGAGTAGATCAGCGTCGCTGCGCCCACCGCCGCCCCGGCGCCTAGTACGCCCAGCACGGTCGATCCAAGGGTCCTCGTGTCCGATCGCATCCGACAAGGCTGCCACAATGACCGCATGAGTGAGCTCAAGGACCGCCTGCGCACCGACCTGACCGCCGCGATCAAGGCCCGGGACGAGGTGCGCTCGTCGACCCTGCGGATGGTGCTCACCGCGATCACCAACGCCGAGGTCGCCGGCAAGGAGTCCCGGGAGCTGAGCGACGACGACGTCGTCGGCGTGCTGAGCTCGGAGGCCAAGAAGCGCCGCGAGGCCGCCGAGGCCTTCGACGAGGCCGGCCGCGCCGGGATGGCGGCCAAGGAGCGCGCGGAGTCCGAGGTGATCGCCGACTACCTGCCGGCGCAGCTCACCGAGCAGGAGATCGCGGACCTGGTCACCTCCACGATCGCCCAGCTCGGTGCCGCCGAGGAAGGCATGCGGGCGATGGGCAAGGTGATGGGTACGCTCCAGCCTCAGGTGAAGGGTCGCGCCGACGGGGGCGCGGTCGCCGCGGAGGTCCGTCGCCAGCTCGGCTGAGGTCAGTCGCCGCGGTCGGTGCCGCCGCCGCCACCGCCGGTGCGGTCGCCGCCGCCTCCGTCACCACCGCCGCCACCGCCGCCGTCACCGGGGCCGTCGTTGCCGCCACCGCCGCCGTCACCGGGGCCGTCGTTGCCGCCACCCCCACCCCCGCCGGGCTGGGGCTGCGGAGCGGGCTGCGGCGGGACGTACGGCGTGCCGTCGGAGACGTAGATCGTCACCGAGCTGCCGGAGCCGACCTGCGTGCCCGAGCCCGGGTCGAGGTAGGCCACCGTGCCGTAGGCGTTGGAGGAGTCCACCATCTCGCCGATCGTCGGGAACAGGCCGGCCTCGCGCAGGATCCGGGCGGCCTCCTGCGGGTCGTAGCCGTAGACGCTCGGCACCGTGACCTGCTTGCCCTTGATGGTGCGCGGGTCCGGTGAGGTGAAGTTCTTGTCCGGCAGCCACTGCTCGATGACCTTCATCGCGTCGCCCCACATCGGCCCGGCGTTCGTGGAGCCGGCGGCGCGGGTGATGTAGGAGCCGCCCACGGTCTGGCCGTTCAGGGTGACCCACTCACCGAGGCCGTTCGCGCCGGCGATCATCGACGCGGTCGCCAGGTTCGGGGTGTAGCCGATGAACCACACGGCCATGTTGCTGTTGATGGTGCCGGTCTTGCCGGCCGAGGGCTGGCTGAGGTTGATGCCCGCGCCGTACCCGAACCCGCCCGGCTCCTGCACGCCGCGCAGGATGTCGTTGACGGCGTCGGCGACGTCGTTGGGGAGCACCTGGCGGCACTCCTTGTCGTAGGACTTCAGCACCTTGCCCTTGGCGTTGAGCACCTCGGTGACCGGGCGGGAGTCGCAGTGCAGCCCGCGCGCCGCGAACGTGGCGTACGCCTCGGCCATGGTCAGCGGGTTGGTGTCGACGATGCCCAGCGTGAAGGGCGGGTAGATCTGGGTGTCGGGCACCGTGACGCCCATGGCGCGGGCCAGCTTCACCGGCTGGCAGAGCCCGGTGCGCAGCTCGAGCTGGGCGAAGAAGGTGTTCACCGACTGCTGCGTGCCGGTGTAGAGGTCGAACGTGCCCGAGCCGGTGGAGTTGGCCGGCGACCACACGTCGGCGCCCTGCACGTAGCCGTCGCAGTCGCGGAAGCGGGAGATCGGCAGCGAGATCTGCGGCGGTGCGCTGATCTGCGTCGACAGCGAGACCCCCTGCTTGATGGCTGCGGCGAGCACGAACGCCTTGAACGTCGAGCCGGCCTGGAAGCCGTTGGCGTCGCCGTACTGGCTCGGCACGACGTAGTTGAGGAAGGTCTGACCCTTCTTCTTGTTCGTCCCCATCGGCCGGGACTGCGCGAGCGCGCGGACCTCGCCGGTGCCGGGCTCGACCATCGCCAGGCCGCCGATCGCGCGGTCGGTTGGGTAGACGTGGTCACGGACCGAGGCGTCGGCGGCCCGCTGGTAGCGCAGGTCGATCG
>DATIBI010000116.1:0-3256 GCA_035457605.1 Nocardioidaceae bacterium
CTTTCGCACGCCCAAGTCGAGGAACTCGCCCTGGCCTGCCCCGGCTACGAGCTCTTCGTCCGGGTGCTCGCCTACACAGGGATGCGTTGGGGCGAGGCGACCGCCGTACGGGTCCGGCGCGTGGACCTCATGAAGCGGCGGATCGAGGTCGTGCACACCGCGATCGAGCTGAACGGTGAGATGACCTACGGCACGCCGAAGACCCACCAGCGCCGATCGGTCCCGGTCCCCCGTTCCCTCGTCGACGCGCTCGCCAAGCACGTCGCCGGCAAGGCACCGGACGACCTGGTGTTCACCACGACGCGCGGCGACGTGATGCGCAACCACAACTTCCGCAGCCGCGTGTTTGTGCCGGCCGCAGAGAGGATCGGCATGCCAGGCCTAACCCCGCACGACCTGCGGCACACCGCTGCCAGCCTGGCCGTGCAGGCTGGAGCGAACGTCAAGGCAGTCCAACGCATGCTCGGCCACGCGTCCGCGGCGATGACGCTCGACGTCTACGCCGGGCTCTTCGGCGACGACCTCGACGCAGTCGCGGACCGCCTGGACGCCGCAGCATCCAGGGCTCGTGCGGACAGTTTGCGGACCGCGGCACCAAATGCGGACGTGCTGCCGCTCGATCTCGGCGGCCAGCATGCGTCCTGACCTGCGGTTTTGCCTGGTAGGGCGGGTGGGGCTCGAACCCACGACCCAAGGATTATGAGTCCTCTGCTCTGACCGACTGAGCTACCGCCCCTCGGGCAGAAACCTACAGGGCATCGTGCTGCCTCCTGCACGAGGTGTCCCGGTTCGTGCCATGCTCGCAACCATGAGCGAGACACCGAATGTCCAGACTCCCCCGCCGCTCAGCCCGGTGAACGAGGACTGGGAACGCGCGCTGTGCGTCGTCGCCCATCCTGACGACTTGGAGTTCGGCGCCGCGGCCGCGGTGGCCCGCTGGACCAAGCAGGGCAAGCACGTCGTCTACTGCATGGTGACCAGCGGCGAGGCCGGCATCGACGCGATGGATCCGCAGGAGTGCCGGCAGGTGCGCGAGGCAGAGCAGGTCGAGTCCGCCCGGATCGTCGGCGTCGAGGAGGTGGAGTTCCTCGGGTTGCCGGACGGCATCTTGGAGTACAACGTGGAGCTGCGCCGCGCGATCGCCGCCTCGGTGCGCAAGCACCGACCGCAGATCGTGATCACGAACAACTTCCGCGACACCTGGGGCGGGCAGTCGCTCAACCAGGCCGACCACATCGCGACCGGCAAGGCGACGCTGGACGCGGTCCGGGACGCCGGGAACCGCTGGGTGTTCCCGGAGCAGGTCCAGCGCGGGCTCGAGCCGTGGGGCGGCGTCACCCAGGTGTGGGCGGCCGGCTCCCCCGAGGCACGGCACGCTGCCGACATCACCGACACCTTCGACATCGGCGTGGCCTCGCTCAAGGCGCACCAGGCCTACATCGACGGACTCGGGTGGGAGCACTTCGACCCGGCCGAGTTCCTCGAAGGGATGTCCCGGGCCACCGGTAGCCGGCTCGGCGTCGCCCACGCGTCACCGTTCGAGGTGTTCCCGATGGGCTGGGGCGAGTGAGCCAGGCACCCGGCCCGAGACGACGAAAGGGCCCCGTAGGACCCTTTCGTGTGCAGCTCCCCCGGTTGGACTCGAACCAACAACCCTCCGGTTAACAGCCGAATGCTCTGCCAATTGAGCTACAGGGGAATGTGCGTCGCGAACGCCGCAGCGCGGATAGGTTAGCAAGTCCTGTGCTAGTCCGCTAAATCGGACCCGCTCACAGGCCGAGTTCCTCCTGCGCCGCCTTCAGGCCCTGCTCGGCTGCCGCCATCACGCCCGGGTCGGCGGGGTCCACGCCGCTGTCGAACTCATAGGCCCAGGTGATCTCCCCGCCCCGGTGCGGCGCTCGGCGGGCCACCACGAACAGCCCCCGCCTGCCGGCCACCACGACCCGGCGCTGGAGCACCACCGAGGCGGTCACCCGCTCGCGGACCAGGTCGAGGAGCAGCCCCGGCTCCTCGATCACGACCCGGTGCTCGGGCCTCGGCCTGCCGAACCGCCCCACCTCGGTGACGACCAGTCGCGACGCCTCACGGTCCCAGTCGGCACGCTCGACCTGCTGCCAGGGGATCCGGACCGGGTCCCCCGCTGCGGGCAGGACCACGAGGGCGTCGCGGGTGCCGATCAGCCAGGTCCCGTCGACCGCGACGGTGCCGGCGAGCACCCGCTCGCCCGGCCTGAGGTGCGCGGACGCGACCACGTCGGTCGGCACCGTGACCGACCGCTTGAACGGGTTGCGCACTAGGACTCCCCGCCGATCGCCCGTTCGCGCAGGTTCCGCCGGTGCTGCTCGAGCGCGACCAGCTCCCCGAACATCCGGTTGTACTCGGTCGCGTGGTCCACCGGGTTGGTCCGCTGGAGCTTGGACTTCACGTCCGCGATCCGGCGCATCGCGGTCAGCTCCTGCAGCCGGAAGACGTGCGCGGCGACGTAGCCGGAGTCCGGCTCCTTCATCGACAACAGCGGCTCGACCGCCAGCGCGTTGAGCGCCTGCGCCACCTGCGGGTCGCTGACGTTCGCCCGCAGCTTCGTGCCCCACACCTCGTTGCCGGGAGCCGCAGCCGGACCACCGCAGGCCGCGACCGCGTCCCAGACCCCGCGGTAGGTGGGGTGGGTGAAGTCGCCCGCGTCCACGTCCTTGGCGGTCGTGCCGACCACGTTCGGGTGCTGCACGACGAGCTTCAGCGTCTCGCGCTCCAGCGCGAACCGGGGGTCACGCAGGTCGGGCAGCGGCGGCGCGGCGGGGGCGGTGGGCCCCTCCCCCTCCGGTGGGTACGTCGGACCTGCCGGCTGGGCCGGACGACGCCGGTCCTCGCCCTTGCCGGGACGGGAGGCGGCCCGTCGTACCTCTGCCCGGGCCTGGTCGACGTCGACCCCGACCATGCCGCCGAGCTCACGCGCGAACGCGTCGACCTTGGACCGGTCGCGGATGCTCGAGACCAGCTTGGCGGCCTCGCGGAGCGCGTCGATGCGCCCGTCGGCCCGGTCGAGGTCGTAGCGGGACACGACGTTGCTCAGGACGAACCGGTACAGCGGGATCCGGCGCGCGACCAGCTCGCGCACAGCGGCGTCGCCCTTCTGCAGGCGCAGGTCGCACGGGTCGAGGCCGCCCGGCTCAACGGCCACGTAGGTCTGCGCGACGAACTGCTGGTCCCCCGCGAACGCCCTCAGCGCCGCACGCTGCCCGGCCTCGTCGCCGTCGAA
>DATIBI010000117.1:0-2286 GCA_035457605.1 Nocardioidaceae bacterium
CCCCGGTCTCGACGGGGCGGGGGTGCGCGTGTCCGCCGACCACGTGCTCGGGATCAGCTCCGCCTCGTCGTCGCTGGCCCAGCTCACCGTGCGGGAACCCGCCGGCCGCGCGCTCGACCTGGGCACCGGCTGCGGGGTGCAGTCGCTGCACCTCGCCGACCACGTCGACGAGATCGTCGCGACCGACGTGAACCCGCGGGCGCTGTGGATGACCCGCCTCAACTTCGAGCTGAACCGGGTGCACGGGACCACGTCCGCGGAGGTGCGCGACGGCAGCCTCTACGAACCGGTCCGCGGCGACCTGTTCGACCTGGTGGTGACCAACCCGCCGTTCGTGATCTCCCCGGCCACCGGCGAGCGGCTGGTCTACCGCGACTCCGGGCTGCCCGGTGACGAGGTCGTGCGCCGGGTCGTCACCGGCGCCCCCGCGCACCTGCGGCCCGGCGGCTGGTGCCAGGTGCTCGCCAACTGGGTGCACGTCGACGGCCTGCCCTGGGACGAGCGTCTCAGCGGGTGGCTCGACGGCTCCGGCTGCGACGCCTGGGTGGTCCAGCGCGAGGTGGCCGACCCCGCGCAGTACGTCGAGCTGTGGCTCAAGGACGCCGGCCTGCACGGTACCCCGCGGTACGCCGAGCGCTACGACACCTGGCTGTCGTGGTTCGAGGAGCAGCGGATCACCGGCGTCGGGTTCGGCTGGCTGAACCTGCACAAGGTCGGCGAGCCGGGCGGTTCCGGCCGGGAGCCGGTGCTGCGGCTCGAGGACTGGCCCTACGAGGTCGAGCAGCCGCTCGGCCCGGAGGTCGCCGCCTGGGGGCGCCGTACCGACCTGCTCGCGGCCACCGACGACGCCGCCCTGCTCGGGGCGCGCCTGGTCACCCGGGTCGACGTGCGCCAGGAGACCTTCGGGGCCCCCGGCGCGGAGGACCCGGAGCAGATCGTGCTGCGCCAGCAGCGGGGACTGCGGCGGGCCCGCCAGGTCGACACGGTCGAGGCCGGTCTGGTCGGGGCCTGCGACGGCGACCTCACCACCGGGCAGATCCTGGACGCGCTGGCCACCCTGCTCGACGCCGAGCCGCCGGCCACCCGGGAGGCGTACCTGCCGAAGGTGCGCGAGCTCGTGGCCGAGGGGTTCCTGGCCCCGGCGGGGCTCTGACCGGTCGCGCCGGACGCGTCCTGAAAACGGGGTCCGGACGGGTTGGGTCGCTCGGTAGCGTTACCGTGTCGTGCGAGTCCCCCCGTCCCGACCCGCCGAAATCCATCGAGGAGCACTGAACACGTGGCATCGAAGAACGCGGGCGCCGACAGCGGCGCCGGTCACAAGCTGGTGATCGTGGAGTCGCCTGCCAAGGCGCGCACGATCGCCGGCTACCTCGGCCGCGGTTACGTGGTCGAGTCTTCGATCGGCCACATCCGTGACCTCCCGCAGAGCGCCTCGGACATCCCCGCCCGGATCAAGGGCGAGCCGTGGGCGCGGCTCGGCGTGGACGTCGACCACGGCTTCGAGCCGGTGTACGTCGTGTCCAGCGACAAGAAGTCGCACATCACCAAGCTGAAGAAGCTGCTCAAGGACGCCTCCGAGCTCTACCTCGCCACGGATGAGGACCGCGAGGGTGAGGCCATCGCGTGGCACCTCCTCGACGAGCTCAAGCCGAAGGTGCCGGTCAAGCGGATGGTCTTCCACGAGATCACCCCGCAGGCGATCAACGCCGCGGTGGAGAACCCCCGCGACATCGACGACAACCTCGTCGAGGCCCAGGAGGCGCGCCGCATCCTGGACCGCCTCTACGGCTACGAGGTCTCCCCGGTGCTGTGGAAGAAGGTCATGTCCGGCCTCTCCGCGGGCCGGGTGCAGTCCGTGGCGACCCGGCTGATCGTGGCCCGCGAGCGGGAGCGCATGGCGTTCCGCGCGGCGTCGTACTGGGACCTCGAGGGCACCTTCGACGCCGGCGCCAAGCACGACGACCGGATGTTCCCCGCCAAGCTGCACTCCGTGGACGGCTCCCGCGTGGCCCGCGGCAGCGACTTCACCGCGCAGGGCGAGCTGAAGCCGGGCTCCTCGGTGGTGCACCTCGACCGGCCCCGCGCCGAGGCGCTCGCCTCCGGGCTGGCCGAGAGCACCTTCGCGATCCGGTCGGTGGAGTCCAAGCCCTACCGCCGGGCGCCGTACGCCCCGTTCCGGACCACGACGCTGCAGCAGGAGGCCTCCCGCAAGCTCGGGTACGGCGCCTCGCGCACCATGTCGGTGGCGCAGCGGCTGTACGAGAACGGCTTCATCACCTACATGCG
>DATIBI010000118.1:0-2258 GCA_035457605.1 Nocardioidaceae bacterium
CACGGCGCGGCCGAAGACCGTCCCCGCGACGTGGGTGCCGTGCCCCTGCCGGTCGCCGTTGCCGGACCCCGAGAAGTCCTCCTCGACGAGCGTCACCCCTTGGAACGCCGGGTGTGTGCTGTCGATGCCGGTGTCGAGGACCGCGACGACGACGCCGGTCCCGGTGCGTTGGGACAGATCGGCACCGACCGCGGAGACTCCCCACGTGCTCCCCGCGGCCGTGCCTTCCCCGTCCTCCGGGTGGGCCCGAGCCTCCTCGTCGGAGACAGGTTCGATGAGCCGCGTCGGCATCAGCCTGGCGAGCGCCTTGACCTCCGGGTCGCGCGCCATGTCCCGGACCTCTTGCTTGTCCATGGCGAGGACGTCGATGCGGGGCTCGCTCGGAACACCCTCGACACCCAGCGTGGACGGACCGGCCCGGAACGGCTCCGTCGTGGCGGCGGTGCTCATGTCCCTGAGTACGACGAAGTCTCCGTGCATGCGCTGGCCCTTCCGCTGGTTGACGCTCCGTGCGCCTGCGCAGTGCGGGTCCGGGCCTGCTCGTTCGACGCGATGACCGTTCTCGGCTCAACTCTCAGGTTGTCCCTGCTTTGCACGAACCGCAGCAAAAGGGGCCTCAGGTATGTGCAGCTGCAGATTCCTGCACGCAGGGGCCAGCTGCGACCTCGTGACCTCCTGGGCGGGAACCCGCGGGTGCCCGCCTCCGGAGCTGGTCGACACCAGCAGTCGCGAGAAGCAGCCTCGCGTCCATCGGCTGACGTCGCCACCGCGACCGTGCGGGCCAGAGCGCTCTTGCGGCCCCGTCCGAGGCCTCCTACAGGTAACCTGAAGAACTGGCGGACCCTGACTGGCTCCGCCTGGTCTACCGGAGCGACCATGGCCACAGCTGCGCGCGCGAACGCCGGGGCCCTCGGCCCCCTTCCTGTGGCGCTGGTGACCGTCACCGGGTGGATGCCGTTTGCCCCGGCCTCCAGCCGGGTGGTGGGAGCCGAGGTTCAGCCGTGACCGCCGCGCAGCTCGAGAAAGGCGTCCTGGCACAGCGGACCGGACCCGGCGTCTTCGGCCTCGTCGTCGCGGGCGGCATCGCCGGCCTCGCCTGGGCAGCCGGCCTGCGCGGCATGATGACCGAGATCGCCGGTCCTGAGTCGTCGGTGCACTGGGTCGGGACGTTCGTGTGGGTCCTGGCGCCCGGCTTGCTCACCGGCGTGCTCCTCGGGTGGGCGGAGCACCTGCGCAGGACGGGCGGCCGCCGCGGCTGGAGGTGGCTCGCACTCGCGCCTTTGCTCTTCTCCGCCGTGCTGTTCAGCAGCCCGACCGACATGGGCGCTCTGTTCGAGGACGGTATCGGCGGCGGCGCGATCGGCGTCCCGCTGCTCTGCATGGCCGGCGGGTACGCGATCTCCGGGCGGGGCCGCCTCTGGGGCAGGATCGCCTGCGGCGTCCTGGCGCTGTCGGCCATCCCGATCTGGGCGCTGACGGCGCCGGCGATCTCGCCAGAGCTCGCCCTCGACACACCACGAGGCGCGTGGGTGGCCGTCTACTACTACTCGTTCCTCGCCGTCCTCGCGTTCGCGTGCGCGATCCCTCACCGTCCGACAGCGCCCCCGGTCGCCACCTGACCCGCGTCCATCGCGCCGGCAGGTACGCCTTAGGCCTCCGAGCCCGGCGACAGGTCCCAGGATCTAAGGAACACGCCTGATGTGGCGCCCCCTCCTCAGTTCCTAGCGTCGAAGACCTAGACCAGCACACAAGAGAGCCAGGGAGCTACACCATGTGGTCAGACGTCAGGATCAGCCAGGCCCAGTCCGACGAGCACTTCGCCGATCTGCTTGCAGCCATCGGTGGCGGGAGCCCGCAGCGCGCCGAGCGGTGGGTCGCCCGTCGCGACGCCCGACGCGAGGCGCGCCGGCGCACCCGTCTCTACGTCGGGTGGCGACGGCTCGTACAAGCCTGAGCCCGGTGGCCGGACAGCCGCCGACGACCTCGCTGTCCAGTCACCACCGCTGGCGCGGCCGGACCCCCGGCCGCGCCACCCATGTGGCGTCCGGACCTGTGCCCCCGCCATTACGCCACGAATCCCCCTCGGTGACCGCCGCCGAAGACTACGGTGGGACTGTGCGCGGTGACCGTGTGGAGGTCGTCATCGATGCGGGCGGCGAGGTCCGCACCTACGAGGTCGTCGCCACACGCGCCGGCCGCCGCGTCGAGATCAACACGGGGCGTGGGATCGTCGAGGTCACCGAGGTGACCCGCGGCGG
>DATIBI010000119.1:0-5688 GCA_035457605.1 Nocardioidaceae bacterium
TTGTCGTCGGCGAGCTCGTACTCGTTGGTCATCGTCAGCGCGCGCGTCGGGCACGCCTCGATGCACAGCCCGCACAGGATGCAGCGCAGGTAGTTGATCTGGTAGACGCGGCCGTACCGCTCACCGGGTGAGTACCGCTCGTCCTCGGTGTTGGAGGCACCCTCGACGTAGATCGCGTCCGCCGGGCACGCCCAGGCGCACAGCTCGCAGCCGATGCACTTCTCCAGTCCGTCCGGCCAGCGGTTGAGCTGGTGCCGGCCGTGGAACCTCGGGGCGGTCGGCTTCTTCTCGAACGGGTACTGCTCGGTGACGACCTTCTTGAACATGGTCCGGAAGGTCACCCCGAAACCCGCGACCGGGTCCCAGAACTGTTCCTTGAGTGTGGGCATCACGCGTTCTCCTCCGCGGCGGTGCTCGAGGGGGCTTGGTAGGTCGCGGCGGTCTGCGACGACAGCGCCTGGCCAGGCATCGGCGGGACCGGGTAGCCGCCGGCGAAGGCGTCGAACTCGCCCTGCTCGGCCTCCTCCTCGCCGGCCTTGCTCTCGTCCTCACCGAGGAAGAACAAGACGAGCAGGAGCACGGCGACCACGCCGATGGCGGCGAGCAGGTAGGTCCGGTCGAAGCCGCCGTTGAGGCTGACCGCGCGGATCGTGGACACGGCGACGATCCAGCCGAGCGCGATCGGGATCAGCACCTTCCAGCCGAACCGCATGAACTGGTCGTAGCGCAGCCGCGGCAGCGTCCCGCGCAGCCAGATGAAGAAGAACACGAACAGCATCACCTTGCCGAGGAACCACAGCACCGGCCAGTAGCCCTCGTTGGCGCCCTCCCACAGCGACAGCGGCCACGGCGCCCGCCAGCCGCCGAGGAACAGGGTCGTGGCCATCGCGGACACGGTCGCCATGTTGATGTACTCGGCGAGGAAGAACAGCGCGAACTTCAGCGAGGAGTACTCGGTGTGGAAGCCGCCGACCAGCTCGCCCTCGGCTTCGGGCAGGTCGAACGGCGCACGGTTGGTCTCGCCCACCATCGCGATCACGAAGATGACGAACGACGGGATCAGGATCAGCCCGAACCACAGCCGTTCCTGCGCCGCGACGATCTGCGAGGTCGACATCGAGCCGGCGTAGAGGAACACCGCGACGAGCGCGAGTCCCATCGCCACCTCGTAGGAGATCATCTGGGCCGAGCTGCGCAGGCCACCGAGCAGGGAGTACGTCGACCCGCTCGACCAGCCACCCAGCACGATGCCGTAGATGCCGATCGACGCCACCGCGAGCACGAACAGCACGGCCACCGGCATGTCGGTCAGCTGCAGGGGCGTGGTCAGGCCGTCGGTGAACGGCACCGTGACCTCGGGCCCGAACGGCACCACCGAGAAGGTGATGAACGCCGGGATCACCGACAGGATCGGGGCGAGCAGGAAGACCACCTTGTCCGCGGCCTTCGGGATGATGTCCTCCTTCAGCGCCAGCTTCACGCCGTCGGCGAGGCTCTGCAGGAGTCCGAACGGGCCGTGCACGTTGGGGCCCACCCGGTGCTGCATGCGCGCGACCACGCGCCGCTCGAACCAGATGTTGAACAGCGTCAGCAGCACCAGGACCACGAACACCAGCACGGCCTTGATCAGGACCAGCCACCACGGGTCCTGCCCGAACGCCGAGAGGTCGTCTGCGGCGAGGACCAGGTCGCCCGTGGTGGGCGTGCTCAGCAGCGTGCCGGTCATGGGCGCACTCCTTCGAGACGGACGGTGGCGCCGGCGCCGACGCCGAGCTCACGGGCGAGGTTGACGCCCTCGGAGCTCGACGGGGCCCACACGACGCCGTCGGGGAGGTCGGCGGCGCCGACCGGGAGCTCGACCGAGCCTCGCTCGGACGCGATGGTGACCAGCTGGCCGGCGTGCACGCCGAGCCCGCGCAAGGTGCGCTCGGACACCAGCGCGACCGCGCGACGGGCGGTGGCCTTGAGGTACTCGTCGCCGTCGAGCATCCGCCCGTCGTCGAGCAGCTGCTTCCAGGTGGCGAGCACCGCGTGCGCGGGGTCCTCGTGCCGCTGGGCCGCCTCCGCGGCGGACACCGAGGGGGCTGCGGACCGCTCGCCGTCCCAGGGACCGAGCTCGGTCATCTCGGCGCGGGCCTGCTCGACGGTGCGGAAGCCCAGGCCGGTGCCCATCTCCTCCGCGATGCCGGCGAGGACACGCAGGTCGGGCAGCGAGCCGGGCTCGCGGAACACCTGGTCGAACGGGCGGACCCTGCCCTCCCAGTTCACGAACGTGCCGGACTTCTCCGCGACCGGCGCGACCGGCAGCACCACGTCGGCGTGCGCGGAGACCGCGCTGGCGCGCACCTCCAGGCTGACGACGAACTCCGCGGCGGCCAGCGCCGCGTCGGCGGCAGCCGGGTCGGCCAGGTCACCGGGGTCCACGCCCCCGACGACCAGCGCCTTGAGCTCGCCGGCAGCGGTTGCGGCGACGATCGCGTCCCCGTCCCGGCCGGGTGCGTCGGGCAGGTGGTCCACGCCCCAGGTGGTGCCGGCGTCGACACGCGCGGTGGCGTCCGCGACGGGCCGGCCCCCGGGCAGCAGGTTCGGCAGGCAGCCGCTCTCGAGCGCGCCACGCTCACCGGCCCGGCGGGGTACCCAGGCCAGCTTCGCGCCCGTCGTACCGGCCAGCGTCACGAGCGCCGACAGCGCGCCCGGCACGGTGGCCATCCGCTCCCCGACGAGGATCACCCCGCCGCCGTCGAGCGCGACGTCGCCGTCGTGGGCCAGGCCCTCGATCACGCCGGTCTCCGCACCGGGAGCGGTCCGGACCAGCGTGCCGTGCAGCTTCTGCAGGCCCCTGCTGGTGAAGGGCGCCACCGAGAAGACCCGGAGCCCGGTGCGGGCGGCCTTGCGCAGCCGCAGGAACACGATCGGCGACTCGTCCTCGGGCTCGAAGCCCACGAGAACCACCGTGCGGGCCCGCTCGAGGTCGGCGTAGGTCGTCTCCAGGGAGGTCGCCGCGACCCGCGCGGCGAGGAAGTCGGCCTCCTCCGCGGAGTGCGGCCGGGCCCGGAAGTCGATGTCGTTGGTGCCCAGCACGGCCCGGGCGAACTTGGAGTAGGCGTAGGCGTCCTCGGCGGTCAGCCGGCCGCCGGTGAGCACGCCGACGGAGCCACGCCGGGCGGCCAGGCCGCGGGCGGCCACGGCGAACGCCTCGAGCCAGGACGCCGGTCGCAGCTCGCCCGACTCCTCGTCGCGCACCAGCGGGTGGGTGAGCCGGTCGGCCTGCCGGGAGTACATGAACCCGAACCGGCCCTTGTCGCAGTTCCACTCCTCGTTGACCTCGGGGTCGAAGCCGGCGAGGCGACGGGTGACCTTGCCGCGCCGGTGGTCGGTGCGCAGCGCGCAGCCGGAGGCGCAGTGCTCGCACACCGACGGGGTGGAGACCAGGTCGAAGGGACGCGCGCGGAAGCGGTACGACGCGGAGGTCAGCGCACCCACCGGGCAGATCTGGATCGTGTTGCCCGAGAAGTAGGACTCGAACGGCTCCTTCTCGTAGATCCCGACCTGCTGCAGCGCGCCCCGCTCCACCAGCGCGATGAACGGGTCACCGGCGATCTGCTCGGAGAACCGGGTGCAGCGTGCGCACAGCACACAGCGCTCCCGGTCGAGCAGCACCTGCGCGGAGATGTTGATCGGCTTGGGGAAGGTCCGCTTGGTCTCCACGAACCGGGTCTCGCCGCGGCCGTTGGACATCGCCTGGTTCTGCAGCGGGCACTCGCCGCCCTTGTCGCAGACCGGGCAGTCCAGCGGGTGGTTGATCAGCAGGAACTCCATGACCCCCTGCTGCGCCTTGTCGGCGACCGGGGAGGTGGCCTGGGTGCGGACGACCATGCCCTCGGCCACCTGCAGGGTGCACGACGCCTGCGGCTTGGGGATCGGCCGGCCGTTGCCCGCGTCGGTGACCTCGACCAGGCACTGCCGGCAGGCGCCGACCGGCGCGAGCAGCGGGTGGTCGCAGAAGCGCGGGATCTGCACGCCGATCTGCTCGGCGGCCCGGATCACCAGGCTGTCCTTGGGGACGCTCACCTCGACGTCGTCGATCGTGAGCGTGACGAGGTCGGCCTTCTCCACGGCGGAGGCGGCCTTGTCGGCGGAGATGGTCATGCAGTTGCTCCCGCGGTCGCGAAGAGGGTGGAGGCGGTGTGGTCGAACGGGCACCCGCCCTCGGTGAGGTGGCGGAGGTACTCGTCGCGGAAGTACTGGATCGACGAGGTGATCGGGCTGGTGGCACCGTCGCCGAGCGCGCAGAACGAGCGGCCCAGGATGTTGTCGCACTGGTCGAGCAGGTTCTCCAGGTCCTGCTCGCTGCCCCGTCCCTGCTCCAGCCGGGCCAGGGTCTGGACCAGCCACCAGGTGCCCTCGCGGCACGGCGTGCACTTGCCGCACGACTCGTGCTTGTAGAACTCGGTCCACCGCAGCACCGCGCGGACCACGCAGGTGGTCTCGTCGAAGATCTGCAGCGCCTTGGTGCCGAGCATCGACCCGGCGGCGCCGACGCCCTCGTAGTCCAGCGGCACGTCGAGGTGCTCCGCGGTCAGGATCGGGGTGGAGGAGCCGCCCGGGGTCCAGAACTTCAGCTCGTGGCCTTCGCGGACGCCGCCGGCGAGGTCGAGCAGCTGGCGCAGGGTGATCCCGAGCGGGGCTTCGTACTGCCCGGGGCGCTTCACGTGGCCGGAGAGGGAGTAGAGGGTCATCCCCTTGCTCTTCTCGGTGCCCATCGAGCCGAACCAGTCCGCGCCGTTGCGCACGATGCACGGCACCGAGGCGATGCTCTCGACGTTGTTGATCACCGTCGGCGCGGCGTACAGGCCGGCGACCGCCGGGAACGGCGGGCGCAGCCGCGGTTGGCCACGCCGGCCCTCCAGCGAGTCCAGCAGCGCGGTCTCCTCACCGCAGATGTAGGCGCCGGCGCCGGCGTGCACGACCAGCTCCAGGTCGTAGCCGGAGCCGTGGATGTTCTGGCCCAGGTGTCCGGCCAGGTAGGCCTCCTGCACGGCGCGCTGCAGCCGGCGGATCACGTGCAGCACCTCGCCGCGCACGTAGATGAACGCGTGGTTGGCGCGGATCGCGTAGGCGGAGATGATCACGCCCTCGACCAGGGTGTGCGGCGAGGCCATCATCAGCGGGATGTCCTTGCAGGTGCCCGGCTCGGACTCGTCGGCGTTGACCACCAGGTAGTGCGGCTTGCCGTCACCTTGAGGGATGAAGCCCCACTTCATGCCGGTCGGGAAGCCGGCGCCGCCGCGTCCGCGGAGGCCGGACTCCTTCACCAGCTCGATGACGGCGTCCTGCTCCATGCCGAGGGCGGTGCGCAGCCCGTCGTACCCGCCGCCGCTCTCGTAGGACTCCAGGGTCCACGGGCGCTCGGCGTCCCAGTTGTCGGAGAGAACCGGGGTCAGCACGTCCACCATCAGCTGTTCTTCCCTTCGACGTCGGCCGGCGACTGCTCGACCTTGGTCTCGGACTCCGCCCGCGACGTGTCGGCCTGCTCGGCGGCCTGCTCCTTGCTGCCGGCACCCGTGCCGCCGGCCACGGCGCGACGCTGGGAGTCGGGCGCCGTCCAGCCGTGCTCGCGGGCCAGCTGCAGGCCGACCAGGGACGCCGGGCCCGCGGCGGGGCCCTCGTCGGCGCGGTCGTCGGGGA
>DATIBI010000120.1:0-10216 GCA_035457605.1 Nocardioidaceae bacterium
CCCCCGGGTCCACGAACCCGGCGAGCGTGGAGTAACGACCCTCCGGCCAGCTCGGCTGGCGCCCGAGCAGCGCCCGCTCGTCGTCGTCGGTGACCAGCATGATCACGGCCGGGTCAGCCCGCGGGAACTGCTGCCGGCCGCAGCCGTCGCAGGTGAGCACGTGCCCCGCGGCCGCGACGTCGAGCCGCCCACCGCAGCGCGGGCAGAACCGGTGCGACCGATGCCACTCGGCGAGCGCGACGGCGTGCACGAGCAGTCCCGCGTCGTCGACCGACAGGGCCGGCCCGACCGCCCGGAAGGTCGCCCAGTCCTCGGCCAGCGGCTCATCGAGCAGCACCGCGAACCGGGCAACGCCGTGCTGCTCCCCCAGGAAGATCCGCTGCCCCTCGGGCAGCTCGGCCGGCGGGTACCACGCGATGGCGTCCCGGTCCCGGGTGACCGGGAACCGCGCGCCGCCGAGCAGCAGCACCCGGGTGCTCGGGTCGGCCCAGGTCTCGTCCAGCCAGGCCTGGTCGGCACGTCGGTGCCCGACCCGGTCGTGCGCCCGGACCGAGAGCGCGATGGGGAGTCCGGCGGCGGTGTTCTCCGTGGAGGTCACGGCGCCGACTCTACGTCGTGGGCGGGGACCTAGGATCGGATGCCATGAGCACGCACATCTCCGCCGAACCGGGCCAGATCGCCCCGCACGTCCTGATGCCGGGCGACCCGCTCCGGGCCAAGTGGATCGCCGAGACCTTCCTCGACGAGGTCGAGTGCTACTCCCAGGTCCGCGGCATGCTCGGTTTCACCGGCCGCTTCCGCGGCGAGCGGGTGTCGGTGCAGGGGTCGGGCATGGGCCTGCCGTCGTTCTCGATCTACGCCAACGAGCTGTTCGGCGAGTACGACGTGCAGACCGCCGTGCGGGTCGGGTCCTGCGGGGCGCTCCACCCCGACCTGCGGCTGCGCGACATCGTGATCGCCTCGGGTGCGTGCACGGACTCCTCGATGAACCGGATCCGGTTCGAGGGACTCGACTACGCACCGGTGGCCGACTTCGGGCTGCTCCGCACAGCCGTCGACCTCGCCGAGTCCAAGAACCTGCCGGTGGCGACGCGGGTCGGGCTGATCCTGTCCGCGGACTCGTTCTACAACCCCCGTCCCGAGCTCACCGCCCGGATGGCGGAGTACGGCGTGCTCGCGGTCGAGATGGAGGCCAGTGCGCTGTACACGCTGGCGGCCAAGTTCGGACGCCGGGCACTGGCCGTCTGCACGGTCTCCGACCACATCGTCACCGGCGAGGAGACCAGCGCGCAGGAGCGCGAGCAGACCTTCCGGGACATGGTCGAGATCGCCCTGGAGGCGATGCTCAAGGAGAGCTGAGGCCGGCCTGGGAGGTCCCGGCCCGGGAGGGCCCTACGGCCGGAGCAGCGCCTCGAGGTCCTCGCGGGTCCGCAGCGCCTCCGGCGGGGAGACCAGCCGGCCGGTCCGGACGTAGTAGAAGGCGGCCTCGACCCGGTCCAGCGGCACCCCCTGCAGCTCGGCCCAGGCCACCCGGTAGATCGCCAGCTGCAGCGCGTCGGCGGTCTGCTCCCGGTTGGTCTTCCAGTCCACGACCAGGAACCCGCGCTCGGTCTCGTAGACCGCGTCGATACGGCCGCGCACGACCTGACCGGCGAGGACCAGCGCGAACGGCGGCTCCACCGCGAACGGGACCCGGTCGGCGAACGGGCCCTGGCTGAACTGCTCGACCAGGTCCTTCAGGTCGGCCTCGTCGTCGATGCCGGCGTCGCCGCGGCCGGGGACCTCGTCCAGGCCGACCAGCTGCTGCTGACCGAACCGGGCCTCCACCCAGGCGTGGAACCGGGTGCCGAACCGAGCCGAGCTCGACGGCTTGCGCGGCATCGGCCGGGCGAGGTCCGCCGCGAAGGCGGTGGGGTCGTCGCGCAGCCGGGCCAGCGCGGTGGCCGACAGGCTCGACGGCAGCGGCACCTCGACGTCCTGAGCGAGGCCGAGCCGCGCCTCGGTGAGCAGCCGGTCCATCTCCTCGTCCCACTCGGCCACGAGCGCGGCCTCCTCGGGGCACAGCCCCGGGTCGGGCAGCGGAAGAGGCTCGTCGTCGGTGGCGGTCAGCGCCTCGATCTCGGCGCGGACCAGCGCCGCGGCCTCAGCGCGCCGGGTCACCTCGTCGGTGTGCGCCTCCACCGGCCAGGGCCGGACGTCGGGCACCGCCTCGAGCGGGTTGGTCTCCTCCTTGGCCGGCTTGTCCCGCCACAGCTCGGGCTCCTCGCCCCAGCCGGACAGCACCTCCTTCACCGTGCGCTGGTAGGCCGAGGGGCCCAGCGAGCGCTTGCGGGACGACGCCCAGCAGTAGGACGAGACCACGAGCAGGTGCCTGGCCCGGGTGAACGCGACGTAGCCGAGCCGCAGCTCCTCCTGCAGCTCGTGCTCCTTGCAGTCCGCGGCGAACGCTTTCAGCTCCCCCGCCGAGTAGCCGGCCAGGCCGGGCAGGTCGCGGGCGTCGCCACGGAGCGGGTAGGGCAGCACGCCGGGACCGGCGGTCCACTTGGTGCGGGTCCGCGCGGTCGGGAACTTCTCGTCGGCCACCCCGACCAGGAACACCGCGTCCCACTCCAGGCCCTTGGCCCGGTGCACGGTGAGCAGCTTGACTGAGTCCGCGTCGGTGGGGGTGGCCACGTCGAGCCCGGTGCCGAGCTCGTCCTCGGCCTGGAGGTAGGCCAGGAGCGCGGGCAGGGTGACGTCGCCGTCGACGGCCTGGAACTCGGCGACCGCCTTGACGAACAGGTCGAGGTTGTCGCGGCGCGCTGCCGCGGTCGGGCTGACCGACGAGGCCAGCTCCACGTCGATGCCGGTGGTGTCGACGATCCGGCGGACCAGGTCCAGCAGCGGCTCTGCGGCGTAGCGGCGCAGCCTCTTCAGCTCCTCCGACAGCAGCGCGAACCGCTCCAGCGCCTCCGGGGAGTAGCCGTCGTCGCCGGGGTCGTCGAGGGCGTCGCTGAGCGAGACGACCTCGGTCGGGTCAGCGCCCCCGACCGCCTCGCCGAGCTCCTCCTCGATGCTGCGCGGACGGTCCCGGTCGGCCGGCCCGGTCGCCCCGGCCAGCCGCCGGGCGCGTCGTCCCAGCAGCGCCAGGTCGCGCGGGCCCACCGCCCACCGCGGCCCGGTGAGCAGCGTGAGCAGCTCGGCGTTGGCGGTCAGGTCGTGCAGCAGGGTCAGCGTGGCGACGACCTCGGCCACCTCGGGCAGCCGGAGCAGGCCCTGGAGGCCGACGATCTCGACCGGGATCCCCGCTCCGGTGAGCGCATCGAAGACGTCCGCGGCGTGGGAGTTGTCGCGGGTCAGCACGCCGATCTCCGACCAGCGCGGCTCGGCCATCGCGGTGTGCGCGGCGCGGACCTGCTCCGGTAGCCAGGCCAGCTCGTCGGCGTACGTCTCGAGCACCGCCGCCCGGACCACCCCCGGCTCCGCTCCGGGCTTCGCCTGCAGCGGTTGCACCTGCGGGAACTGCGCGTAGAGCGGGCCGGCGAGCACGTTGGCGGTGGCGAGGATCCGCTCGTCGGAGCGCCGGTTGACGGTGAGGGAGTACGTCGGGACGTCAGGCGACCCGTCCGCGGTCGGGAAGTCGATGCCGAAGCCGAGGATGTTCGACACCGACGCGCCGCGCCACCCGTAGATGGCCTGGTTCGGGTCGCCCACGGCCGTCACCGCGTGGCCGCGGCCCGAGCCTGCGTCGTCGCCGGAGAACAACCGGCTCAGCATCCGGGCCTGCGCGACCGAGGTGTCCTGGTACTCGTCGAGGAGGACGATGCGGTACTTCTCGCGCTCGGCCCTCCCCACCTCGGGACGCTCGGCGGCGAGCCGGGCGCCGAGCTCGATCTGGTCGGAGAAGTCCATCAGCCCCAGGTCGCGCTTGAGCCGCCGGTAGCCCTCGACCAGGCCGAGCAGCTCCCCGCGCCGGGCGATGGCGTGCAGCACCTTCTGGACCTCGTCGATCTTGGTCTTCAGGTGCTCCGCCGCGAGCGCCTCCTCGATACGAGGGCGGACCAGCTCGTGGAACCTGCGCACGTCGGCGGGGGTGACGAGGTGCTCGGCCATCCCGCCGTCGAGCGCGAGCAGGTAGTTGATCACCGTCTCCGGGTGGTCGCTGAGCAGCCGCACCGGG
Source organism: Nocardioidaceae bacterium (assembly GCA_035457605.1). GTDB lineage: Bacteria > Actinomycetota > Actinomycetes > Propionibacteriales > Nocardioidaceae > Nocardioides_C. Next base: position 4,160 of record DATIBI010000120.1, read on the forward strand.
CGGTCGTACCGCGCGATCGCCCGGGCGGCGAGCTGGTAGCGAGACGCGTCGGCGATCACCCGGGTGTCGGGCTCGTGACCGATCCGAAGCCCGTGCTCGGTGAGCAGCCCGGCGGCGTAGGCGTTGTAGGTCGCCACCGTCGGCTCCTCCGGCTCCTCCGCCTCGTCGGCGGGGTGCCGCGGACCCGGAGGACGGAGGATCCCGGCGTCGCGCAGGCCGGCCCGGATCCGGTGGGCGAGCTCGTTGGCGGCCTTGGTGGTGAACGTGAGGCCGAGCACCTGGTCGGGCGCGACCTGGCCGGTCGCCACCAGCCACACGACCCGGGCCGCCATCACCGTGGTCTTGCCCGAGCCGGCGCCGGCGATCACCACGTGCGGCGCGAGCGGCGCGGTGATCACCTCGAACTGCTGGTCGCTGAAGGTGAACTCCATGCCCATCAGGTCGCGGAGCTTCTCGGGGGTGTCGACCACCCGTGGCGTCGCCCCACTCGTGACAGCACCGCTCACGACGGCCCCGGTCACCCCGGCCCCGGCCTCGACAGCACCGCTCACGACAGCACCGTCCCCGCGCCCTTGACCGGGCAGATCGCGTGGAAGGAGCAGTGCTTGCAGTGGTCGCCTCCCTGGGCCGGGAAGCTCTCCGAGCGCACGACGGCGACTGCCTTCATCAGCTGCTTCTCCACGGTGGTGTGGCCGTCCTCGTCGGGCGGCTGCGGTTCCTGCTTCTGCACCTTGACCGAGCCACGTGACTCCTTGCGCAGCTGGATCAGCTCCGCGCCGCCGGGCTCCGCCGGGGCTCCGGTGAGCGGCAGGACCAGGTCGTCGACGGCGCCGTGCGCCACCGCGTGCTGGTAGAGCCCGAGCTGGGCGTTGGTGGGCAGGTCCTTGTCGGTGGGTGGGTACTTGGAGGTCTTCAGGTCGATCACGACGACCTGGCCGTTCTCGTCGAGCTCGAGCCGGTCGGCGTAGCCGTTGAGCCGGACCTGCTGCCCGTCGGGCAGGGTCACCTCCGCGCTCAGGTGCTGCTCGGTGGCGACCACGGTCCGCGCGCCCGGCCGCTGGTGCCACGCCACGAACCGGGCGAGGGCGGCCTCCACCTCGGCGCGTTCCTTGTCCCGCGACCAGGGGGTCCGGAAGACCATCTGACCCCAGACCCGGTCCACGAACGCCATCAGGTCCTCGGAGCCGGTCAGCTCCCCCTTCGCGATCCGGTCGGCCAGGGCGTGCACGACCATGCCGAAGCCCTGGGAGGCCGTGGACGCGGACTCGCCACCGGCCTCACGCTCCAGGAACCACTTGGCTGGACAGGTCAGCAGCGCGTCCAGCGCGCTCGCCGACAGCACCACCGGCTCGTCGGTGGGGCGGACCGGACGGTCGGACAGGCTCCGGGCCCGGGTGCCCCACCAGTGCGCCGGGTCGGCCTGGGGCGCCAGGGTCTGGCCTGCCTCGGAGGCCACCGCGAGCCGGGCCAGCCGTCTCGCCGCCGCCGCCCGGAGCGCCGCGCCGGCCTGGGGGTCCGCGACGGTGCGCCGCAGCTCGGCGACGAGGCCCGCCATCGACAGCGGCCGGGCCGGTCGGCCCTGCACGCGCAGCCGGGGCACGTCGAGCTCGTCGAGGAACCGGGACGGCTGCTCGCCGTCGTCCTCGCGGGACTCCACCGCGGTCACGAGCAGCCGCTCGCGGGCGCGGGTGCTGGCGACGTAGAACAGCCGACGCTCCTCCGCGAGCAGCGACTGCAGGCTCACCGACGGCAGCGGCCCGTCGGCGCCGATCCGGTCCGCCTGCAGCAGCGAGGTCCGCCGCCGCAGGTCGGGCCACCCCTCCTCCTGGACCTGGGCGACCACCACGAACCGCCACTCCAGGCCCTTCGAGCGGTGCGCGGTGAGCAGGCGCACCGCGTCGCCGCGGATGCCCTGCTCGGCGAGCGTGTCCGCGGGGATCTGCTGGGCGATGAGGGTGGCGAGGAAGTTCACCACGCTGGTGTGGCCGCGCTGCTCCTCGGCGCGGGCCGCCACCTCGAACAGGGCGCACACCGCGTCGAGGTCCCGGTGGGCGAGCCGGGCGCCGACGCCACCGTCCTCCACGCTGCGCCGCAGCCGCTCCGGCCAGCCGGTCCCCTGCCACAGGGTCCACAGCAGCTCCTCCGCGGTGGCGCCCTGCCCGAGCTGGGCCCGGGTGCGGTGCAGCAGCTGGCCGAGCCGGGCCACCTTGGCGGCGCCACGCCCCTGCACGTCGGCGAGGAGCTCGGGGTGGAGCAGCGCCTCCCGCAGCAGCTCCGGCGACGGGCGGGGCGAGCGTTCCTCGGCCGCCGACAGCCGCTTCTCCCGCAGCCGCAGCACGCGGGCCAGCGTGCGCACCTCGGTGGCGTCGAGCCCCGCCAGGGGTGAGGTGAGCAGCGCCTCGGCACGGTCCACCCCCACGTAGTCGGGGTGGTCACGGTCGTCGTTGTCGAGGTTGACGGCCACCCGCAGCGCCTCCAGCAGCGGCTGCACGGCCGGCTCACGGACCAGGGGCGTGTCGTCGCTGGCCACCTCGACCGGCACGCCGGCTGCGGACAGGCTGCGCCGCAGGCCGGGGATCGAGCTGCGCCCGGAGCGCACGAGCACCGCCATCTGCGACCACGGGACCCCGTCCTCGAGGTGGGCGCGACGCAACAGGTCGGCGATGTGCTCGGTCTCGGCCCGGGCCGTGTCGAAGGTGCGTACTTCCACCCGCCCCTCGCCGTGCTCCCCCACGACCGGCTCCGGGCTCCGGAACGCCTGGAACAGCTCTGGGTCGATCGCGCCCTTGGTGGGGATGGCCGCGGAGATCGAGCGGGAGGCGGCGAGCAGCCGGGGCCCGAACCGCCGGGTCACCCGGAGCGCGACGGTCGGCGCGCGCTCGCCCTCCGGAGTCCGGAAGGCCTCGGGGAAGTCGAGGATGCCGCGCACCTCGGCGCCGCGGAAGGCGTAGATGGACTGGTCGGGGTCGCCCACCACGACCAGGTTGCGTCCGTCCCCGCCGAGCGCGCGGAGCAGCTTGACCTGGGTGGTGTCGGTGTCTTGGTACTCGTCGACGAAGACCCAGGAGTAGCGGGCACGCAGCTCCGCCTGCACCGACGGGGTCTCAGCCAGGATGACCGCCCGGTGCATGAGCTCGGGGTAGTCGATGGCGCTCTCGGCGTCGAGGACGTCGAGGTACTGCGCCATGAACATCCCCGCCGCGACCCACGCCGGCTGGTCCGACGTACGCCCCAGGGCGGCCAGCTCCTCGGGACCGAGCCCCTTCTCGCGGGCCCGGGACAGCACTGCCTGCACCTCGCGGGAGAAGCCGCGCGTCCCCACCGCCTGCGTCAACGCGTCCGGCCAGCGCACCGACTCGCGCTCGTGGGTCAGCAGCCGCTGGAGCACCACGTCCTGCTCCGGAGCGGACAGCAGCCGCAGCGGCTCGGCGTAGAGGTCCGCAGGCGCGTGGGCACGGATCAGCCCGTAGGCGAAGGAGTGGAAGGTCGAGGACAGGGTCGTCGCCATGGTCCGTCCGAGGCGGGCGGTGACCCGGTCCCGCAGCTGCTCGGCGGCCTTGCGGCTGAACGTCAGCGCGAGCACGGACTCGGGCGCGACCCCGCGGCGTTCGATCCGGTCGACGATGGCCTCGACCAGCGTCGTGGTCTTGCCGGTCCCGGGCCCGGCAAGCACCAGCATCGGGCCGCCCTCGTGGTCGACGACGGAGCGCTGGTAGGCGTCGAGCGCGGGCGCGCCTGCCCGCTGCGCCTCGGGGTAGGCCAGCCGGTACCTCGTCATACCGGACATCTCATCAGAGATCACCGACAGCCTCGTCGGTCACCTCCGGCCACCACAGGGCCGCGGCCATGTCCACCCGGCCCGAGCTGCGGAACGGGGTGGACTCCGCCAGGTAGTGCTGACGCGCCTCGCGGGCGTGTGCGTCCGGCAGGGTGCCGTCGGCCCGGACCACCCGCCACCACGGCACGGAGCCGCCGTGCAGCGCCATCACCCGGCCGACCTGGCGTGGGCCGCCGACGCCGACCACCTCGGCGATCACGCCGTAGGTGGTCACCCGTCCCCACGGCACCTGCTCGGCGACCGTGAGCACCCGCTCGACGTACTCCTCGTGCTCCACGCGCGTCACCGTACCGACACGCGCCGGCCGCTCAGCCCAACGGGCGGAACGGCCTGGTGCCGTGGACGAGCCGCAGCCCGGCGATGCCGGAGTGCCGCTGGGCGAACCGGAGCTCGCGGCGCAGGTCGCCGACGCCGTTCGAGCCGGCCAACGGCGCGACCGCCAGCGTCGACAGGGCGCCCAGCGCCCGCCCGCGGTCGTCGAGGTACCCGCTGCCGGAGTCGCCCGGGACGCCGGGGGTCGCCGTGTAGACGGGGTGGGACCAGCCGCGACCGGTGGATCCCACGCTGGTGCCCAGCTTCGGCGACAGCGCCTCGACCCCGCCGCGCAGGGTCGAGCTGCCGTACGAGCGGACCTCGTCGCCGGCCGCCGTGCCTCCCCGGTGCAGGCCGACCGGCCCGCCCCAGAACGGCACGGTCGGGTTGACCTTCCGCACGGACGCGGGGCCCACCCGGACGAGCGCGAAGTCGTTGTAGGCGCAGAGGTTGCCGTCACGGGTGCCGAGCCGGCGCATGGTGCGCCAGGAGCTGTACGCGAGCCGGCCGCGACCGACCGTCGTACCCCCGTCGAGGAGGGAGCCGCCCTCTGCGAACCGCACCCGGGTGCCCAGCGGCAGCGACCGGGACCGGCACCCGTCGGTGTCCGTGGCCTCGCCCAGCCCGGCGCAGTGCGCGGCATAGCCGACATAGACCCGGTCGCGTCGGTCGGTGAAGACGAAGTTGGCGCTGCACTGCGCACCCCGGGTGTACATCTGCACGCCGGGGTGGATGGTGGCGCCGGACGCCGGCGCCCAACGCCCTGCCTGGGCAGGCACGGCGGGTACGACGGCCGCCAGCACGCTCAGCATCGCCACGGCGACACGCGTCGTGAGGCGGGCCGGGGAGGTTCGTGGGGTGCGCACGAGGTGCTCTCCTTCCGGCACGGAACAGGGCCCGCGCCCGGGATGGGGCGGGCCCTGTCCGGCCTTGCTCGAGGATCGGGTCGGCGTCAGAGAACCGGTGAGAACGGCTCGGTGCCGGGGACCAGCGTCAGGCCGGAGATGCCGGAGTGCTCCTGCGCGAAGGCGAGCTCGTGGGAGAGGTCGCCGACGCCGTTGGAGCCCGCCAGCGGGGCGATCGCCAACGTGGACAGGGTGCCCAGCGCGTTGCCCTCCGCGTCCAGGAACGCGCTTCCGGAGTCACCGGGAACGCCCGGGGTCACCGTGTAGACCGGGTGCGACCAGCCGTCGCCCTCGGTGCCGAGGCTCGTGCCCTGCTTCGGGGACAGCTCCTCGACGCCCCCACGGAGGCTGGAGTTGCCGTAGGAGTACACCGTCTCACCGGCAGTGGTGCCGTCGGTGTCCAGGCCGACGGGGCCGCCCCAGAACGGCACGGACGGGTTCACCGTGTCGAGGTACTCGGCGTCGACCTTCACGAGCGCCAGGTCGTTGTAGGCGCAGGCGTTCTCGTCGGTCGTGCCGGCCTGCTGCATGGCCAGCCAGCTGCTGTAGACCAGGGTGCCGGTGCCGACCGTCGTACCCTCCGACACCAGAGACCCGCCCTCGACGAAGTCGACCTTGGTGCCGAGCGGCAGGGAGCCGGCGTCGCAGCCGTTGGTGTCGGTCGCCGCACCGGTGCCGGCGCAGTGCGCGGCGTAACCGACGTAGACGTTGTCGGCGCCGTCGGTGTAGACGAAGTTCGCGGTGCATTGAGCACCGTCGGTGTACATCTGCACGCCGGGGTGGATCGTGGCGGTCTCCGCCGGCGCCCAGGTCGGAGCGGCTTGCGCCGGGCTGACCGTCGCCGCCGCGCCCGCCACCGCGACGACCGCGCCGGCGGCAACCGATGCCAGCTTCCGCGTCCGAGATACCTGCATGCTGCGCTCCTTCCCAGAGCATCCGAGGTGTTGCGAGACACAACGACCTGCGGTGGGAAAGGTCACGCCGGACAAGCGCAGCGGGGCC
>DATIBI010000121.1:0-12690 GCA_035457605.1 Nocardioidaceae bacterium
TGACCTCGCCGAGCGCGGCGATGTCGGAGCGGACGCCGGTGGAGGTCTCGGCGTGGACGGCCGCGACGACCGCGGGGCTCGGGTGTGCGTCGGCCACTCGCTGCGGGTCGACCGGCGTGCCCCACTCGTGCTCGACGGCGACCACCTCGGCGCCGCACCGCGCGGCGACGTCGCACATCCGCCGGCCGAACAGCCCGTTCACCGCGATCACGGCGACGTCGCCGGGGTGGATGGTGTTGACGAACGCGGCCTCCATGCCGGCCGACCCGGTTGCGCTGATCGGGAGCGTGCGGGTGTTCGACGTACCCCACACCTCACGCAGCGCGTCGCAGGTGTCGTCCATGATCTCGAGGAACACCGGGTCGAGGTGGCCGAGCAGCGGCAGGCCGAGCGCGGCCGTGGCCTCGGGGTAGGGGTTGGACGGGCCGGGACCGAAGAGGCGTCGCTCGACGACGCGCGCGGGAATCGCCATGGTGCCGAACCTACAAGACGGCGCCCGGGTTGAGGATCCCGTCCGGGTCGAGGGCAGCCTTGACCTTGCGGGAGAGCGCCATCACCTCGGGGCCGAGCTGGTCGGGCAGCGCCGGCTTCTTGGTCCGCCCCACCCCGTGCTCGCCGGTGATGGTGCCGCCGAGCGCGATGGCCGCGCGCATCACCTCGGAGAAAGCCTCCTGCGCCCGCGCCCCGGCGGCGGCGTCGGTCGGGTCGAACACGATCACCGGGTGGGTGTTGCCGTCGCCGGCATGGGCCATGACCGGGATCTCCACGTCGTACCGCTCCGCCACCCCGGCGATCGCGGCCAAAAGCTCCGGGAGCAGCGGCACCGGCACGCCGACGTCCTCGAGCAGCAGGGTGCCGCGCACCTCGATGGACGGGATCGCGAGCCGCCGCGCCTGGACGAACATCTCGCCCTCCTCCGCGTCGTCGGTGACGAACACCTCGGTCGCAGCCGAGGCGGCGCACGCGGCCTGCATCACCTCGATCTCCGCGCTGCGGGCGGAGGCGGGGGCGTCGGACTGCGCCACGAGCAGCGCACCCGCGGAACGGTCGAGCCCCATCGGCTTGAAGTCCTCGACCGCGTTGATGGTGGCCCGGTCCATCAGCTCCAGCATCGACGGCCGCAGCGTCTGCCCGACCGCGACGACCGCCCGCGCCGCGGCGTCGACGGTGGGGAAGGTGGCGACCAGGGTGGACCGGGCACCCTGGGCGGGGACCAGCCGCAGCACCGCGCGGGTGACGACGCCGAGGGTGCCCTCGCTGCCGACGAACAGCTTCAGCAGCGGGAGCCCCGCGACGTCCTTGATCCGCTTGCCGCCGAGGGTCACCAGGGTGCCGTCGGCGAGCACGACGTCGAGACCGAGCACGTAGTCGGTCGTCACGCCGTACTTCACGCAGCACAGCCCGCCGGCGTTGGTGGCGATGTTGCCGCCGATCGAGCAGAACTCGTAGGAGGACGGGTCGGGCGGGTACCACAGCCCGTGCTCGGCCGCGGCGGCCTTGACCTCGGCGTTGAACGCACCCGGCTCGACGACCGCGACGCGGGTGGCGGCGTCGATCTCGACCGCCCGCATCCGCTCCAGGCTGAGCACGAGGCCACCGTCGACCGCGGACGAGCCGCCGGAGAGTCCGCTGCCGGCCCCACGCGGAACGACGGGCACCTTGTGCCGCGCCGCCCAGCGGAGCGTCGCCTGCACCTGCACCGCCTCGGTCGGCCGCACCACCGCCAGGGGCGTCCCGGCCGACTGGTCCTGCGACCGGTCGAACCGGTAGTTCTCCAGCGTCTCCGGCCGGGTCGTCACGACCCCGTCGGGCAGTGCCTCGAGCAGTTCCTCCAGCGGTGGGTGCACGCTCATGGACCCAACCTAGTGGTCCGCCCGCCGGTTCACCCGAGCGTCACCTCGACGACGCCGTGGTCGCGCCCGGCCCCCGCGGGGACGGTGACGGTGACCAGCCCGGCGTCGGTCCCGACCGTCCCCCGCGAGGAGCGGACGGTGCGGTCGGTACGGATCAGCACCACGTCCTCGTCAGGTTGCGTCGGGCGCAGCAGGACCCGGTCGCCCGCGAGCGAGACGATCTCGCACGTGGACGCCAGCAGCCGGCCGCCCTCGAGGTCGACCCCGGCGGGGAGCACCAGGCCGCTGCGCGCGGGCATCCGGATCCGGCGGCCTCCGAGGTACGGCGTGTCCCTTTGGCGCAGGGACAGGTCCACCTCGGCCGGGCCGACGTGCACCAGGTGGAGCAGACGCTGTCCGCGCGCGTCGGCGGTCGAGGTGACGACCACGCCGGGGCGTGACGCGTCGAGCTGCCAGCGCGGCGTGACCCCCACGGCGTCGAGGGCGGCCCGCCAGAAGTCGAGGTGGCACGGGAAGTCGCACGCGACCACGACCGCCGAACCTGCCCCGGCGACGACCTGGATCCCGCACGGCGCGCCCGTCTGCCTCTCGGTGAGGACGGTGACCGCGTCGCGGGCGGTGGACACGTCGAGCAGCTGCGCGTAGCCCACCCTCACCTCCGCCCGCGGCCCGGCCCAGCCGGAGGAGAGCACGCTCGGGTAGTAGTGCTGACCCCGGGCGTCCAGACCCTCGTCGACCCGGCCGGCCACCGAGATCCCGAGCCCGTCGGCCAGGACCGTGCAGGCCCGGCCCTCGAGGTCGCGCACCGGGAGCACGCCGTTGAGCAGCAGCCTGCCCCCCTTGTGGACGTAGTCGACCAGCGCCTGCTGCACCGCTCCGTCCAGCGCGCTCGCGCCGGCCAGCACGAGGGTGGGCGTCGTACCCGGGTCCAACCGCCCGGCCTGCAGGTCCACTGCCGGGAACGACGTGCCGGTGAGCAGCAGGGCGCGGACCAGGATGTCGCGCGGCCCCATGCCGCGGAACCGCTCGAGGTCGGCGACCAGCTCGGCGCGGGCGCCCGACGCCGGGTAGGTGTACTCGGTCAGGTAGTGGTCGGGCACGAACCCGAGCGCGAAACCGTCGTCCTCCTCGTCCATGTCCGCGAGCAAGTGCCCGACCCCGCGCAGCGCCGCGACCACGTCGCGGGTCGCGGCGAGCGTCGGGTTGTCCTGGCCCTCGGGCCCCACCGGCGCCGCGAACCCGTGCCGCTCGCCGGTGAACGCGATCCGGTCGTTGCCGTCGCCGACCGGCGCGTCGAGCGGTGGGTTGGTCCCGCCGGCGAACAGGTAGTAGTTGACCAGGCGGTTGCCCTGGGCCACGCAGAGCCGGGTCTTGAGGTCGACGGCCTCCGGTGGGTAGGCCATCGACATGTCCTCGCCGTAGTCGCCGCTGCCGGCCTCGAACTCCAGCGACGTCAGCGGCTGGTCGGCGTCGTGCACCGCGGCCATGAAGGCGTTCATGGTGTAGAGGTCGCCGACGTTGGCGACGGTCAGGTCGCCGATGTAGTGGTCGGAGCCCGAGGTGATCTGGCCCTTGCCGCGGTAGGACTCGAAGAGCTGGCTGATCCCGATCGGGAAGGTGCGGCCGCGGCCGCCGCCGGTGCCGTGGATGTTGACCAGGAAGGGTACGTCGGTGACGCCGAGCTCCTCGGCGTGACCACGCAGGGTGTCGATGTACCGCGCGTACCGGTGCCGCATGTACAGCCCGAGGTCGTGGTGCAGGGCGAGCGTGTCGCCGGTGTCGGGGCGTCGCAGCCGGGCCGCCCACGCGTCCGCGTCCCGGGCGTCGGCGCCGGTGCGGGCGGAGGCCTCCTCGTCGCCGTACCGGTCCCGTGCCCAGGCCCGGTGGTCCTCGCAGACGACGTCGGTGAGGTCGGGCGAGTTGGTGACCCACGAGAGCATGCCCACCTCGTTGTCGAGCTGCACCGCGGTCACCGGTCCGCCCCGGCTCCACTGCCGCGCGGCCAGCAGCGGCATCACCTCGTCGTACCAGCCGCGGCACGCCTCGAGGAACGGCGGCGCCAGGTAGTCGGTGGTCCTGGTGGTGATCCGGCGGCCGTCCCACGTGGTCGGCCAGACCTCCGGCGTCTTCTCGTACACCCGGTGCGGGATGCCCTCGTTCTTCAGCTCCGCCATGACGAACGGGCCGGGGCGGGCGATGACCCCGAGCCCCCGGGCGGCGGCGAGGTCCAGGAACCGGACCAGGTCCCGCCTCGGGTCGGTGCGTCCGGTCAGGTCGACGCTGCCGTCGGCCAGCTCGTGCCACAGCCAGGGGATGTACGTCGCCACCTGGTCGCAGCCGGCCTGCCGGAGCCGGTCGAGTCGGTCCTCCCAGGTGTCGGGGTCGAGGCGGAAGTAGTGCACCTCCCCGGCGAAGACGAGGCTCGGCCGGCCGTCGACCAGCAGCCGGCGGCGGTGGAGCCGCACCGACCGGTTCGGGCCGGACGCCCCGGTCGGGATCGCTGTGGCGGACGTGACGGGAGGGGTCATCTCGCTCCTTCGGCGGCGGGAACTCGTCCGCCCTGGGGGTCTTGCCGATGTGACGGACCTCGCATATGGTCCGTGAAACCGGTTTCTGTAACCGGTTTCTGTGACCGGGGACACTAGAGGAGACCGAACGCCGTGAGCAAGGCCCTGACCGCGCGCGAGCTGGCGAAGCTGGCTGGGGTCTCGGTGGCCACCGTGTCCCGGGTGTCGCGGGGGATCGGCCAGGTCTCCCCGGAGACCCGGAAGCGGGTGCTCGCCGCGATCGAGGCGCACGGCTATCGGCCCAGCCACCTCGGCCGGGCGCTGGCAGAGCGCCGGCACGGGTCGCTCGGCCTGGTGTTCCCCGGCCTCTCCGGCCCTTACTACGCCGAGCTGATCCAGGGCTTCGAGTCCGAGGCGGTCAAGGCCCGCGCCAGCGTCCACATCCTGTGCACCCACCTGCGCGACGACAGTGACGAGCAGGTCCTGGAGATGGCCTACCGCGCGGACGGGATCGCCGTGCTCGGCGGCACCGTCTCGGACGCCACGCTCGAGCAGCTCAGAGAGATGGCGCCCGTCGTCCTGCTCGCCGCCGACCCGGCCCCGGGCGTGCACACGGTCACCGTCGACAACGCCGCGGCGATGGAGGCCCTGACCGCCCACCTCCTCGACACCCACCGGGCGCGCACCTTCGCCTTCGTCGGCGACCCCACCGGGTCCCCGGACGTCACCGGTCGCTGGACCGGGTTCCGCCGGGCGCTCGAGTCCGCCGGGCTCACCCCGCCCCGCACCCCGGTGAAGGTCGCGCTCCAGCAGCACGACGGGGTCGTCGCCGCGGACCGCCTCCTGGCCCGGGCCGCGCTGCCGGACGCGATCGTCTGCGCCAACGACGAGCTGGCCCTGGGCGTCCTCATCCGGCTGCTGTCCCGGGGCGTCGACGTACCCGGTGACGTGGCCGTGACCGGCTTCGACGACGCCCCCATGGCGGAGCTGGTCCGCCCCACCCTGACCACCGTGCGCCAGCCGGTCCGCGAGCTCGCGGCCACCACGGCCCGCACGTTGTTGGACCTCGTGGACAGGGAGGGCGGCGACCAGGCCGCGTCCACGACGGTGCTGTCCACCGAGGTCGTCGTCCGCCGCAGCTGCGGGTGCCGGCCACGCAAGCGGGAGGCGTAGCGCCGCCCGTCCCTCACCCAAGGAAAGGTTCACGATGACGATCTCGGGACGTCTTCGCCTGGCCGCGGCAGCGACCGCGGCAGCATCCATCGCCCTCACCGGCTGCACCGGTACCGAGGGCCAGGCCACCGCCACGACCACCGACGGGCGGATCTCCTACCTCAACTACGGCGACTTCGGAGGCGGCACGCAGCCGAAGGCGAACTACAACCCGTTCCTGCTCGGCAGCGTGCTCGGCGGCTACGGCTACGTCTTCGAGCCGCTGATGATGACCAACACCTACACCTGTGACGCCGAGCCCTGGCTTGCCACCGACTACGAGTGGGTCGACGACAGCACCCTGCGCTACACCCTCCGCGAGGGTGTGAAGTGGAACGACGGCGAGGACCTCACCGCCGAGGACGTCGCCTTCACGTTCAACATGCTCCGCGACCACGCGGCTCTCGACACCACCGGCGCGTGGGCCTACCTCGACAGCGTCACCGCCGAGGGCAACACCGTGACCATGAAGTTCCAGGGGGCAGGCGCTCCGGCGTTCACGCTGGTCAACGACGTCCGGATCGTCCCGGAGCACGTCTGGTCGAAGGTCGAGGACCCGACCACGTTCGCCAACGCCGAGGACCCGGTCGGGACCGGCCCGTTCACGATCGGGTCGCTGAGCTCGAAGCAGCTCGTGATCGAGCGCAACGCCGACTACTGGCAGGCCGACAAGGTCAAGGTCGACGAGATCCGGTTCAACAAGGCCGACGGCGGCGGCCAGGTGGACCAGCTGAAGCTGAGCCGGGGCGAGTACGACCACAACGCGATGTTCGTGCCCGACATCGAGAAGTCCTACGTCGCCCGCGACCCTGAGCACAACCACTACTGGTACCCGCCCGGTGGCACGATCAGCGTCTACATGAACCTCACCGAGGCGCCGTTCGACGACACCGCGTTCCGCACCGCACTGCTCACCGCCTTCGACAAGCAGGAGGTGGCCGAGAAGGCGCAGCTCGGCTACGTCGAGCAGGCCAGCCAGACCGGCCTGGTCATCCCCGGCCAGGAGGACTGGGTGCCCGAGGGCGTCGAGGACGACGGCGTGATGCCCTACGACGTCGACGCCGCCGACCGGGCCCTCACGGAGGCCGGCTACGAGACCGACGCCCAGGGCCGACGGCTCGGCAAGGACGGCAAGCCGATCTCGTTCTCCTTCAAGGTTCCCGGCGAGTGGACCGACTGGGTGGCCGCGGCCGAGATCCTGGTCGAGGACCTGCGCGAGCTCGGCTTCGACGTGAACCTGGAGCGGCCGACGCCGGAGAGCTACGACGCCGACCGCGCCAGCGGGAGCTACGACATGCTGTTCGGGGTGCACGGCGGCAGCTGCAACATCTACCGCAACTTCAACGAGCCGCTCGGCAGCGCCAACACCGCGCCGGTCGGCGAGCCCGCCGCGAGCAACTTCGTCCGCTGGCAGGACCCGGAGACCGACGCCGCGCTGGACGAGCTCCGCCGCGCGACGACGGAGGACCAGCAGAAGGAGGCGGTCGCCGACATCGCCGAGATCATGGTCGACGAGGCACCCGTGATCCCGGTCTGGTACGGCGCCAAGTGGTTCCAGTACTCGACGCAGAAGGCGGTCGGCTGGCCGAACGCGGAGGACCCCTACGCCGGGCCCGCCGACAACCTGCTCATCATCACCAACCTGCGGCCGGCGAACGAGGAGGACTGACCGACGCCGAGGAGGTCCGGGCCCGCCTCGGGTGGGCCCGGACCTCCCGTCGGGAGGACACCCCATGACCTACTTCCTTCGCCGCCTCGGCTTCTTCGTGGCCACGCTGTGGGCCGCGGTGACGCTGAACTTCCTGATCCCGCGCCTGCAGCCGGGCGACCCGGCCGAGGCGATCGTGCGCCGGCTGACCGGCCAGAACGCGGCGGTCGACCCCGCCCAGGTGGAGGCCGTGCGCGCCATGCTCGGCGCGTCCGACGGCAACCTGCTCACCCAGTACGTCGACTACCTCGCTGCCGTGCTGCGAGGCGACTTCGGGGTCTCCTACACCTACTTCCCGTACTCGGTGACCGAGATGATCGGGCAGGCGCTGCCGTGGACGGTGGTCCTCGTCGGGGTCACCCAGGTGATCGGCTTCGTGCTCGGCACGATGCTCGGCGCGTGGGCGGCCTACCGGCGCAACAGCCGTGTCGACTCGGTCATCACCCTGGGCTCGACGTTCATCGGCACGCTGCCGTTCTTCTGGATCGCGCTGCTGCTCATCTACGTCTTCGCGATCACGCTGAACTGGTTTCCCGAGGGCGGCGGCTACGGTCCCGGCAGCTCCCCCGGCTGGAGCTGGGTGTTCTTCTCCGACGCCTTCCAGCACAGCGTGCTTCCGGCCGTCTCGCTGCTGGTGACCGCACCGATCGGCTGGATCCTCGGCATGCGCAACAACATGGTCCAGAACCTCGGCGAGGACTACGCCCGGCTGGCGGTGGCCAAGGGTCTGCCCGAGCGGCGGATAGCGCTGACGTACGGCGCCCGCATCGCGATCCTGCCCAACGTCACCGGGTTCGCGATCGCGCTGGGCGGCATCCTCGGCGGCACCGTGCTCGTCGAGACCGTCTTCAACTACCCCGGCCTGGGGCGGATGCTCCTCGAGGCCGTGTCCAACCGTGACTACCCGCTGATGCAGGCGCTGTTCCTGTTCACGACCGTCGGCGTGCTGCTGGCCAACCTCCTGGCCGACGTGCTGTACGGCATGCTCGACCCGCGGGTGCGCAGAACGGAGGCCGTATGAGCACCCCCGTCACCCACGCCGTGGCCGGACCGCGACCGGACCCCGAGGCCCTGGAGGTCGCCTCGCTGGAGGCGTCGCGCACCTCCAGCCTCCCCGGCTGGTTCGTGATCCTGTGGCGCAACGGCAAGTGCCGGTTCGGCCTGCTGATGCTGCTCGGGTTCGTCGTCGTCGCCGTGGCCGCACCGCTGATCGCCGGCTACGACCCGCGCGACGACGCCTTCGCCACCTCCACCGGGCCGAGCGCCCAGCACTGGCTGGGCACGACCGCGCAGGGGGAGGACGTGTTCAGCCAGCTGGTGTACGGCGCGCGCACCTCGCTCGTCGTCGGGATCGTGGCGGGCGTGCTGTCGACGCTGATCGGTCTGGCCGTCGGCCTGACCGCCGGCTACCTGCAGGGCTGGGTGGACGAGGTGCTCAGCTTCTTCATCAACCTCGGCCTGGTGGTGCCGGTGCTGCCGCTGATGGTGATCCTGGCGGCCTACGCCCCGGTCACGGGTCTGTGGCTGATCATCTTCGTGATCAGCGTGACCGGCTGGGCGTACGGCGCCCGCATCAAGCGCGCCCAGATCATCACCCTGCGGACCCGGGACTACATCACCGCCGCCCGGTTCGCCGGCGACGGGACCGCCCGCATCATCGCCCGCGAGATCGTCCCGAACATGACCTCGCTGGTCGTGGTCGGCTTCATGGGCGCCGCGCTCGGGGCGATCGGCGGCGAGGCCGGGCTGGCGTTCCTCGGGCTCGGCGACCCCGACACGGTCAGCTGGGGCACGATGCTCAACCAGGCCAGCGTCGGCGGGGTCCTGCTCACCGGTCAGTGGGCCTGGCTGGTGGCACCGGGCCTCGCGCTGTCTCTGCTGATCATGTCGTTCACGTTCATCAACTTCGGGGTGGACGCGCTGTCCAACCCCCATCTCCGGGAGGACTGAGCGCCGTGAGTGCCAAGCCCCTGCTCCAGGTGCGCACCCTGTCGGTCACCTACAGCCCGCGCGACCTGCCGGCGACCCGTGCGGTCAACGAGGTGTCCTTCGACATCGCCGAGGGCGAGTTCGTCGGCCTCCTCGGCGAGTCCGGCTGCGGCAAGTCCACGCTCGGCAACGCCGTGCTCCGGCTGCTCCAGAAGCCCGCCGCCGTCACGAGCGGGTCGGTCTCTTTCGACGGCACCGACGTGCTCGGCGCACCCCCCGAGGAGCTGCGCCGGATGCGCTGGGCGGACATCTCCACCGTCTTCCAGTCCAGCATGGCCTCGCTCAACCCGGTGATCACGGTCGGCGCGCAGTTCGCGGACACGCTCGCGGCGCACGGGGAGTCCGACCCGGGCGAGGAGCGTGCCGCCGAGCTGCTCGACATGGTCCAGCTCGACCGGCGGGTGCTGCGGTGCTACCCGCACGAGCTGTCCGGTGGCATGAAGCAACGCGTCGCCCTGGCCCTGTCCCTGGCCCTGCGGCCACGGTTCGTGCTGCTCGACGAGCCGACCACCGGCCTGGACGTCGTCGTGCAGCGCACCATCCTCGACCGGTTGCGCAGCCTGCAGCGTGAGCTCGGGTTCGCGGTGCTCTTCATCAGCCACGACATCGGCAGCGTCCTGGAGATGGCCGACCGGGTGATGGTGATGTACGGCGGCGAGATCGTCGAGGACCGTCGCGCCGAGGCCGTCCTGCGCGAGCCCCGCCACCCCTACACGCGGGGCCTTCTCGGCTCCTACGCCGACCCGCGCGACGACCACCTCGAGGTGTCGTTCATCCCGGGCCGCCCACCGGTGCTGTCCCGCGGACACGACGGCTGCCTGTTCGCCGACCGCTGCCCGCTCGTCGAGGACGCCTGCCGCACCGCGCACCCCGACCTGCTCCCGGACCGGGGCGGGCTGCTGCGCTGCTTCGTCGGCCAGGAGGACCGGCTCCCTCCCGCGCACGCGACCGGCTTCGCCGCAGCCGGGGTGGGCCCCGGGATCGGCACCGGAGTCGACACGGGAGCCGGAACCGGGGCCGCTGACGAGCCCGGCACCCCATCGGCCGGTGCCGACCCGGTGCTCGTGGTGGACGAGGTGGCGAAGGTCTACTCCCGGCGGCAGCGGCTCACCACCACGACGGTGACGGCGGTCGAGAACGCCGGCTTCGCCCTGCACGCCGGCCGGGTCACCGCGCTGGTCGGTCAGAGCGGCAGCGGGAAGACCACCCTCGCGCGGCTGGTCACCGGTGTCGAGCGGCCCAGCAGCGGAACCATCTCGTTCGGGGACGTCCGGGTGGACCGGCTGCGCGGCCGCGGGCTGCGGGAGTACCGCCGGCACGTGCAGATGGTCTTCCAGGACCCGTTCAGCGCGCTCAACCCCGCCCACTCCGTGGCGTACACGCTCTCCCGGCCGCTGGCCAACTACCAGGGGCTGCGGGGGGACGCCGCCCGGCACCGGGCCGGTGAGCTCCTCGAGAGCGTGGGGCTCTCACCCGCGTCGGCGTACCTCGACAAGCTGCCCCACCAGCTCTCCGGCGGGCAGCGGCAGCGGGTCGTCACCGCGCGCGCCCTGGCTCCCGAGCCCGAGGTGCTCGTGGCCGACGAACCGATCTCGATGCTCGACGTGTCGATCCGCGCCGAGATCCTCCAGCTGCTGCAGGGCCTGGTGCGGCACCGACGCATCGCCATGCTCTACATCACCCACGACCTGCTCAGCGCGCGGCTGCTGGCCGACGAGGTGCTCGTGCTCCACCAGGGCGCGATCGTCGAGCGCGGGCCCACCGCGCGGGTCGTGCGCGAGGCGAGGCACGAGTACACCCGCACCCTGCTCGACGCGATCCCCAACCCGTTCTCCGCCCACGCGGACCGGGAGCCCGTCAGCACTCCCTGACCACGTTCCGGCCCGTGCCAGCGTGGGCACGGCCGGCGCGGTCACCAGATCCGGACCCGCGCCTCGGGGTCGAGCCACAGCCCGTCCCCGGCCTGGGTGCCGAACGCCTCGTGGAACTCGTCGAGGTTGCGCACGATGTTCGCGCGGAACTCCGGCGGGCTGTGCGGGTCGATGGTCAGGAACTGCTGCGCCTGCTCGGGGCGCCGCTTGGTCCGCCAGCAGTAGGCCCAGTTCATGAACAGACGCTGCGACCCGGTCACGCCACCGTCGTCGGGGACCGGCGAGCCGTCGAGGCTGATCAGGTACGCCTTGTGCGCGATGGTGAGCCCGCCGAGGTCGCCGATGTTCTCGCCGACGGTGAGCGCGCCGTTGACCTTCTCGCCGGGCAGGTCACGCGGGGAGAACCCGTCGTACTGCTCGATGAGCGCCCGGGACCGCTCGGTGAACCGCTCCCGGTCCTCCGTGGTCCACCACTCGTTGAGGTTGCCCACCTCGTCGTACTGCGAGCCCTGGTCGTCGAAGCCGTGCCCGATCTCGTGGCCGATCACGGCCCCGATCCCGCCGTAGTTCTCGGCCGGCTCGGCGTCGGGGTCGAAGAACGGCTTCTGCAGGATCCCGGCGGGGAAGCAGATCTCGTTGGTGCCCGGGTTGTAGTAGGCGTTCACCGTCTGCGGCAGCATGAACCACTCGTCGCGGTCCACAGGCGACCCGATCTTGTTCAGCTGCCGGTCGGTCTCGAACGCGGCCGCGGCGGTCGCGTTGCCGAGCAGGTCGGCGGGGTCGACCTCGAGTGCGGAGTAGTCGCGGAACTTCTTCGGGTAGCCGATCTTCGGGTTGAACGTCTCCAGCTTGCGGTAGGCCCGCTGCTTGGTGTCCTCGCCCATCCAGTCGAGCTTCTCGATGTTGCGGCGGTAGGCCTCGATCAGGTTGGCGACCAGGTCGTCCATGATCTCCTTGGACCGGGGCGGGAAGTGCCGGGCGACGTACTCCTCGCCGACCGCCTCTCCCAGGGCGCCCTCCACCAGCGAGACGCCGCGCTTCCAGCGGGCGCGCAGCTCCGGGGTGCCGTTGAGCGTGCGGCCGTAGAAGTCGAAGTTCTCCGCGACGAAGGCGGAGGGCAGGTACGGCGCCGCGCGGCGGATGACCCGCATGCCCAGCCACTCGCGCCACTGCTCGACCGGGATCTCCTCGAGCGCGGCAGACAGGTGGGTGAGGTAGCTCGGCTGGCGGACGATCGTCTCCGCGAACGCCCCGTCGGGGGCGCCGAGGCCCTCCGACCACGCGGCCCAGTCGACGTTCGGGGCGAGCGCGACGAGCTCCTCGAACGAGGTCAGGTTGTAGGTCTTGATGACGTCGCGGGTCTCCGAGCGCTCCCAGTGGCCCTGTGCCAGGCGGGTCTCCACGTCGAGCACGGTCTGCGCGGCCGCGTCGGCGTCGTCGCGGCCCACCAGCGCCCACATCCGGGTCAGGTGCGCGAGGTAGGCGGCGCGGATGTCGGCGAACTTGTCCTCGCGGTAGTAGGACTCGTCGGGCAGGCCGAGGCCGCCCTG